>JARRKU010000078.1:0-30393 GCA_037387725.1 Desulfobacteraceae bacterium
TAAGTGGATGGAAAATCATCGTCTGATCGCCATCGTTAAACCGGCAAAGGTGTTACCCCATTTTCTTTAAAAAAAGGGCCATAGTTAGTGATGTCGCACACTTCCTAGCAAACCCCTAATTAGTACTTAGGAGCAAGATGAGTTTTGTCCCTATATTAATCCGAGTCACAAATATTAGGATCTGAATTATCCCAAACGTTAATTTTAAACTATCCTGCAAGTGGTTTCAAACCAAGTGAAACTTTGCAGTTTTGAGCAGAAGCCATTTCTATATCTGCAATGTTGCTTTATTTGTTTCATGGTGAAAAATTAAATCAGTTAAGGTTTTTGTTTCCGGTTCACAAACAAGATTTTCAAGGTAATATTTATTAGGGGTAACATTAGGGGTAGCTCATAAACTAAGTAGTGATAATATAATAATAAAACAACAAGTTAATATTATTAATTGAGTCCCTGCATCGCCACCACAAGAAATTTCAGGCCGCAACCCATCATCGGTTGCGGCCTCTTTTTTACCGCCGCATCGATTTGCTTTCCGTCTTATGCACCCTATCCGCTGGGCACCGCGAAGCCCAACAATGATCACCGAATCAAAAGATACACAAATCCACATCAGCAACAGCCGAAGATGGGGAAGGCAACCCGCAGATCAGGTCGGCAGGGTCGGAAACCAGCCGTGAATTTTGTGCTTCTCAAATTCAGCCCAACCTTCTACACGTTTCCATGAAAGAAAAAGCACAGCCTGTGTGGGGGTACAGCAGGTGACGTCCACGTTGAGGCTGACGAAATGTCGCAGCCGGCATCGGACCCGATACGGGATTACGAATAGGCGGATGCCTCCGATTCGATTGCGAGGGGAGCGGCGGCCGGTTCGGGGCGGGGCATGGATCGGCGCCGGTTTCGGAAGGTCAGCCGGACCCTTTCGGATTTGAGCATGTACAGGCTCCAGATGACGGTGTAGATGACGGTGCGGACCAATTGACCGCTATCGTCCGGTGCGAGAGTGTTGGCCTCTTCCAGGAGGTATCCGCTTAGGATGGTGTCCACTGATAGGACCAGCGCATTGAAAAACATGATGCCGATAAACAGGCCGGGAAATGCAGTGCGCTTTTTGAAAAAAAGCACCAGCAGGATCAGCGACAATGAGAGCAGCATCATGTTGAAGACCAGCTCGCCGCCCACCAGGATTTTGAACACAGTTAAATGGCCCGTCCGCACCATCGCTTCGGCGTGCTCCCAATAGTCGGTCCAGAACGCAGGCCGCAGGTCCGCGATTCCTTTGGCCATGACCAGCGGTCTTGCGATCAGGCCCAGCATCACCAGAACCAGCCAACCGCCCAATCCGGTCAAGGCCGAATTATTCGGGTGGGATTGCAGATGGCGCATGGCCATCGGATCGTACCGCCAGGCGGCCATACCAAGCCCTGCAGCGAGTAGCAGACCCGCCATTGCCGCGCCGATCATAAACCCGCTTATTTCCGGCCCTTGTTCAGACCATGTGAGGGAGTAGCCGATTTGACGTTTGATGCGTTTCAGGTCGGCGATGTAGTCGGAACTTCTGGCGGCCGTCACAAAATCCTGCTTGGAGCGATAGTCGTAGGATAGCGTCAGCACGTTATCCGCATAGGCGGCGGCATAGCTGAAACGCAGGGTGTCGTTCTCCACCATGCCGTGTTCAGGCGCGATGTACCAGGGTTCAGGCAGTTTGATGGTCGTGCGTTGGGTGACGTATTGCGGATGCTTCACGCCGATGGGCATGTTGCGGAAAGTGGTGTCCGGCAGCCGGAAAAGAGAACGGAAATCGCTGGAAGTCACCTCTGCCACCGACTGCTTGCGATCTTGCGATGATCTCCAGAATTCCGGTATTCGGTAGAATTCGGTAACGACGATGGTGTTGGCCGCGGGATTGTCGTCCACCGTCATGGGCTTGCGCTCGGTGATACCAGGATAATCGGCGGCGTAGAAATTCAAATAGGACTTGGCGGTCTGCCGGATACTCGAAGACTTGATCTGGTTGCGAAACCAGTCCGCCTCCCGTCCTCTGAAGGTCGTTCGGACGGTCAAAACCGCGGTCCGGTTGACCCCTTCAGTCAGGTCGAACGCTTCATGGATCTCCTTGGCCGGTTGGGAAAGTTTACGCTTTCCAGTATCGGCCAAGGCCCGGACACCGCTGTCCAGGACGAGCGCCTTGCCGTAGAGCGCCTGGTATTGCTGGTCCAGGGGCACGGATTGGCAATAGGCGGTGGGATCGATCCAATAAAGCCTGTCCTGGTCCTGAACTCTGACGATGACGTGGTTGAAGGCCAGCGGCGACGGCAGCGTGTCTCCAATTCTGTCCCGCTGGTAAGTATTCACCAGGGCCGGCTTGGCCGGGATCCCCATTTGGTCGAGCAGGGTGCACAGCAGGATGGATTTGTCTTTGCAGTCGCCGAATCTGCGTTTATAGGTGATATCCGGCGCAGTGGGCTGGTAGGAGCCTGCTCCGATCTCCATACCCAGATAGCGGATCTCGTTTTGGACCAGGCAGAGGGCGGCGGCGATCTTTTCAGCCGTTGTACCGGACTGCTTCAATTCTTCGATTCTCGCCTCCAGAGTTGGCGGAAGACGACGGGGGAGGCGATACAAGGCTTCGCCCCAATCGGCGACTTCGGCCCAGCTGGAAAACTGGCTGATCTGAATCCGTGGATAGGGTTTGAACCAGGCGGGCAGGTCTTCATCGGCCAGCACCGCATCGATCGCCTGGTCCGAGTAACGGTACTCGATACCGTTTTGGATATTGCGCACTTCCAGGTTCCGGCGGCATCCAAAGGTTTTATGGAACACGGGCCGGCCATTGGCGAAGATCCAGCGATAGCGAAGCGTCTCCAGTGGTACGGCCCAGGCCGTGTCGACTTCCGCCATATAGCGGTCTTCGAAGACCGGATTGCTCCCTGTGATGGTATAGGCGTATTCGATGCAATCGCCGGGACGGATGTCTTCCAGAATAATGGTGGCGGTTTTTTCGCCGTTGTACATACGGCGCTCCAGATCGGATTCGCGCTGGATGACGCGCATCTTTTCCAGATGCAGCTGGTCGATGGGTTTGCCGTCACGGTGGATCCGTATGCTGTGGATCGTCAGATGCGCATAAGTCGGATCGAAGCTGATGTAGATCTCGGAGGCGTTTTCGACCCCCTGGGGGTCGAGGACCTTTTTAACCACGTGGCAGTACTTGCGGGTCTGTTGACGTGTGATCCGGACCTGTCGGTCGAGGAGCAGGAAATGAACGCCGTCGCTGATTTGAGCTTCCGGCATTACAGCAGGTTCCTGCCAGTCCTGCCGGATCACCCAGGCAGGCGGGGCGCCGGTATCGATTTCATTGCCAAACGCTGATGCGGAGGACATCAGCACACAAAGGATTAAAACCAGAGTCGCTAATCGCTTCACAGTCGATCCTCTAAAATTATTGCGTTGTGCGGTATCCCGCTTGGTAGAATACAAATGGACGCCGGCAATTGCCGTTTTACGACAGAACCGTAACAATTTTTGGCACCTCCAAAGGATCGCCAAATCTGCGGACTGGGTTCGAGCGCCCCAGCCCGTTGATTCCATGGAGCCAATGGCGCGGCAACCTTATCTCGAGCGATTGAACAGCAAAATTCATGCCCTAATTACCGCTTACCGATAACCGATCGATCCGGAAGAGAGAGGATTTGCATGCAGATAAACCGATTTCCCCCTTTTTAAGGAGGTGGACCGTCAGGCTGTATATCAGAGCAGTCATTCGGCTTGAGACGCTGGGCTGCATCACGATTGTGCCATTGGGGAGTCGGTTTCATGATTTCGCCTTTTTATGGCGCGTCAAGGGGGACGGCTATTGCTGTGGGAACAGATAAAAATTGGCTATCATATTAATATCATATTGAAAATTTTTTGATGAATTGCGGTAAAGCTTGACGCATTCATGTCACTTATTCTATAAAGATTTTCAGTTCCACCCCGAAAACACCCTCCGTATCTAATTGTCAGGATACATTGATCTGATCGTCAATGGTTATGCCTTTGAATGGATATGAAATTTAACATTTATGATAGATTCGTCGTAGAAATTATCCGCAAAGAAAAGCGTTGGGTCGCTTTTCGAGTAGGTGAAGGTGTCAAGGTGCCTGAAAGTAATCTAATCGTTCCTCAAGATCTTGAAGCGTCGGAATTGATTACTTTTGTCGAAGATATGTATCACGAGTTTGCGCGACCTGGTAAGTCGATAGAAATATTGGATTAACCCTGTTTATGAGAAAGAAATATAAGCGTAGCATAAACACGCTTTGTTGGAATCGCAGGGTCCGGCCGGTGCAGCTTTTGCTGTAATATGATCCTTTTCTCCAGTGGTATCAGTTCTCTCACCACTGAGAAATTCGTCAGAAATACCCTTAAGAAAGGTTGAATGTCATGCAAGAGATGATCGCCTATTGTGGCCTGGTGTGCACAAGCTGCCCACAATACATCGCCACTCAAAATGATGATGATATTGCACGGGAAAAGGCTGCAAAACGAATAGCCGATAAATTTGGGATCTACTTCAAGCCTGAAGAAATCAATTGTGATGGATGTCTTTCTTCGGGGGGCAGGCGCATCGGTTTTTGTGATACCTGTGAAGTTAGAAAGTGTGGTATCACAAAGTCAGTTGAAAACTGTTCAACTTGTGATGAGCAACCATGTGACAAGCTAAATCAATTTCATGAATTTTCCCCGGATGCAAAAGCATCATTTGAAGCTTTGCTAAAGAAAAAAGATGATTTGGATTAGACAAGACAGGTTTTGAAGCTATCCCCAAATGTTGGCTCTTTCAAGTTCAGCCCGACGTGCGGGCTATTTCTCAGAGAGAAGCATAAGCCGGGCCCTTCTTGCGGGGTGTGGAATTGCCGCTGGTAGTGGGGAGCGACTCAGGCGGACGCTTATCCCTTGCCGTAGTATCGGTCCACTATTTGCTGGTAGATGCCGCTTTTTTTAATCAACTGCAAGCCATATTTTACTTTCTTCTGCAGGGTTTCCGATTTGCGGTTATCCAGGTTTACAATGAAATCCACCGAGATGGACATCATCGGTTTGTCGATTTTGGCAATCCTGGCCTGTTGTGACGGGCTCAATTGGCTGATGATATACATGGCGGGCAGTTCCAGGGCCACGTACAGATCGATGCGCTTGAAATTCGGCGCCGTTATGCACAGAAAGGCACGTGCCTCAATGGTCTCAACTTTATACCTTTTACAGGATTTGAAAACAGGAACGTTGCGGGGCCGGTTTTAAACTGCCGGCGTTGGGGAACCTGCCGGTCTCACCCCGTATGGGGAGCGAGACCGGCAGAGGCGGGTTCATTGGTGATTGCGGATCGGTTGTATGGCGACCTCGTTTTAAAGGGTGCCGCTACTGGGCGCCCGGTGCCATAACGTCGGCTTTGCTGGCTTCCAGGATCGCGATAATTTCCGCTTGTTCTTTGGCCGGCACTTTGAAGCTATCCATGCTGTCATGGAATATTTTAATGAGCGCCGTCCACTCCTTTTCGATGATACCCAAGTGCTGATGGGCTTCTTTCAGACTGCGCCCGGTATAGACCTGGGGACCGCCCATCACCTGGCATGCCAGGGCCGTGGCATTATATTTATACGCCGCTTTGGGAAAGCGCTGGTGAGCGGCATGAATCTTCGGATTGGCGGCAAAGACAGGATCGACGTAAGCACGCTCGATGACATCGTCGATTACGACGGCGATGTTGTTGACCCCGCCGAGACGCTCATAAAGGGAGGGTTGTACAGGTGCGGGTTTCTGATGCGAGCAGCCGGTGGAAGCAGCCCATACCATGAGCAGCATGGCGATGGCCATTGCCATCCAGACACGTTTGTTTTTGGTATTCAATTTCATGTTCTACTCCTTTCAATTCATTCTGAATAGATGCCTTCCCCCAGGCTGGAAAAATACTGGATTGCTTTTCCAAAAGCCTCAATTAAAAAGCGACAAAGTGGAATAATCGGGGGACGAAGTGACAGGGGGATATGGACTGGCCGTCGAATGAAGGATGCGCCGGATCAAATGCATCCGTTCTTATTTGATCAGTCGTCGCTTCATGGCCCATAAGCCAAGATAGCCGAAAACCACAGTGAAGACGACCAGGTAGATGAGATTGAATACCGGGTTGGATTCCATAGCCCCGATGCAGAAAAAGCGTGTCAACTCAACCAGGTGGTAACCGGTAAAGAACATCCCAATGGCCCCGAAGGCCAATCCGGCGCCGAATGCAAGGGGAATGCACATCAGTGCGCCTGGGAAAGCCGCGTAGCCCAGGGGAATCAGCACGGTCAGCATTACCGTCACCGCAGCAGCGGCTTTGGAAGCCGCCCAGACGATCTCGGCGATGATCATCTCTTCCAGGCTCACCGGCGTGGCCAAGATGCCGTCGAAGGTATTCTGGTAGTACATCCTTACAAACGAGGCGTAGGTGGTCTCGAAGAAGGCATTCCACATGCAGGCCGTGGCCACCAGGGCCGGCGCCATGAACTGGATGTAGGCCATGTGCCTCCCGGCGTAATCCACCCCGCCGATCAGCCCCGAAAATCCCAACCCGAAGGCCAGGATGTAAAAAGCGGGCTCCAGCAGCGGCACCAGGAAATTGATGCGCCAGATGCGCCGGTAGGTCACCAGGTTCCGCATCCAGACGTGTCGGAAGCGCAGGGTTATGGCGGCAAGTTCGACCCGGTTCATTCGCGAAGCTCCCTTCCGGTGAGGCGCAGAAAGACATCTTCCAGGTTCCCCGGTCGGAAGAGACACGATTCCGAGCAGAAGCTTTCGCGCACATCGCTTTCCAGGGCGCCGTCAGCCTCGGTGTAAACGATGATTCGCCCACCCAGGTCTTCATGCCGACTGCCGCGCTGGCGGATAAACTCTCTCAGATCCCCGTCCGGCCCCTGTATTTCGATGACACTGTTGGCGGCATGCTCGGTGATCAGATCCCGCGGTCTGCCCTGGGCCAGAATGCGGCCGCGGTCCATGATCAGCAGCCGGTCGCAGAGACTCTCGGCCTCATCCATATAGTGGGTGGTCAGCAGCATGGTCAGGCCGCGCTTCTTGAGCTCGGCCAACCGGTCCCATAGCTGGTGGCGGGACTGGGGGTCCAGACCGGTGGTCGGTTCGTCCAAAATGAGCAGTTCTGGATCGGCGATCATGGCCCGGGCCAACTGCAGCCGCCTGGCCAGCCCGCCGGAAAGCTCGGCCACTTTGGCCTTGCGCTTATTGGACAGGGCAAAGAAGCTTAGGAGTTCTTCGGCACGTTCCCGGATGATGGACCGCTCCATCTCATAATATCGGGCGTAGAGCAGCAGGTTCTGTTCCACGGTCAGATCGGGGTCCAGGGTATTCTCCTGCTGGCAGATGCCCAATCGCGATCGGATGGTGCGCCAGTCGCTGTGGATATCCAAACCAAAGATCAGCATCTGTCCGCTGGTGACCGGAGAAAACCCGTACATCATGCGAATGGCCGAGGTCTTGCCGGCGCCGTTGGGACCCAGCAGGCCGAAGAACTCGCCACTTTCCACGGTGAAACTCACACCGTCCACGGCGGTGAATTCTCCGAAGCGTTTGACCACGTTGCGCGCTTCAATCACATGCATATCGTTCTCCTGCGCCTGTCATGCCATCTCATCAACCCACACTGTCCTGGAGACGAAGAAAATTGCCACCCGCCACTGCGGCTTCAATCTCCGGTTCGAGGTCCAAGCTGCGGACCTTGTCCAGCTCATCGGCCGGATGGCCGAAAGGATAGTCCGAACCGAACATCACCCGCTGGTGGCCGTAGCGCAAAATGTATTCCCTGATTTCACCCGGAGAGGCCAAGGCGGTATCCGCCCATACATTCTCCATCTCCCACAGGCCCGCTTCGGCAATGGCATGAAATCCACCGTTGAGCCCGCCCAGATGAGGAATAATCACCCGGATCCCCTGAGCCAGGTCCTGAATGAACTGCAAGGTGTTGGCCAACTCCTCTTCAAGCACCACCGGCAGTTGCCGGGTGCGGATCTCGTCCAGGGCCGCTTTGCATTTCGGGTCATCATAGCGATAGACCGGTTCGCCGGCATGGCGGTGCCATTTGATCCCGCAATGCTCGGGTTTGAGCTGTGCCACGGCAAAATCGTTCCAGATGAAGAAATAAGGATAAACCTTCAGCTTGGAAGATCCCAATGCCAGCAGATGGGCGTTGCTCTGCCGGCGGCGCTCCTGCCATGCCGGGGTGTCTCTGAAGCGGGCATCAGAGCGGTCGTATATTTCCAACACCGGCGAATAAAAAGCCACACCTCCAATGGGCGTTCCGGCAACATGTCCCGCATAGTCTTCGAAGGACTGCGCAAAGCTACGATCCATCACACCGCAATGCGCATGGGCGTCAATGATCGCTGTCATGACAACCTCCTTTTCACAGTCCCGGAACCTTCTGCCGCTTTGTACATGCTGGTCATTAAAAAATAACCTTGAATAAAATAAGCTTTTAATGCCGGATTGCATCCCCCAGCCGGCCGACAGGCGATCAAGCATTGTGCAGGGGGGCACAGCTTGCCATGCGCTCGACCAATTGTCCCTCATGGTTGCTTAAAAAGATGGCAAAAAATTGGGAAGCTTTGGGCCCAATGAACAAACAGCTTGTCTGGATCTGTTTCGAGCGATAAAACAAGGGCGCACTTGAGGAACGTTTTGGTTTTATGCCATCTTAATTATGCATGTCCATATCAAACAGCTGCGAGGGAGGAAAGCATGATCAATCCATCGGCTATTGTGTGGGGAATAATCTTCGGGTCGATCGGGTTGGGTTTTTTTATTTATGGCAAGAAGCAGGGATTATTTATTCCACTTTTAAGTGGTCTGGGACTGATGATCATCCCTTATTTCGTCGCCAATATCTTTCTTTTGATTGTGATAGGGGTGGTCCTGGTCGCGTTGCCATACTTTTACAGGGCGTAAAACAATGAATTATTGATTGACATGCAGGAAATCGTACAGTATATTAGCAAATACTAATATGGATGCCAATTTACAAAACTTGTCCGATATTTTCAAGGCCTTTGCCGATCCAACGCGCCTGAGGCTGTTGAAACTGCTCTCCGGCCAATCCATCGTTTTTTGCGGCGGTGAGTGCGATGGCGAGACCTTTCTATGCGTCGGTGCGCTGGCTGAAAAATTGGAGGTTACCCAATCGGCCGTTTCACAGCATTTGCGCATTCTGCGGCAGGCGGGACTGGTCAAAGGCGAGCGCAAGGGAACTTTTATGCATTACTCCATCGATAAAGAAGGCATCGGAAAGTATCGCGCCCTTATGGCCCAAACCATGGGTGAACGGTTCGTATCCGGATAGGGCCATTTTGTTTGGCCCTTTAAATTAGCATATGCTAATATAATTAAATAATGAAACAAAAGGAGGTTTCATCATGTGTTGCACAACTCCCCATCATCACCCAGGTCATTTTGCCATGGCGACACAACCGGCGGCTTGCGGTTGCGGCTGCATCGGCAGAGAACCGTCCGACTGGCGCCTGGAGAACTACAAAACGTATTTGAAAGCGGAGCTCGAATCGGTCGAAAAACAGATTCGCGCCATCCGGAAGAAAAAAGACTAGCATGAGAAAGTCCCGGCGGGCAGGTGGCCGCGTGCCTCTGCCGGCCGGGCGAATGCAGCTGCCGTGCCGCTCTGTGCAACTGCTACGAAGCCTGTGGACTTTGGGCTTTGTTCATGGGGCAGCTGAAATGGCGGCAGCGTTTGCAAAAGTGTCGGGGAAAAGCTGCCAGCGCGGGAAGGGCAAAAACCCAGAAGAGCAGCAGCAAAAGCGGGTCGGAGACAAGCCAGAAGTTGGGCATGATCACCATACCCGCCATGGCGGCAAAGGCGCCGATTTTTCCCTTGGTGCTCATGTCGGGTCCCTTGTAAGGATAAAAACGCCTGATGACACCCGGCGGCATGAACAGGCAGGTGCCGTGCTGCGAGGGATAAGGGCAGTGGGCGCACAAGGCCGGAAGCACCACCAGGGCGAATCCCAAAAGCGTCAATACAAGATAGAGGACGGCCCACAACGGAGACTGAAGATTAATCCCATAGGCCCCGACGACTGTGAACGCCGTCCAAAGGGTTCTCATCACGATGCGCTCCTTTAAAGAGAAGCGATCGAGCAGAATGCAGTCCGTCACCTTTTGCGATGTCATATTCTTCTCCTTCAACCGTTGTCTATAGCAATGTTTTTCAATCATATTGCCGTCATCTTTTCCCCTGCGTTGCATAAAAAAGATAGCCTACCATAGGCCCAATCCTCCAGTTCACCATCGGTTTATTCCTCGTAGGCCGTCCTTATACGGTTTAACGTGACAGCTCCCGCCGTTTTTCAATCGTTGTCTATCTTTTTTATGCAACAGGATTTTTAGATGCGGCCTTCATCATCCGCCACACCACCAGATGGTGGAAGGGACGGATGAGATTGAAGTAGACCGGACCGGTCCAGTGCAGGTACCGGATAGCAGTGAAAACAGTAAAGCGTCTGGCGGCGGAATCCGACTTCTCCATGATGACGCCGAAATAAGCCGATAGGTGCCTGTCCGGCGGGGTCTCGGAAATCCAGTAGTTTTCTTCATCTGCTTGGCGGACGATAAAAAAGGTGGCCCGCTCACCCGGTGTAAAAGAGATATCCTCTGCCGCCAGACAGGGCAGGGTCTCTGGTTTGTCGTGTCGGACCAGTCCCAGCAAACCCACCAGCAGCTCACGGAGCCGGTAGAGCGTCACTATCCACCAGGGATAGTAAGAGAGCATGCCGGCGATGAAAGCGCGCAGGCTGGTGTGGGCGTCGATCTTCTTGATGTCCACGTGGTCGGCGTCTTTAAGAAATGGAGCCAGTTCATTACGGTCGAGGATTGCGTCCATGGGGTCCTCACCATTCGTAAGGGTTGCGAAAGCGCACCCGGGCCCCCAGCATTTCAAAGATGCGCAGCAGCCCATAGCGCGTACGATCCAGAAAGATCATTTCAGGATTGATGCGCAGGTGACGGCGCAGATGGTTGAATCGCCGCATCACCTGCTTGCCCTCGGTGATAAACCCGGTCTGCTCGGTGAAGTCGAACGTTTCCTCCTGAAAAAGACGGCCGAACCAGCGCCCCACCGTGTCTGAGATGGTGCGGATCTCGTGCGCCACCTCCGGCGGGAGATCGGGCGGTATGAAGCCCAGTGCGATCATCTGGGCGTAGTGGGCGCCGGCTTCGTGGTGGGCGGCGGCCAGGGCCAGCTTGCGGTAGTGCTCCACGAATTCCGGGGCGAGTCGTTTGATGCAGCCGAAGTCCACCAGGCCGATGGTTAAATCGTCGGCGATGATGAAGTTGCCGGGATTGGGATCGGCATGGATGGCGTTCAATTCATAAAGACTCTGCAAAAACAGTTTGTCGAGCTTGCGGGCGATCTCGTCTTTGGCCTGTTGACTTGGATTGGTCTGCAACCACAGATCCAGGGGCTTGCCCGGCATCAGCGCGGTGCTCAGCACTGTCGCTGCGCTAAACGGCGTGTTCACCTGGGGGATGCGAATGCCCGGGATGTTCAGCCGATCGGCAAAGAAACGCAGATGCTCGGCCTCCTGAAGATAATCCACTTCCTCGCCCAGGCGCTGGGCCACCTCATTGAGGGTGGGCATCAGGTCCTCGCTTTTGACCATGGGCCGCAGCAGCTGTTTCAACAACCCCACATCGCTGTCGATGGTGCGGGCAATGCCCGGATACTGGATTTTGACAGCCAGGGGTGCGTCTTCATAGGTGAAGGCCAAATGGACTTGACCCAGGCTGGCAGCGGCAAACGCATCCAGGTCGAAGCGCTTGAACAGACTTTCAGGAGGACTGCCCAATGCGGCGCTGATGGCCTTACGTACCAGCGCGCGGTTGATGGGCGGAACCTGGTGATAGGCCTTGGAGAGCTCACGGCAGGCGGCTTCAGGCAGCAGATCCATCTCCAGGCTGAGCTGCTGGGCCATCTTCAATGCTGTGCCGCGCAGCAGGCTCAACCCCTGAAACAGGGTCTGGGCGCCCTGACGCGCCGCCGTTTCCTGGGCCTGGCGCCGCCCCTCCTGTGAGAGAAAGGGGCGTTTGGCATAGTAGGCCAGCACCTTGGTGCCGACCTTGGCGGCGGTGTGTCCGCCGGACAAAGCGCGGCCGACTTTGCCCAAAGGCGGCTTAGCGGGCATCTATCTCCTCCATAAAGCGCCGTTTGGCCCTTCCAGCCGCTCGCACCGGCTCGATGAAGCGGTCCAGGTGGGTCAGGACATGGTTTTTGAAAAAGAAGACCGCCAGATCAAAGATCTTGTTGGAAATACCGGCCTTGAGCATGGCACAGGCCAGATCCAGGCCCCGGTCGATCACCATACTGGTGTTTTCGAATCCCTTTGTGGTATCCGCCAGCCAGTAGTGCACGGCCGCAATATAGGCATCCATGAACAACTGGCAGGTCAATTCCTGGAATACGGGTTCAGGGATTTCACCCACCTCGGCGGCGGCATCCAGCATGTCGTCCACCGCCGCGAGGAACAGCGCCCGGATCGGTTTGATCCGCGCCCAATCGCGGCTTCCGCGCAGCAGCACGCGTCCAAAGGTCTCGGCCACAAACTCCCGGTCGGCGGCCAAAAGCTCCAGGCTTGTTTCGAACAAGGTGTGGAGCTGTTCCTGAAGGCTGAAATTGCTGAATTCTTCTACGGACCTGAGCGCCTCGATACAGGCCTGCAGGTGCTCTTCGTAGTAGCCGAACAAGATGGCCTCTTTGGTGGCGAAATAGTTGTAAATGGTGGCGCTGCCCATCCCCGCTGTTTTGGCAATCTGCTGCATCGTCGCGGATTTAAATCCTTTTTCAGTCATGACCGCTACTGCGGCACGGATGATGGCCTTGTGGTTCTCTATCTTTTGTTCCTGGCTGATCTTCATTAAACTGAATCCACTATTTAAAAAGTTGTTTATTTAACGTAATTAATAAGTGTGTTTTCATAATAAGTCAACATGAAATTGTGCAATGAAAACCATTGCCATCATTTTTATGCAAGGGTTTACCCTATCGTTGCAATAGCCGGAGGGCCCCAGAGGCAAGGCGCCAAGGGTGCCGTCCAGCAACGATAGTGCTCGAAAGAATTCAAAAAAAGCTGTTTGTTTAGGGCACATAAGACCTTATAGTGCTTTTGTCATCATATTTATGCAACGATAGGGTTAAAGTATGGTGCAGCGTATCTTCAAGCCGGCATCGCTGCTGGCCGAATATTGGACGCTATTCCAAAAGGCGGCGCAGCTCGGTCCGATCATCGACCTGGCCTGTGGCCAGGGCCGCAACGGTCTGTTTCTGGCGGCCAGCGGTATCCCGACGGTTTTGATCGACCGCTCCAGTACGCGTTTGGCTCAAGCCCGGGACCTGGCCCGGCAGGCCGGTGTGGCTGCCGACATCCGCCAAATGGACCTGGAAGCCGCCGGGGCAAATCCCCTGGAAAGCCTTGAGGCGGGGGGCATCATGGTTTTTCGCTATCTGCATCGGCCGCTTATTCCCGCCATACGAAAATCCATCCGGGACGGCGGCCTGTTAATGTACGAAACGTTTACCAAGGACCAGCGGCGGTTCGGCAAACCCTGCAATCCCGATCATCTCCTGGCGTCGCAAGAGCTCAAAGGCTGGTTCCAGGATTGGGAGATCCTGCACTATTTTGAAGGTATCAAAAAGAAACCCCGCCGGGCCGTGGCCCAGATCGTCTGTCGCAAAACACTCCCCGATGTGGCATAAACCCTATAGTTGCATAAAAATAATGGCAAAAGGATATGAGGACCTTTGCATCATTGAGGCAGCACTTTGGGACAATCCTCAGGGAAACGGACTGGAAAGAAACAAATGAGCAACGGGCAATCCAACAATAGCCAAAATGCGCCACCGCCGCCCCTGCGCCTCTCCTGGTTCATCTGGGGACTAGGGGCGCTCTTTTACCTGATGGGTTTTTTCCATCGTGTGGCGCCGGCCGTGATGACCACCGAACTGATGCGGGAATTTCAGATCAGCGCCGCTGCCCTGGGGAACCTGTCCGGTTACTATTTCTACAGCTATGTCGCCATGCAGATTCCAACCGGTATTCTTGCGGACACTCTGGGACCGCGCCGCCTTTTAAGCGCAGGGGCGATGGTGGCCAGTGTCGGCACGCTGCTCTTCGCTCTGGCGCCCAATCTCGCATGGGCCAGTATCGGGCGTCTGCTCATCGGCGGCTCTGTCGCCGTTGCCTTCGTGGGGATGCTCAAACTCTCCAACTGCTGGTTCCCCCAGCGCTTCTATGCCATGGCATCGGGCATGGCGTTGCTATGCGGCATCATCGGCGCCGTCTTCGCCGGAACCCCGCTGCGCCTGCTCATCAATATCTATGGTTGGCGCAGTGTCATCACTGCATCGGCCCTGGTTACGTTCGGCATCTGCATTGCCATCTGGGTATTTATCCGGGATAATCCCTGCCAGAAGGGGTATGCAGACCATACCGCCTGCGCAATGGGCGGCGGGTCACGGCTGGTCAGCATGAGCGTGGTCAAAGGTATCCTGAAGGTGTTCAGATATCGAAACACCTTGCTTCTGTTTGTCATACCCGGCGCAATTGTTGGAAGCGTGTTGACTTTTTCAGGCTTGTGGGGCGTTCCCTATCTGACCACCCATTACGGTCTGTCCGCTTCAAAGGCTGCGATGGTCACCTCCGCCGTCCTGGTGGCATGGGCCTTGGGTGGTCCGCTTTTCGGATGGTTTTCAGATCGATGGGGATACCGCAAACCACTTTATATCGCCGGATGCGCACTGACGTTGCTGGGATGGGCGGCTGCGCTTTATATCGAAAATCTTCCGCTGTCCATGCGCATTGCCGCCCTGTTGATCGCTGGCTTTAATTCCGGCGCCATGATCATCAGCTTTGCCTTTGCCAAAGAGTCGGTTCCCGGCCACCTGGCCGGAACCATCTCCGGCGTCATCAACATGGGCGTGATGATGGGCCCCATGGTACTTCAACCGGCAGTGGGCTGGATGCTGGACGTGCAGTGGCAGGGGCGGATGCAAGGCGGCGTCAAGATTTACGGACTGCATGCCTACCAGGCCGGATTCTCCATGATGCTGGCCTGGGTGGCGCTGGCGCTAGTACTGCTTTGCTTCACCCGTGAGACGCGATGTAAGCAAATTGCGTAGAAGGGTAATTCGATCGGTTGACGCCTATTGAGTGGCGATTAGCACGCCGAAGACGATGCTGAGGCGATCCGTGGCCATGAGCGTGAGGCAGAGAAAAACGGTGCTGTTCAATATAATAAAGAGACCCTGGCTGCGGCTCTTTAGGCCGCTCTTGAGAAAGGTATAGAGAAAACTGACGGTCATGACGGTGGTGATGGCCAAAAGCGTCGCGATGATCCAGGGGGTGCGGATCAGACCCGCCAACGGCAGACAGAGGATCAAGGTGCCCAGGCACGATATCCACACCATCAGAATTCGTTCGATTTGCATCGTTGCCAGCCTGTTGGCCGACTTAAAGGGCGCCTTGCCGCTGAATTCATCGTCGTGGCTGAGTATCAGCAACCAGAAGTGGGGAATTTGCCAGACGGCGAACAGCGCCATCAACAACACGATTTCAAGCCGAAACGGAGACCCGCCGGCTGTTACCCACCCAATGAGCGGCGGCAGCATGCCGCAAACCACACCGGGCAGCAATGCCCATATGGTCTTGCGCTTCAACGGCGTATAAAGGAAGTTGTAGCAGCACATTCCGCTAAAACCAAAGAAACCGGCTGCAGCATGGGTCAGGGATAGTTCCGCCAAACCGATGCCGATCAAGAGCACGGCCACCCCAAGGGCCGGTTTCGGACCGATCCGACCGGAGGGCAATGGGCGCTGGCAGGTACGCTCGTAGCGGCTGTCCAGGTGTCGGTCCTGGTAATTGTTCAGAGCGGCGCAACCGGCGGAGAGCATCAGGATGCCGAAAAACAACGGCATGGCCGCGGTTGATACCGGCTGGGGGCCAAGGAAGAATCCGGTCATTGTGGCAGCACAGATGGCCAGGCTGAGGGGCAGCTTTACCTGGTGGAGCCACAGGGCCAGCCGTTCCATGTCGAATCTGCGTGTATGATTGACAGCGTTATCCATCTTCAATTATTTTGCTATCTTTTATATTCAGCATTGGGGTCAGTTCAGTTTCTGAGCAGCTCCGGTGCTGAGATTGACCTTGAATTTGGCACGGTAGTTATGGTGCACTCTGAAGCTGTCCTGGGTCATATTCATAGCCAGGAGGATGATGGTTTCCCCATCGGCCGTAATTTTGCTGTCCATGGCATCCCCGGAATCCAGCGGTATGGAAAAGCCGATTTCGGTGACGCCGTTTTCTTCTTTCCCGTGAACGTTTAACACATCGGCCTCTCCACCGATGGACCGGTCCTCTTCGTGCTTGGTGTAGCCGGTGCCGAAATGATCGGCCATCAGTACCTGGCCGTCCACCACCGCGCCGAGAATGAAGTTGGCCCCCTTCATGGTCTGCTGAGGATTGAAACCCACGGCCAACCAGCCCTGGGTTTCTGCGCTGAGAATGATATTCAGCAGGTTGTCTTCGATGTGCCAGCGGAATTTGACCTTATCGCCGATTTCGAACATCTCCTTGGTGGCGAACCGGGGCGTGGTGGGCACTGCGGATTCGGCCGCTTTTGCAGGCGCAACCGGCTCCGGTGTTTTGTCCAGCCAGGCCAGGTATTCGACCTCGGGCACGACCTTCAGCTTGGCCAGCATTTGTGAGTGGGCCACACCGCAGTATTCGGTGCACAGGATGTTGTATTCGCCCAGCCGGTCAGCCCGGAACCAGGTATAGGTGGTCATATTGGGCACTGCATCCATTTTGATGCGGTGGGCGGGAATGGAGAGGCTGTGGAGCACGTCCTTGGACGTAATGTTCAGTTTTACGGCCCTGCCTTCGGGCACCACCAGTTCGCTGTCACTCTCCTTGCCATTGGGATAAGTGAACGTCCAGTTAAACATCTGGGCCGTGGTATCGATGGTGAGGGCATCTTCCGGAACGGTGCGCAGCCCCATGTAGGATTGCCATCCGATATAGAACATGGACAGGGCGATGAGGGTGGGAATGGCCATCCAAACCACCTCCAGCAGCGTATTGCCCCGAATGTCTTCGGGTACAGGGTGGCGGCTGGCCCGGAAACGGATCACGAAATAGATCATCAGGATGGTGATGAAGGTGAGCAGGGCAAAGGCGAAACCGAAAATATATAAAAAGGCCCGGTCCACACCGGCTACCGGATCAAGAATAGAACCCATTTTTTCCCTTTCGATGATTTTGTCGCTCAGTCCGTTGGTGTCCATCCAGAAACGGCATCTTGCGGCCCGGACCGGCGTTCTCGCGTTTCGGCCATCCTCGACGTAGCGCTGCCACGCCTGCGGTGGCCAAAACACTGCGGCCTTGGTCTAAAGCACAATCTACCATTTCTGGATGGACACCCGTAAGCATATTATTTGCTTCTCCTGTATTGTCCCAATCGTTGCATCAGACGCGGTACGATACGTCCCAGAACAAGAACCCGATGAGCAGGGCCACACAAAATACGGTGACAACAAAGGTGATGGCAAACGCCTTGCTGCGCTCGTATTTCAGATGCATGAAAAAGAGCAGCACGAAGGTCGCTTTGACTGACGCGATCAGCAGCGCTGCCCAGATATTGGCCGCCCCCAGATCGACAGTGGAGACCAGGATCGTTATCACCGTCAGTACAAACAACACCCCCAGCACCGCCAGCAGCTTGCCGTAGGATAGAATATGTCCGTCATGAGCATTCACTCGTCACTCCTTTGTTGGAGGGTTCAACAGCTTTGTTACATATTAAAGGGTATAATCCCATACCGGGTCCGTAGGTCCGGATGTTACCGTTCTATATGACGAGGTAAAACAGCGGAAAAATAAAGATCCAGATCAGATCCACCAGGTGCCAGTAGAGCCCCGAATTTTCGAGGAACACGAAGTCGCTGGCAACGATTTTGCCTTTCTTGACAAACCAGGCCGCGGTAATCAACAGGCTCAGCCCGGCGATGATGTGGACACCGTGCAGGCCGGTAATCACATAGTAGAGCCCGAAGAAGATATTCTCTCCCCTGGGCCCGGCGTTGAGCGTCGCTGAGTTGGGGAAGATGTCGTGTGAGAATTTATGGCCCCATTCGAAGTATTTGTTGATTAGAAAGATGATCCCGCAGGCAATGGAGATGCACAGAAAGATCAGGCTGCCTTGCGCCTGTTTTTTGCGAATCGCCGTGATGGCGGCGGCTACGGTAAAACTGCTGGTAAGGAGAATGAGGGTATTGACCGCGCCGTAGCGAAGGTCAAGCTCTTTGCCGGCATTGACGAAATCGGGGAGGTATTCGCGGAAGTAGGCTGCGTAGAGAATGAAGAGGCCGGTGAAGAGCATGATCTCGGAGTAGAGAAAGAGCCACATGCCGAATTTTGCGCCGGTATTGTCTTTTGTTTTGGTGTTCAAGGCATTCTCCTCGGGTCGCCGTTGCAGTTCAGGTTTCAATTATTGACTCTTGGGCGGCGTAGAAGTCTTGAGATTCATCCGTTTCCATACATCTGAAAAATCGTAAGGGTATGATTTGACGCTGGGTTCAGCCATGAAATTGTGCACCGGCGGCGGCGACGGCACGGACCATTCCAGGGTTGTGCCGCCCCACGGATCGTCGGCCGCTTTTTCACCCTTGATGGCGCCCTTCAACAGGTTGGCGAACATCAGAAACAGCCCCGACACCATGATCACGGCGCCGATGCCGGCCAAAAGGTTGCCGCTTTCAAACTCGGGAAGGTAATCATAATACCGGCGCGGCATTCCTTTGAGACCCAGGACGAACATGGGCATGTAGTGCAGCATAAATCCCACCAGCAGCAGCGTGATGGCGATATAAGCCCGCTTGAAGTTGTACATCCGGCCGAACATCTTGGGCCACCAGTAGTGCATGGCGGCAAAGAAGCCGAATCCGGCCCCGCCGAACATGACAAAATGAAAATGGGCCACCACAAAATAGGTGTCGTGGACATGGACGTCAGTTCCGGCTGAGCCGAGCACCAGGCCGGTCAGCCCCCCGACGGTGAAAAGGTAGATGAAGCACAGGGAGAGATAGAAGGGCGGCGAAAAGGTGATAGAGCCCTTGTACAGGGTCGAGACCCAGCTGAATACCTTCACCGCGCTGGGGACGGCGACAATGAAGGTCAGCAGGGAGAAGATCATTACCGACAGGTCGCTCATGCCGCTGACATACATGTGATGCGCCCAAACCAGGGAGCCGAAGATGGCGATGCACATGCTGGAGAGGACGATGGCCTTGTAGCCGAAGATCGACTTGCGTGAAAACACCGGAATGATCTCCGAAACGACTCCCATGGCCGGCAGGATCATGATATAGACCGCCGGGTGGGAGTACATCCAGAACAGATGCTGGTACAGCAGCGGATCCCCGCCTTTGGCCGGATTGAAAAGGCCTACGCCGAACAGCCGCTCCACGATCACCAGAATCAGGGTGATGCCCACGATGGGGGTGGCCAGCACCTGGACCCAGCTCGTGGCATAGAGCGACCAGGCAAACAGCGGCATTTGAAACCATTTCATGCCTTTGACGCGCATGCGGTGAATGGTGGTGATGAAGTTCAACCCCGTAAGGATCGAAGACATCCCCAGAATGAAAGCCGCAAAGACGGTGATGGAGACATCCGAGCGCGTGGTGACGCTGAACGGCACGTAGAAGGTCCAGCCGGTATCGGGCGGCCCTTTGGAGAAGAGCGCCAGGACTCCCAGGATCCCCCCGATCAGGTAGAGGTAGTACGACAGCAGGTTGATGCGCGGAAAGAACACGTCATCGGCGCCGATCTGGATGGGAAGAAAGAAATTTCCGAACACCGCGGGAATCCCCGGAATGATGAAAAGGAAGATCATCACCACACCGTGCATGGTGAAAAAGGCGTTGTAAGTCTGGGCATCCATGATGGTCTGACCGCGCGCCATCAGCTCGACGCGGATGAGCAGGCCCAGGAGGATGCCGGCCGACAGCCAGACCATCAGGGTGGTCAGGTACATCATGCCGATCCGCTTGTGGTCGTAGGTGATCAACCAGCCCAATACCCCGTCGTACTTGGGCGGCATCGGGGTCTGATGAAAGGGTTTGTAGGTTTCCGTCGTCATGGGATTTCCTCTATTTGTCAGGCCCACCGTGGTCCAGGCGTTTGTTCTTTAAGTTTCGCGGCGTTTTCTCAACAGAAAAAACATCACCCCCCCAAGGGTCATCAGGGTTACGGTGCCGATGACCCGGAACAGTCTAAAGGCGTAGCGTTTGTTTTTTGGATCGTAGTCGAAGCAATATGAAACAATCTTCTTGATGGATATGCCGGGCGTGTTTTTGCTGGCTTCGGTCAAGGCCATGGTGAGGTCGAAGGGGAGGTACTCCGCGCCGTAGAGATACCGGATCACCTTGCGTTGGCCGGACAGGACCGTGAGCAAATTGGGGTGAACGAAATTTCTCGGGTGCATCTCTTTAAAATGAAATCCCACGGCGTCTGTCAGCCGCATGATGTCGACTTGGTCAGCAGTATAGAAACGCCAGTCGACCCCGTTCTGATCGCCCAGCAGGCTTGTGTAGTTCCGCCGGGCGTATCCGGATTCGCGGGGGGTGTCCGCCTTGTCGAAACTGACGGAGATCACCATGAAATCATCGCTCAGCTTCCGGGAAGTGTCCTTCAGCGCATAAGCCAGGTTGGCCTGGATCGTGGGGCACACCGTCGGGCAGGTGTAGTACACCAGCACCAGAATCGCCGGTTTTGTAACGATGTCCCCCAGCTTTTGGCGCTGCTGGTTCTCATCGATCAATACGATATCCGGCGGAACGGTCTGACCGATTTTTTCGGTCACCCCCAGTTCCATGGCCGGTTTTTCTTGGTGTACGTGCGCGCTTTTATGGCCTCCCACCATTTCCAGCCTATCGGCGACCTGGCTGTCCGTATCGGACGCTTCCGCGCTCACAGGTGCGGCCCCATCTGCGGCGGCGTTCAAGCCCTGCTCATGATGCACATTTGCGGCCCCTTGGCTGCGAGACGGCTCAGCGGCCCAGGCCGGATATATCATGCTCACGAACCATCCCATCAGGACCACGGCCAAAAATGCCGCGCGCCTTCGGTTCGAAATCAGTATCACCGTTTCACCCCCCATAGAGAAGATCTCCACCCAAGTATCCGATGCTCAGGGCGATGATCAGCGCCACCGAGGTCGTGTAGGTGAATCTGCGGCCCATTTGCTGCCCTTTCCGCCCCACAATGGCGCTGCCGGAAAATGCAGCGGTGAGGATAAAGGCCAATAAGATTTTGAGTGCGATATGCCAATTTTGGGACCCGCCGTAGAATTGCTGCCAGTCCATGTACCCGATGAACATGACAAACGGCATGGCCACCAGCCCGAATAGCTGGCAGTGGTAAGCGGTTGTGGCAAAGGCCGGCTTGTTGAACTTGTGGGCAATGAACAGCGCAATGGCTGAAACCATGGCCACCCCAATGGGAAAATGGACTACGGCCGGATGAAGGTTGTGGGTATATCCGAGTTTGTTCAGCCACTCATAGATAAACGCTGTCATTCAATCTCCTTAACCCTGTCGTTTCCGGACAATCCGGTTGGCGAATCGAAGTTTACCAGAAGTTGTACATCAAATCAGCGGCGTTGAAAGGGGGCGATTGTTTATCCCGATTCAGACACCTCCTTGTTTTGGAATTCATACGATTTTGGTAATAATAATACAGATCGGGAGGATGACAAATGGGTTGGAAAAAATTCCGACTCTGCTGGGTGTTCTCGGTCATCTCGGTGGCGATTTCGGCGAACCTGGGCCCCATGGCAGACGAGAGGTTGAACATCTGCACGCGTTCGGGCTCGATGCCGATCTCTTTCAATATTTTTTGGACGTATTCCACTTTTTTACGGGTTCGGATATTTCCTTCCAGGAAATGGCATTCACCCTCCAGTCACCCCGCCACGTAGACGGCGTCGGCCCCGCCTTCGATGGCCCGCAGCAAGTGCACGATGTCGACCCTTCCGCTGCAGGGTACTTGGATGACTTTGACATTGGAGGGATAGTTCAGGCGCATGGAGCCGGCCAGATCCCCGGCCGCATATGCGCAGTACTTGCAGCAAAAAGCGATTACCTCTGGTTCAAAGCCTGCCGCCATAATCATTCCTTTCTGTTGATGGGTCGTGGTAGTCATTCGTTGTCACTGACACCGCCATTCCGGTGCTTCAGGCCGGCACGGAGGCCGGCCCTACGAAGACCAACACAAGATTGTAATTCATTATAAGGGCGTAGGGCCGGCCTCTGTGCCGGCCCGAAATGCTTCCGCATTCCTTTTTTACACCATGATTATCCTTTCTCCGCCTATCCCTTGGCGAACAGCGCCTCGGTCTTGGCGATCAACTGCTCATCGGTGAAGTGCTTCAGCGTGATCGCTTTGCCCGGACACTCGGCGGCGCAGGTACCGCAGCCGTGGCACTGGGCCGGGTCGATCACCGCATGGGAGTGCTCATTCACCTCCGGAATGTTGTAGGGGCATGCCCGCACGCAGGTGAGGCACGCCGCACACCGGCCGGTCTCCACCGTGGCGACCACACCGCCCACCGATAGAGAATCTTTGGCCAGCACCGTCATGGCGCGGGACGCCGCCGCCTTGGCCTGGGCGATGCTTTCTTCCAATGGCTTGGGGTAGTGGGCCAGGCCGGCCAGGAAGATGCCTTCCGAAGCAAAATCCACCGGCCGGAGCTTGGCGTGGGCTTCCACCAGGAACCCTTCGGCGTTCACCGGCACCTTGAAGTGTTCGTAGAGCGCATGGTTGTCGCTGCTGACGATCCCGGCGGCCAGCACCAGCAGATCCGGTTTGATGCGAATGGGCAGCCGCAGCACATGGTCGATGACGGTAAGCATCAAGGTGTCGTCTCCGTCCATGGCCACGCTGGGCTGGTGCTCCACGTCGTACCGGATGAAGATCACCCCTATCTCGCGTGCCTTCTGGTAGAGGGTCTCGCGGAATCCGTAGGATCGAATATCCCGGTAGAGGATGTAGACCTTCATCCTGGGATTCTTCTCTTTCAGGGCCAGAGCACCCTTGAGGCTGTGGGTGCAGCAGATTTTGCTGCAATAAGGGCGATCGGCGTTGCGCGAACCCACACATTGAATGAAGACAGCGCTTTTGGCGTTGTCCAGCCGTTCATCCGCTTCGGTCAGAGCCTTGTCCAGGTCCAGATGGGTCAGGACGTTGGGGTGCTTGCCGTAAAGGAATTCGGTAGGCTTGTACTCCTTGCCGCCGGTGGCCAGGATGGCCACCCCGTGGAAGATGGTCTCTTTCTTCCCGCTGCCGTTGGTGAGGGTGGTTTCGAAATTCCCCAACGAGCCTTTTGTACCGGAGACCTCGCTGTTGAGATGGAGGGTCACGTTGGGATGGGACTCAATGCGGCTGATGGCCCCGTCCAGGTATTCGGACAAAGGTTCTCCCTGCCAGGTGCTGCGCAGGTTCCGGGCATTGCCGCCCAACTCGCCGGTCTGTTCCACCAGGTGGACCTGGCAACCCTGATCGGCCACGCCCAGGGCCGCCTCCATGCCGGCGGTACCGCCGCCGACCACCAGGGCTGTCTTGGTGATGGGCACCGACACCGAATAGAGGGGCTCCACATGTGCGGCTTTGGCCACGGCCATGCGCACCAGGTCCTTGGCCTTTGCCGTGGCCTTGTCCGGGTTGTTCATGTGGACCCAGGTGTTCTGGTCGCGGATATTGGCCATTTCGAACAGGTACTTGTTCAGGCCTGCTTCGCGGATGGTCTCCTGAAAGAGCGGTTCGTGGGTGCGCGGCGAACACGAGGCCACCACTACCCTGTTGATCTTCTTCTCCGCTATGATCTCTTTCAGGTGGACCTGGTTGTCCTGGGAGCAGGTGAACAGGTTGTCTTCCACATGTACCACGTGGGGCAGGGTGCCGGCGTAGTCGCGCACGGCCGGCACATCGGCCACGCCGCCGATGTTGATGCCGCAGTTGCAGACAAAGACACCGATGCGCGGGGCCTGCCCGGTAATGTTCGTTTCCGGCGGAAGTTCCTGCTCGGTGGTCAGCGACCAGCGGGCATCGCCCAGTCGCTCTGTGGCGCAGGCCGCGGCGGCCGACGCCTCCATCACCGAGTGGGGGATGTCCTTGGGTTCCTGGAAGGCGCCGCAGACGAAGATCCCGTCCCGTGAGGTCTTGACCGGCGCCAGGCTGCTGGTCTCGGCAAAACCGTATTCATTGATGTCCACGTCGAGTCTTTTGGCCAGTTCAATAGTCTTGGCGTCGGCTGTTAGCCCCACCGACAGCACCACGATATCAAAGGATTCTTCCACCGAACTGCCCGCTTCTGTGGCGTAGACGATACGCAGCCGGTCGCCCTCGTCCGGGTAGACCGAGTGAATGCGGGATCGCACAAAGCGAACGCCGTGGTCGTCTTCGGCGCGCAGGTTGTACTTGTCGAAATCCTTCCCGAAGGTACGCATGTCCATGAAGAAGATGGCCGTGTCCAGGGAACCGTCGCTGTGCTCCTTGGCGATCACCGCCTGCTTGTTGGCATACATGCAGCAGACCGACGAGCAATAGCCGTTGTCGCAGTGGTTGATATCCCGGGAGCCCACACATTGCAGCCAGGCGATCTTTTTTGGCTCCTGGTCGTCTGAGGGGCGCACCAGGTGGCCGGCGTAAGGGCCGGAAGCCGACAGCATGCGCTCGAACTCCAGACTGGTCACCACATTGGGGTGGGAAGCGTAGCTGTAAGTCTGGTAGAGGGTGGGATCGTACGGGGTGAAGCCGGGCGCCAGGATGATGGCCCCCACATCGACGGTCTTCTCCCGGGGTAGAATATTATGGTCCACCGCTCCGGCCAGGCAGGCATCCACGCACTGATAGCACTCCGAGCAGAGGCCGCAGGCCAGACAGCGCTCGGCCTCCTTGCGGGCCGATTTCTCACCGAAGCCCAGCTGGACTTCGTCGAAATTCTTCACCCGTTTTTTGGCCGCGGCATGGCGCATCTTGGTGCGCGGTATCATGGGGCGGCCCTCCAGCGGAACATCACTGACTGTATTGATGGCCAGGTCGCGTCCTTCAGCCATATCCGCCCCTTGAATGTACCGGTCCATGGAGATGGCCGCCTGCTTGCCGGCTTCGATGGCTTCCACCACCGTGGCCGGTCCGGTGACCGCATCGCCGCCGGCAAAGATGTCTTTGTCGTCGGTTTGCAGGGTGACCGGGTCAATGTTCATGGTGCCCCAGTCGCTCAGGGTGCAGGCGCACTCGTCGGTGAGGCAGGCCCAGTCGCTCTCCTGGCCGATGGCCGGCACAAGGGCGTCGATCTCGATGACGAATTCACTGCCGGCCACCGGTTCGGGCCGGCGGCGGCCGCTCTTGTCGGGCTCGCCCAGTTCCATTCGTATGCACTCGATGCCGGTCACCTTGCCGCTCTCTTCGATGACCCGTATCGGGTTGGTCAGGGTCATGATCTCGATGCCTTCGTCCCGGCACTCGGCGATCTCTTCAACGCTGGCCGGCATCTCGGCTTCACTGCGGCGGTAGATGATAAAGGGCTTGGCCGATCCGCAGCGCAGGGCGGTGCGAACCGCATCCATGGCCACGTTGCCGCCGCCGATCACCGCCACCCGGTCTCCCAGTTGGACCTTCCTGCCCAGGTTGAAATCGCGCAGAAAGTCGACCCCCGGCATGACCCCTTCATAGCCTTCGCCTTCGATGCCCAGGGACTTGCACTCCTGGGAGCCGATACCCATGAAGAACGCCTTGTATCCCTGGTCGCGCAGCTGGCCGATGGTGACATCCTTGCCGATCTCCACGCCGGTTTTGAACGTCACGCCGAGATCGCGGATGGTCTGGATTTCGGCCTCGATGATGTCGCGGGGCAGGCGGTACTCGGGAATACCCAGGGTCAGCATGCCGCCCAGCACATCGTGCTTTTCGAACACCGTCACCTCATAGCCTTCGATGGCCAGAAAATAGGCGCAGGTCAGTCCGGCCGGGCCGGAGCCGATAATGGCGACCTTTTCCTTCTTGGCTTCCTTCTTCTCCGGGGAGAAGGGTTTGGCGGACTTCATGTCCACATCGGCCAGATAGCGGTGCAGGGCCATGATGCTCAGCGAATCATCCAGCTTGTGGCGCGTGCAGGCGCCCTCACAGGGGTGGTGGCAGACCCGTCCGCAGATCCCCGGAAAGGGATGATCCTGTTTAAAGAGGGCGATAGCCTCTTCGTAGCGTCCCTGGTTCATCAGGGCGATCCAGCCCTGTACGCTCACACGGGCCGGGCAGGTCGCCTTGCAGGGGGCCGTGCCTTTCTTTTCGATGGCATAGGCGCCGGGCATGGCCTGGGGATAGAGTTTGTAAGCCGCTTTCTTGTCGCGCAGGCTCATGTCGAAGAGATTGGGGATCTCGATGGGGCAGACCTTGGCGCACTCACCGCACGCCGTGCATTTGTCCACGTCGATAAAGCGCGGCTGCTCCTGCAGGGTCACCGTAAAATTGCCGGCCTCGCCCTCCACCTGCTTTACCTGGGTCAGGGTGAGCAGTTCGACGTTGAGGTGACGGCCGGCCTCCACCAGTTTGGGGGAGATGATACACATGGAGCAGTCGTTGGTGGGAAAGGTCTTGTCCAATTGGGCCATCTTACCGCCGATGGCCGAATCGCTCTCCACCATGTAGACCTTGTATCCGGATTCCGCGCTATGCCGCCGCCGACCACCATAACGGCTCCGGTGGTTGATTGTGCCATGGTTGTTTTCCTCCCTTTCTATAGGCCGAAATTCTGTAGGTCCGGTCCCAGATAAGTGCGTTCGTTTTCTCCCAGTATACCCATTGCCAGGCACATGATGGTCCAGATATGGGACACCGTGTAATGACCGCCGTAATGCTCGCAGATATCTTCGATCTGGGCGTGGCAATTGTGGCAGGGGGCCAGCACGTATTGGGCGCCGGTGGCCATGATCTGGTCGAATTTGACCTTGCCGTAGGCCCGGCGCTGTTCGGGATAGCCGGCCTGGAGCGCGCCGCCGCCGCCCCCGCAGCAATAGTTATTGCTCTTGCAGGGCACCATATCGATGAAATTTTCTTCGCCCACAATGGTTTTGATGACAAAGCGCATGTCGTCGGCCATTTCGTCACCCCAGGTTTTCCGCACGATGTTGCACGGGTCCTGGCATGTGAATTTGATTCCCATCTCCTTATTCCAGTCCGAATTGACCTTGAGCTTGCCTTCGCGGATCCACTGGGCATAGAGGGTGATGATGCTGGTGAACTCGAAATTATGCTGGATGTTGTATTTTTTCAATCCTTCCAGGATTGCAAAGAAGGAGTGTCCTCACTCCGTGTTGACCACCATCTCGGCCCCCAGGTTGTTGTCGATATGGTAGACGAACTCTTCCAGGATATAGCGCCAGCCCTCATCGTCGGCCAGAAAGAGGCAGTAGTTTTCACCGCCCCACATCACCGACGGGTAGGTCCAGTCGGCGCCGACAAGATGCAGAACCTTCCACAGCGGACTGAGCTCATCGGGTTCGGTCACCGGCTCACGCGAGTTCTGGTTCAGGACCATTTTGGCGCCCTTGCGGTCCACCGAGACCAGTAGATTCTTGAACTGCGGCTGGGTTTCCCGAATCTCTTCGGCTACATCTTCCACCGTCCAGGTAAAATCCTCTTTAGGCACCCCCATGGCATTGCCGGAGCGAATGTGCATGTCGCATGAGTTGCGGATGCCCTTGGGGCGCTTTTCCCGCGGCCAGCTGTTGCGCATGTTGTAAACCAGTTTGGGGATGTCGATCTCCATCGGGCATTGTTTGATGCAGCGCGCACACATGGTGCAGACCCAGGCCCAAGGGGTTTTCTTCACCTCCTCGTCCAGTCCGAGGACCAGCATGCGCACCAGTTTGCGCGGGTCCATTTCGAACAGGTCCGATGCCGGGCAACCGCCGGTACAAGTCCCGCAGGTCAGGCACAGATCGAACTTGGCTGCGGGGACTTTTTCCAGGACGGCCGCTTTAAACTCGCTGTCCAGTTCGTCGAGTTCAATGGGCACAGTCATTGGACTATCCTCCTCTATTGGGTTATTGATCCGGGCATCGCATGATCTCCAAAGCCTTGCGCGGAGCATGCGAATGATGACGCGTTGTAGTGTTGTTCTTCCGGCTGTCCATCGCCTGGAACGTACAGGATGCGTCGCGCTTGAGGTGAACGAACTGTGCTCCGGGATCGGGCCGGAGCGGGTGGAACCGGATCTGCGTATTCAGCCGGAGAAAACGATTTGTCTACGTGCATTCAAAATGCGCAGGCTTCCACGCCTGCGCAAATGTTGAATGCACGCTATCGAAGCCCGGCAGCGTCTAGATAGGGCTGCAATTTGTCCTCGCCGCCCATGGCGATGATATGGACGCCATCGCAGAGCTCCTTCAATCCTTTGACCACGTCTGCAAACAATTCGATGCTGGCGCGCTTTTTGTCCGGCGCCTTGTCGAGTTTTTCCACCACCCAATCGGGAACGAGCCCGGATTTGAAGTGGCGGTTGATGAAGCGCGCCATGGCCGGATTTCTGAGCAACAGCACTTCGGCAATCACCGGTACGCCGAAGGTGTTGACCTGGCCGACGAATTTCCGGAACTGATCGAGATCGAAAATCGGGGTGGTGAGAAAATAGCCGGCGCCGATGTTGCGCATGGCCTCCATCTCTTGCATGCCTTGTTTGGGCACGTTTTTACCCCACAGGGACTCGACCCCTGATCCCAGCATAAAATCCATCGGGCTGGGCAGATTATCCCCTTCCACAGTGCGGCCTTCGCGGATATGGTCGAGGACCGAGGCCAGCTTGCCCGAGTCCACATGGAAGAACATGGTCTCCTGAAGGCTGTCGCCTGAAATGCGATAGTCCTCGGTGAAGACCAGCAGGTTTTCTATCCCGGCGTCGTGCGCCAGGGTCAGGTCTTTCTGCAACTGGACGCGGTTCTTGTCCCGCGTTGTGGTTTGGTAAATCGAATTAAAACGGTTTTGCTGCAGCAGTTCGCAGGTTTGGATGGTGTCGCCCACCACCCCCTCCAGCTCTACATCGGTCACGGCGACCCCGTCCACACGGCCGCGAATGCGCTTCAGGCATTCCACCAGATCCTCCGGCTGTGCATCGAACAGCGGCGCCTGCACTTCTGAGGTTACCACAAACTGCTTTTTCCCCAGCGCTTCTTTCAATTTCATGAATTGCCTCCTTTCGTGGGGACTCATCCCATATCGGGTCAAGCCAGTTCCAGCAGTCGAGCGACCTCTTCTTTGAGTTGGGGGAGCGGCAGCGGTTTGGAAAAGCACATATCCGCTCCGTAGGATTTCATCTCTTCGAACTTGTCGTCATCCAGATAGGCGGACAGCACGATGATCTTGGTGTTGTTGGTGTCCGCATTGGTCTTGATCCGTCTGCACACCTCGTTGCCCTTGATGTCCGGCATCATGATGTCGAGAATCAGCAGGTCGGGACAGAAGTGATTGACCTGCAGCCCGGCCTCGAAACCGTCGGCCGCTGAAATCACCTCATAGTCGTGCTCATCCTCTTCCAGGGCTTGGACAATGGTTTCCACGATAATGGGGTCGTCATCGACCACCAGGATCTTTTTGCGCCCGTTTGACGGCGTTTCATCGGGTATGGGGATACCCTGTCGCTGCATAAACGCCACCAGATCCTCCCGCTTGATGCGGCGGTGCCCGCCGACTGTCTTGTACGCCTTGATATGGCCCGCTTCGATCCAGTTGATGATCGATTTGGAGGAGACGTTGCACATCTGGCTGGCTTTGTAGACCGTAAGTGTGTCTTCCATCGCAGATCCCCCCTTTCATAATTTTGAGAATCACTTTATTCTCAAATAGGGTGATTTGCGGGGAAAAGTCAACAGAAAAAATAGAAAAAACGGAAAAAAGTGAAATGAAATTGCCTTACAATTATAGTTATTACAGTTATTATAGAAAAAATAGAAATTAACAAACCCCGTACTTTTAACAAATGAAATGGTAAATATAGTGTAATTACAGATTGTTAATTGAAGATTGAGCCTTGAAAAGGTTTTCTGAGGCGAAGTTGAAAAAAAGGAAAGCATTAAAGCCCTACATTTCGATTCCAATACCGGCACCACAGGACCTGCCGTCTTCAGGATTCTTCAACGGAAAGTAGGGTGGCATTGCCCACCTTATATTTTAATGAGTGAGAGGCCCAGAGCCAAGGCGGAGGGGGCGCAGCCGCAGCGAGCTACTGCAAGCCCACGATATCACGGGA
>JARRKU010000079.1:0-23277 GCA_037387725.1 Desulfobacteraceae bacterium
CATCTACGGATGATTTGTTCTCATGCATTGTCGTCAAAGTTGCCTTCATTGGGGTTGCCGCCGGCTCTTACCGGGAAGGGCCGCGAAGCGGTCCGCATCTGGTACAGCGCCATGTTCGACGAAACATGTATCAACAATATATTCCCTATTACGGGGTCCGATCAATTATGGAATACGAAATGGTCTTCTCGACCTTGGAACCGGACCCATCTCAAAAAAATCAAAGGAGAATACAATTTGTCTTTTAAGGTGCCCGAAACGAAAGGCGGCGCCCCACTTTTTCTTGTTTTAATGAAGGATAGATCAATGAAGCCGCCTTTTACCCCAAGCTGCGCATGTGTGCTTGATACGACCCCAATCCAATAGTTCCTTGTGATTTCTTTCATTGTAATCGCTCATTTCCTTATTTAGAATGTGGCAAACAGCGCGCATGAATTATTCCGGATTCGAGATTGACAGAGGTTCGCTCGCTTTGTGATAATATGATCGCTGAGCGAATATTGGCAAGCTCAGTTGAGGATGGCATTGAACGATTATCCACGATGGATGCTCCCGACCCCCTGGCGCGGACCAACGGACCTCAATCGAACGCTGGGATCACTCATTGCTTTCCCAAAAAATTTAAATCTTACATACCCCAAAGACCAACGACATCCAGAGAATAAAGGCGCGATTTATAGCTAAGATCGCAACCGATAGTGTTGATCTATTTAGCTTCTGGAAGGTGAATGTGAGACAACACCTGTCCGAATGCGGCTTGCGTGTGACCATTTCCATCGCTTTTGCGGTCATCCTGTCGTTGTCTCACCAGGCGGCCGCAACAACCCGGCAGACCACCGGCGCCACTGCGTCCGTTCAGTCCAAAGACATCGCCGATATGGATATCACGGAGTTGGTGGAGGTCAGGGTTTCACCCTTCGATGTGGCCACCCGGCTCGACAGCGGCTACCGCGCCTCGAATTCCGTGTCCGCTTCCCGCTTCGACACGCCGATCCGTGAGCTCCCGTTCGCAATTCAAGCCTTTACCGCATCCTTTATCGAAGACCAGAAACCGGTGAACATTTACGATATCGCCCGCTATTCACCCGGCGTAACTTACCGCAGCAACGATTTCAACGAAGGCAATGCCAACTTGGCGATCCGCGGTTTTACCATCAGCAATACCCCCGGCAATGTCCAGATCCTGCGGGACGGCTACCATGGCCCCTCTATTTTCGACTTCACCAATATTGCCCGGGTCGAGGTGGTCAAGGGCCCGGCCTCTTTTCTTTACGGCCAGGTCGCCCCGGGCGGCATCGTCAATGTGATTACCAAAAGCCCGCAGCCTGAGTTCGCTGCCACTGCCGGCGCCCGGTACGGCTCTTACGGCCAATACCGTTTCGACACCGATGTGACCGGTCCGGCCTCAAAGCGGCTTTTTTACAGGGTTGCAGCCGCTTACGACCATGACATGGAATATTGGGAACCCTATGACGCCCATTCCTGGGACGTCTCCCCCTCCCTGCTCTGGCAGCCCAACGACCGCGTCAGCGTGTCGCTCAAATATGAAGCTTTCCGCAAGGATGAAAACCCGCAGGTCATGCAAAAACCCGGCTACGGCCCCCAAACCGGCGTTGTGCCGACCCTGTCCGATCCCAACCGCATAGGGGTCGACGTACCCGGCCTCGGGGATAATTGGAACAGCATGTCATATGCGGATTTCCGCCGCAGCGAAACCAGCAATCCCAGCGCATGGATCGACCTGAAAGCCGGCGACCACTGGGACGTGCGCGCCGGCTATTCGCATCTGGAGTATAAAATCGACGCGCTTTTCTCCGGCAACTTCGGCATGTCCGACAACACCACCTTTCTTCAGGGGCGAAGGTTCAGGCGACAGGTGTATTCCAATCGGGACGATTCCTTTCAGGTCGATACCTTCGGCAAGTATGACTTCAACCGGATGAGCCTGCGCCTCCTGTTGGGGGGGCAGTATGCGATCCGCCGATTCGATCGATGGGCCGGCCAGGCGCCCAACGATCCGGCTTTGGGGAGCAATCCCACCGCCTCACCGCTGCCGCTCTGGGACCTGACAGACCCTTCCACCTGGAACCGGGTTGTGAATATCCCGCTTTCCACGCTCACCGAGAGCCGGTTTGACGAGACGACCGAATATGTGGACAAGTCCGTTTACGGCGGTACGACCATGGGCTTTTTCGAAGATCGACTTCTCGTGCTGGCCGGGTGGCGGTGGACCGGCGCGGAAAGTCGGTTCACCGACAACCTGAGCGGCCAATCCCAACCCCCTATCACCGCAAGCAGGGTGACGCCCCAATACGGCCTGCTGTACAAACTCACGCCCGGGCTTTCGCTGTACACCTCCTATGCCGAGTCATTTGTCGCCGGATCGCAGATTCTGCTCAATCCCGATGAAACCAGATCACCGGCAAAGCCCACCGAGGGGCGGGGCGTCGAAATCGGCATCAAGGCAGACCTGTTCAACGGTCGTCTCTCCGGTACCCTCACTTATTTCGATATTGAAAACCGAAACATCGTCAACGACCTGGCCATAACGGACAACATCGGTAATGTGCACATTTATAATCTCCAAACCGGCGAGCAGCGCTCCAAAGGCGTCGAATTCAACACCATTGCCAGCCTGAGCGACAACTGGCAGCTCTACCTGTCCTACAGCTATACGCACGCCCGCATCACCGACTTCAGCGGCCATGATGCGGAAATCCTCGCCCAGGATTGGACCACGCTGGATGCAGCAGGTCAGGCAAACTACAGGAATGTGCTGCGATTTCACGATGCTCCCCTGCAAATGAGCGCACCCCACCTGGCTAATCTCTGGACCCGCTACGACTTCAAGCAAGGCGGCCCGGACGGCTTTTTTGTCGCCGGCGGGATCAATTTCGTATATGATCAGACGCTTCAGCCCGACTCGCCCGAGTCATCCCGCCAGACCTACGCTCTGTTCAACGCGATGGTCGGCTATTCGTGGAAAATGAGAGGGCATCGCCTGAGCCTGGATTTAACAGGGAAGAACTTGACCGACGAATACTACCGTCCTTCGCAGAGCACGCGGAGCCGGCCCCGTGAATTGCTGCTTTCCCTTACGGCCAGATTTTGAATCTGTGGAATGAATCAATGACCCGCCCCCAGTTTACGGTTAATTCGAAAGGTTCCGGCCAGACCCTGGTGAGCAGTTGGATCAAGCGTAGTGCATGGATAGTGGTCCTCATGCTTCTGCCGTGCCTGTGGCAACCGCCGATGCTTGCCTCCGGGCAGCAAATCGCTGCGGCAAATCCATACAGAGTGGAAGCGGCTTTTCTCCGCAATTTTGCCCACTATGTGACCTGGCCGCCCCAGGCGTTCGACCAGGATAGCACGCCCTGGCATATCGGTATCCTGGGGCCGGATCCTTTCCGTGATTTTCTGGAGCTTACCTTTGAAGGACGTACGGAGCAGGGACGCTCCTTTAAAATCTTCCGGGCGTCCAGGCTCGATCAATTGCCACCATGCCACATTGTCTTCATCGCATTCCAGAACGCTGTGAAACGTCGTGCCGCTTTAAACAAGCTGAAGGATAGACCGGTTCTGACGGTCGGCGAGGCTTCGGATTTCCTGAAAGAGGGCGGGATTATCCGTTTCCAGGTGGGCGACCGGGTAGGTATGAGCGTGAATCTCGATCAAGCCAGGTCTTCATCCCTGAGCATCCAGACAAAAATGCTGGAGGTCTCGGACAAGGTGTTGGAGAACGGCGTGGTCAGAAATATGAGGTAGCCGATGCCTTCAAAAATGAGCATTCGCCACAAACTGGCGTTCATCCTCTGGGGCTCCGCTCTGGCAGCCTATGCCATTGCCGGTGTCGCCTTGGCCGTCTTTCAAAACCTGACCCTGGAGCGCCGCGCCAGGCAGGCGATGGAACCCTACGCCCAGTTTGTCTTCGTCGGCACAGACGCAGCCGTGGCCTTTGAGGACCCGGTTCGGGCAAAGGAAATTCTCGATTCGCTGAGGGCCAATCCGCTCATCACGGATGCAGCCATCGTTCTTGAGGACGGCCGGCTCCTGGCCGGCTTCGGGGATCCATCCGACGCGGCCCTTTTCAACAAACCCGACGGTATCCATCTGCAAGGGGGGATGGCCGAATTGTGGCAGCCCCTGACCCATGGTGCACGATTGCGTCTTGCCATGAAGCTCGAGCAGCTCGGGGATGAGACCCATCGAATCCTATGGTTTTTCGGCGCCGGGGCCTTCGTCCTGACGGCCATCACGCTCGGCCAATTGGCGGTTCTGAAAAAGACCATCATTACGCCCATGACAACCCTGGCGGCGGCGGCGGAAAGTGTCCGCACACGGGCCGATTACGACCAGCAGGTGCCCGCCGCAGGCGATGACGAAGTTGCGCAGCTCGGCCGGAGTTTCAACGCCATGATGGCCGCCATCCGTGCACGGGATCGGGAATTGCGGGAACTTGCGCTGTTTCAGCAGACGCTCGTGGACAGCGCCGCCTACGGCATCATTTCCAGTGATCCCGAAGGTAATGTCACCAGCTTCAACAGGGCGGCCGAACAGCTGCTTGGTTATGGGGCCGAAGAAATCGTCGGCCGGCAGTCACCGACGCTGTGGCACGACCCCCAGGAGGTGGCGCAACGCGCCCGCCAGTTGTCGGAGGAATTTGGCGAACCGATCGACCCCGGGTTTAGCGTTTTCACCACACGTGCCGGTCGCGGCCTCCCTGAAGAGCGCGAGTGGACCTTCATCCGCAAAGACGGCACCCGCGTACCGGTGCTCCTGTCCATCTCGGTATTGAATGATGAAAACGGAAAATTCACTGGTTTTGTCGGTCTTGCCTATGATCGGACCGAACGAAAACAGGCGGAAGAAGAGATTCGCAATCTCAACAAGGGGCTCGAGCAGCGCGTGGCCGAACGCACCTCCCAACTGGAAGCCGCCAACCGCGAACTGGAAGCGTTTGCCTATTCGGTCTCCCACGACCTGCGGGCTCCGCTGCGCCATGTGGACGGTTTCATCGAACTGCTTCAGAAGCATGCGGGGCCGACATTGAATGAAGAATGCCGGCACTACATGGCCAATATATCCGACTCGGCCCAGAAAATGGGACAATTGATCGACGATCTTCTTGCATTCTCGCGAACCGGGCGCCAGCAGATATCGTTCCGGCCTGTGGATCTGGGAAAGTTGGTACGTCTTGTTATCCATGACCTCGAATTGGATGCCGCCGGAAGAGATATTCATTGGAGCATCGGCGATCTCCCCCGGGTCGAGGCCGACGATGCCATGCTCCGGATTGTGATGTCCAACCTGATTTCCAATGCGTTGAAGTTCACCCGCTCCAGATCACAGGCGAGAATCGAAATCGGAAGCCTGCCCGTAAAGAACGACCTTTCAACGATTTTTGTGCGCGACAACGGCGTGGGCTTCGACATGGCGTACGGCGACAAGCTATTCGGTGTCTTCCAGCGCCTGCACCGCAGCGATGAATTCGAGGGCACCGGCATCGGGCTGGCCACTGTGCGCCGTATCATCACCCGGCACGGCGGCCGGGCCTGGGCCGAAAGCCGACTCGACAACGGCGCCACATTTTATTTTGAGCTGCCGCGTACAACCAATGGCGGCGGGGATGGAAGACGATAGGCGCATCCTGCCGGCCGACCTGCTCTTCGGACCATTTTGCCGCATCGGTAGTCCTGCCCCCTTTCCCCTACATTTCCTTATTATTACTTCTAATCGCGCCGAAAGCAGCAAAACAGGAATTCTTATGAAGAAGTTCTACATGGCTGAAACCAACTTTCCGTAGAAGATCCATTTGATAAGTGACCGGCCGGGGCGAATCTTCCTTGTCGATATATTTAAAAACTTTATCTTTGTAGGATTCTCCACCGACTGAGCGGAGATATTCAGCGTATCGCTGCCACATCAACGATTGAACAGGCCCGGTCTCATGTGAAACCAGATCAGTAATCCAAACGCTGCCACCCGGCGCCGTCAGGCGATAAATTTTCAAAAATACGGATTCCCAATCTAGATCATCGCGCAAATGATGCAAAACCGCGGCGGCCAGAATGACATCATATCGTTGTTCAGAAAGATCGACAGTACGAAAATCATCCTGAAATATCCTTATGTTGCCGGTATTGACTTCTGAAATTCGCGCTTGCGCCCTTTCCAGCATCGGCCGACTGAGATCAACCAGATCGCAGTCGAAAGGCGAAACAGAGTGGGCCAGTTTTATGGTGTTGTTTCCCGCGCCGCACCCAATATCCAGAACGCGCTTTATATTTGGGGTCGTTTGAAAAGCCGCCTGGGTAATCAATTCCATTGCCAACGGGGCATCAACCGTAGCGGTTTGCCCGGTTTCGATGTTCGAAAACCGTTCGACATCATTGTCAAATCTCTGTCTTATCGCATCTACGGTTGATTTATTTTCATGCATGGGTGCCGTCGTTTTATCATCTGCGGCGAATGCCGTGCCCAGAGACAAACCAGAGGGCGTCGCAGGTTTGTCCCTGCCAAGGCTTTAGGTTTTCATTAGATCGAACCGATATTCCACGACCCGATCCACCTGCACAAATTCTTGTTTTTCGTAAAATACCTGTTCACCTATGATAGCAAGTTCAGCGTCAGTGGCAAGCTCTGAATATTCATGCTCCAGGCACCGGCTTTCAATCCAGTCAATCACATCGCCTGCCTCCTGTCACAAAAAACATACCGTTCATCAGTAAATTTTAGACTGGGTCAACCAAGCCGGATAGTCTATCGGCAAGTGATGCTGCAACTGCTGGCAGTCATTCAATCAAATAAGGCTTGTAATGAAGGTAAAGATTGTTAAATTCCCGGCAACAATGGTCGCGTCGAATTCCAGTCGGCCAACCGGACCGCTTTTCCGCTGGCGTTCCAAAGCGTCCGGTTACCTCAACGTTGGGCGGCCTTGAATTGGAATTACCTTGACAGGCTCGGTAGAACATATTCTAACCGAAGACGCAGCCATGTATTTACAAAAGTGTGGCGTTCAACTGGTTGGCATAGACTCGATGAACATTGACAGCACTGGCGGTAAATCCAGACCTGTTCATTCCACACTGCTTGCATCGGATATTTTGATTGTCGAACACTTAAGTAACATAGGAAAACTACCCGATGTTGGCTTTACTTTTAGTGCATTGCCTCCAAAATTCAAGGGGGTAGGCACCTTTCCAGTGAGAGCAATAGCAAAACTCACATAGCGTTCCGCCCAGCAAATTTTGGAGAGGGTCTCTTGCTCCACTGCCGCTCTGCAAAAGCCTCTCTATATAGCTGAAGGAAAACAATTGAGCACGAAGGTATCGGCATGCCCCTGATAATATCGTTCCCTGGCACAGAGCAGACGAACCTCGCTGCGGTTGGCGGTAAGGGCTATTCGCTCATTCGGATGTTCGAAGCGGGCTTGCCCGTTCCGTCCGGCGCTGTGCTCACGACGAACTTTTTCGCGCCCTGGCTGGACGAAATCAAATCGTCAAAAACGTGGGGGGCGCTGGCCGACGCGACACAGGACAAGTGGGCTACGCTCTGCAACGAACTGAAGGAACTCTGCTCTGCACTCTCGCTGACGAAAGCCCAGCTGCATGCGCTGAATGACCTGTACAAGAACTTCTCCGCGTTGGGCGACGGTGGGCTATTCGCGGTGCGTTCATCGTCACCGGAAGAGGACCTAACGTCAGCCTCGTTCGCCGGTGGCTACGAGACCCGTCTGGGCGTACGCTCAACCGAGTTGGAGGAGGCGGTGCGACACTGCTTTGCCTCTATCTTTGATGAGCGTGTATTTGTTTACAAGAAAGAGCACGGCTTCGACGTGCTGTCGCCAAGCATTGCAGTGGTCGTGCAGCTGCAGCTTGACAGCGATGTCGGCGGCGTGGGGTTCTCGCTCAACCCGATCACTAACGATTACGACGAAGCCGTCATCAACGCAAACTGGGGCTTGGGGGAGTCGGTCGTCGCAGGACTTGCATCACCCGACCACTTCGTCATCGATAAGGTAGACCGACAGCCCGTGGAGAAGAAGCTTGGTGCCAAAAAAGTCTCTATCTGGCTTGGGGCGGAAGGCGACACCATCGAACGGAAGGACCATCGTTCGGCGGAGTGTACCCTCACCGACGCGCAGCTCGGCGAGCTGACCGACCTGGTATGTCGTATTGAGGCGCTCTACGAAAAACCGATGGACATTGAATGGGCTTATGCCGGCGGTCACCTTTACGTCCTACAGGCGCGTCCCATCACGACCTACGTGCCGTTACCGCCTGAAACACTGACCCAACCCGGAGAACGCAGGCGGCTGTATGCGGACGCAGCGCTATCGAAGGGCATGACCATCAACGCGCCTATATCGCCGATGGGTCTCGACTGGATGGAAGACATGTACTTGAGCCTTGTCGATTCCCTTGTCGGCCAATCCTTAAAGCGCGACGTCACGCCAGAGGAAGCCGCGTGGTTCTTTACGGGTGGGCGGATGTACATGAACCTCTCTAACATTATGTGGCTGGCGAGCTTGAAGAAAATGGCGAAGAGCGTCGCCCCCAGCGACGCCCTGATGGCAGAACTCTTCGAAAGCATTGACGAGGAGCGATACCGCACAGCCGCGAAACCAACATGGGCGAGACTGCGGACGCTACGGTTCATTCCTAAGGTCTTATGGGGGCTGCGCGGCTTCTTCACGAACATACTGTGGGCTATTCTGTTTCCTGAACGCGCACGCCGGGTGTACCAGCAGAAAATCAGCTCCTACGAGATGGAGCTAGCCGAAAACCTCGACGACAGTCTACCGCTCGACGAATTCCGGCGGCGCTGTACGGAACGTATGATACGAGAACTGTTCGACATCACGATGTCCGCGCTTATGTCAGCCCTCATCGCCCTGGCGTCTGTCGACCTTGTGGTCCGCAGGAAGCCGGCAGAGGAAAAAGCCATGGCCGAGAAGCTCAAGCTGGGCTTCACAGGCAACGTCGTCGTCGAGATGGGAATCGCGCTGTTTCGCCTTGCCAAGTTGTTAGACCGGTCCGACGTTGAGGACCTGAACCGTCTGGCTGAACGGATCGAAAATCGCCAGATGTCGACGGCGTTCCTGCGTGCGTGGGACGCCTTCATCTCTACCTACGGTTGTCGAGGTCCGATGGAGATGGACCTGGCTTCTCCGCACTACGGGGACGACCCCTGTCTTGTGTTGAGGCAGGTGTCCTTTATGGTCGGCGACGACGAGGGTTTTGACCCGGAAGCGACACACAGACGTTATGTCGAAGAGCGCAGACGATCCTATGAATTGCTAATGAGCCGCTCGGGCTGGTTGCGAAGAAAGCTGTTGCGCCGTGTCTACCGTATCATCGACTTGTTCGCAGGAACCCGCGATACACCTAAACACCAGATGCTCCAGTTTCAATGCGCGGTGCGCAAGCGTGTTCTGACCGAGGGCAGACGCCTGGTCCAGGAGGGACGCCTTAATGTTGCTGAGGACATCTTCGACTTGACGTTTGGTGACCTTGAATCGGCTGCCCTGACGCCCACCCTGGACTTGCGTGCAATCCGTGAAAAGCGAACGCACTTTCTCAAGATACTCAAGACGCATGTGACGGAGTTCCCAGCCGTGATTGACTCGCGTGGTCGGATTCTTCGCCCGTCACATCGCGAGGAGAAACCCGGCGAGATGAGCGGGATGCCCGTGTCACCCGGTGTGGTGTCGGGTCCGGCAAAGGTGCTACACGACCCGCACTCGAAGCCGGTCAACAAGGGGGATGTGTTGGTCGCATACACTACGGACCCGGGCTGGACGCCGCTGTTCGTGAACGCCGCAGCGGTCGTGCTGGAGGTTGGTGGGATTCTACAGCACGGTGCTGTGGTTGCACGTGAGTACGGAAAGCCGTGCGTTGTGGGCATCGACCGGGTGATGACCAAGCTTCAAGACGGCCAACGGCTCGAAGTCGACGGGACGGCGGGAGTAATCCGCCTTCTGTCGTAACCGTACATAACCTCCATCTGGTATCCGGCCGACCGCCCAAATGGAGTAAAGGAAAAACATATGATTCGATACCTTGTTACAACTATCCGCACCCCACAGTTCGACCCCTCTGTAATCGAAGCTCACTATGCCTTTATAGATGGTCTTCGGCAGCAGGGAAAACTTGAGCTTGCCGGTCCATTTACAGACAAATCCGGTGGCGCCTACCTCATCAGGGCTTCAGATATGGAAGAAGCCAAGGCGCTTGCCTTCAGTGATCCCGTACATACGTCCAAGTCTTCTACTGTGACTGTGTATGAATGGGATGCAAAGTGAAGCGACCTAACCAAGGGGTCCAGCATGGTTGACCCTGTCGCGCCAACTTCGCTGAGCATTATCGATCAATATGGAAGGATCGAAATGGGTCGTATACATACAGTATATCGTCCGGATTTGAAATCCTACGTGGTTAGCTTGCCAAGCGGGGTATCACATGGCGCTTTAAAAAAATGGAGCCGTGAATTTATACAGGGACTGCAGTTACGTCCCGGTAAGGCGGGGCTTTTATTGAACACAGGCAACCACGATTTCGAATCCATCGATTGTTTAAAATTGCTTAAGGATTTATTTGTTAAAGACAGCGCTATCAAGAAAAGAATAAACCGCGTGGCTTTTGTTCAGCCCATCCAATATCGAAATCCAGAGGTGATAAGCGACTCGGAGGCTTACTTTTCAGCTGAGCAAAAAGCCATTGAATGGTTAAAATTAACTTACCGGAACGCTCACTTCTAACTTCGCAATGGTGCGGGACTACCGACATTTCCCTTCGATGTGTTTAGGTATCCCCGCATTGCGACACAGCGATGAAAGCAAACCACTATGAATAACGCCCATATTTCCCCTATACAGGAAAAGGATTACGCTGACCTGGTCTTTATGGTCGGTGAGCTTTTGAATGAGATAATGGATAAAACTAATTTACAGGCCTTCAATTTTGATCCTAAAGAAACACTCATCAGAGCCAAAGAGCTTATTTCGAAAGATAAATACTGGGTTTTCCTCGCAGAGGATAAGGATTCAAATACAAAAATCGGCTTTATTTCACTTTATGAGGGTTATGCTCTCTATTCGGAAGGTGCTTTTGGTACTATTCCTGAACTGTTTGTTTCGCCAAGCTACCGTTCACAAAAAATCGGACAATCCCTGCTGAAAGAAGCAATAAAGTTTGGAATAAACAAAGAATGGTCAAGGATTGAAGTCACCACACCGCCACTTCCCCAATTTGATAAAACATTAGAATTTTATAAAGCCAATGGTTTCGAAATATCCGGCGGAAAAAAATTAAAAATAGATTTATCACACACAACCCATAAGGATTGAACTGGCCGGTAAAGCAAAGGAGCAAAGCATGCACCTAATGCAGAAAGATCTTAAGGAATTCCACGGTCATCTCAGCAGTGGGGCTATACAACGGGCGTATAGAGCATTGCTCTTTTACATATTGGGACTGCGATCCCATTTCAAAAGCAAGCACCCGGAATTTTTCGTATCATCGCTCTATCAAGGTTACATGGACATGACCTACTTCGCCATCTCTCCACCGTCACTCAAACAGCTTGATTTGAAAATTGCAATTGTTTTCAACTACAAGGCTTTTCGTTTTGAAGCTTGGCTTGCAGGAAAAAACAGGAGCGTTAACAGACATTACGGGGAGCTGTTCAAGGACCTAAAAAAACCCGAATACCGCATTGTCACACCAGGTAAAGGTGTGGATATGATTATTGAGTGTGATCTCGCACATGGTTTTGAACTCGACGAAACGCATGCCATAACGGCAACCATTGAAAATGGTATAGGCACCTTCATCGAAGACATTGAGGAGTTGCTGCCTGAAGGGCAGGCCATGCGCAGGGTGTAATTTTACATAGTGATGGTATCACTTCGGCAACGGCGTATCCCGCCAACCGGTTTGCTGTAATAGTTTTGCCCGCAGGGTTTCGTCCACGGTTTCTGCTGTGTAAGAATAGTAGTCAGAAGGGTCGAAAACCAGCCGCTAAGCGTTCCGGTTTCTCGCAGCCGCCCGTTCCTATGCATTTTCCGGTTCGAACAAAACAAACCCCGCATACTGTTTCATCTTTCGGCGACGCTTCGGCGAGACGAAAACTTCCAATATGCGCAGCACAAATCTTGTGAAGAGAGGAAACGGTGCGGGACGACCCAGCCGTTCCCCCTCGGTTGCAAAATACTTTATCACCTTCGGTTTCCATCCGATCCGTAAAAAGAAATCAAAATAGTCCTTCGGCTCGAACAGAAACGGCGCATTCTCCATCGACTTGCTCATGCCACTGCGTCGCCGGTGTTTGTACGACGCCGGGGAAAAATAGTCCACGACCCAGTATCCTATTGACGCATGGGCTCCCAAGTCATCCCCGAGGGAGGCAACCATATCTTCGGATAGATAGGGGGTGACCGCTTCTGTCAATACGAGGACTTTTTTCGATTGGGCGGCCGTTTCAGCGAATAATATCCGCCGGGCATCAACGTCGGCAAGATCCAGTCCCACCTGCTCCAGTCGGCACCGTGGCGTCTCCCCGGAAAGACGGGTCTTCTTCAGCTCGATGATGTGAGGATAATCCACTTCGATCCAGCGGAGCGATTCCGGCAGTTTCATGCGGTACGGCCTGGTATCCAGCCCCGCACCCAGGTTCAGAATGGCGTCCACGCCCTCGACAATCGCGCCTTGAATGAAATCGTCGATAATTCGAGTTCGAATCACAACCGACCAGCCCTCTACGAACGCCTGCTTCGGAAGGCTATCAATAATCTTTTTTCCCCGGTCGCCAACAAGTTTCGCCGCGAGCGGATCATGAAATATCGCATTTGGGTGAATCGTCTCCATGGCACGGTAAGCAGCTGCCAGGAATGCCGTGTCGGCGACTTGATTAATTTGGTTTTTCATTTCCTATCCGATCATCTTTACGAAATTATCGGTTTGCCACCGGATCATAGCATACCATTGCCAAAACACCTCTCTTTTCAATTCTAAAATATGGCTTTTCGTCCCCTAAAAACGACTATTGGTCGCTGGTTGGTGCATTTAATCCTCTATATGGAGATAAGTAACTAAAACATTGATGCGCTCGTTTTTTAATTCGGCGGACAGAAGAGGAAGGCGATACATGCAGCCGCTTTTAAGGAGGTCTTTATGTGGAAAAATCTCAAGTTCAGCTTAAAAACCATTGTTTTGGTCGCGGTACTCATCGCTTTCACCATCTTGACAGCATTCGGATACCACAAGCTGACCGGCGACATACGGGACATGGGAATCGATCACGCCAAGAAAATCATGCTCGATGGGTATAAAAATGAACTAAAAGACATCGTGGACGTCATGGCCGTATCAGCATCCGAGGCGGTGGCCCATCGGACCAGCGAAAAAGAGGTGCATGACATCTTTACCCGTTTGGTTGGAGAAGCACGTTTTTTCCCAGACAAATCAGGCTATTTTTTTATTTACCGTGTTGGTGGTATTGTATTCGTCCATGCCGCGAAACCGAGCCTTGAGGGTAAAAATCTTATGAATTTAAAAGATGCCGATGGTAAACTCCTGATAAGAGAACTGGATCGGGTTTCCCAGTCCGGTGGCGGATATGTAACGTATTGGTGGGATAAACCAGGCCAAGGTAATCAGCCGAAACTGTCCTATTCCCGAATGATCCCGGGTACCCCTTACTGGATCGGAACCGGCGTCTACATCGACGACATTAAAGAAAAAGAAGCGGCCATTAATTCCACCATACGGGAATTCTCGTCTTCTTTTCTGCGAAACCTTTATATCATTTTAGCCGCTGCTTTTCTTATCGTTATCGCCCCTCTGACCATCGTGTTGATCCGAAGTATTGTGATTCCGTTGACCAATCTGACCCTTGTGGCTGACAAATTCAGCCGCGGTCAGCTTGACCTGGACTTTCCTGACCGCGATCGAAAGGATGAAGTTGGGAAACTGGCCAACGCTCTGGAGCGCCTTGGCACCAGTATGAAAATGGCCATGCGCAAAATGACCCAGATGCGTCAATCTTCCAAATTAGAGAACTAATGCTCCGCATGCCGGCATTGGATGGAGATGCGAGGATCCGCTGTTTTTCATATGCTGAAATTACAGCAATAATCGGTCTTCATTTTTCCCTTGCCGTTGGCAAATCGACTTACTTCTCAGGAATCTATTTTTATGGGCGTCCCTGTACACCTCTTTTTCTATTCGCTAGACGAGATTATTCTTTCGGGCTATGATATTTTGTACAATGCTTCGTACCGCAATACGTCCGGAACTGAGAGCGAAACTGCTTGCAGAACCTTCCGCAAGAAGGTCATATGTACTGTCATAAAGACCGCCCATATCTTGGCCGGTTACATATAAGCCCGGAATGATTTTATCCTTGCTGTCAAGGGCTTGCATATTCGTGTTTATCTTGACTCCACCCAGAGTCAGGAAAAAAGCACGCAGGCCTTTCAGGGCAAAGTAAGGACCATTCTGAGTATCAAATTTGACCAGGTGATCTGGTTTTCGGCTGAAATCCGGATCATTTTTCTGGTCTGCATAGCGATTAACCTTTTCAATTGTATCACGCAATTTCGTGGGTTCTATTTGTATTTTCTTTGCCAAATCTTCAATTGTATCAGCTTTGAAGGCAAAGCCTGATTCAATACCCTTTTGAATACCTTTTTCAAGTGCCGTCATTTTTTGTCCCGGAACAACAATGTCGTTAAATGGTGTAAGAGGGCCATTCTCGATCATATATTGTTTCATGTGGCCGTCAAAAATAGACCACATCAAACCACCGTTTGAAGTCATTGCATTGTAGACATCGCTAAAAACCGAACCGAAGGACTCATTGTAGAAACGATCACCATGTCTGTTCACCCATAGAAATGGCTGGCTTAACGCACAACGCATTTGCTTCATATGGTCCGGTCCTCTGAATTGTCGAATTGCCGGCTCACTGTCAAGATAAGGGCTATTTCCTGCAAGAGTTCCCATGCCGGCAAGCGCGGCATTGACGCTTAACGCCAAATTAATTCCGTCACCTGTCCTACCATCAATAGCTGGCCCACGATACATGAGTTTTGCCATTCCCGGAGTACTGACATCCGGTACATATTTCTTCAACATCTCCTTGTTGCTGACAAAACCGCCAGTTGCCATGATGACAGCCTTCGCAGTAACGGTCACCGTCTTGCCCGAATCGTTCTTAGCTTCTATTCCGATAATGACTCCATCATCATTGATCAGTAATTTTTTTGCTGGCGTATTGGTTAATATCAGCCCGCCCTTCTTTTTTATGTTCTCAGACATTATCTTCACAACTCGAGCTCCTGAGCCCTTAAAAATGTGCCACACCTTCAGGCTTTTTTCAGGCGGAAACATTGTTCTAATTCCCTTAATTTCAACCCCATAATCTGTTAGCCAGTCGATTGTTTTGCCAGACTCATTGAGAAGCGTGCGAATGACCGATGCATTGCAGCGCCAATGGTGAAATTCCATTACTTTGGCAAAAACCTCAGCAGTCGTTGTCTGAATCTCATTTTTCTTCTGGTGCCGAGTGCCGATTCCAAGAGAGCCTTCCGGGAAAATGCCGGCACCGCCGAGAAAATTCAATTTTTCGAGAACAATTGCCTTTACGCCACTTTCAGCTGCCGTTAGTGCTGCTGAAAGCCCGCTTAGCCCGCCACCTGCAATCACAATATCAGTATCATACTTGATATCTTCTGTGGAAGATACCGGAGATTTCTTGATGGATATCATTTGCCGCCTTTGATGATGTTTACTGGTTATAAGCAAATTTATTTATTTGAAGCATTCAGCTTCCATTTATTAGCATACTTTTCCTGATAGTCTTTCTCAATCCTCAGGCTTTCTATCTGATCCAGTGAAATATCTCCAGCAATGCCAAACTCCTTTTTTCCTTTCACGATTTTACGCTTCTTTAGATATTCAACAAGCGGAAATTGAACAATAAGGAGAACGAAAAATATGAAATGTAGATATGAGAGTTCCGTTTTCATATTAATGGTCATATAGACTAACGAACTTCCCAGTCCCAATACTGAAACGGCCCAAAATGTCCATAGAATAGATTTTCTATTTAATTTCATATCATGATTATTCTGTGCTCGTATAAGAGATCAGATCATTAAGTTGATCTCACAGGGCACACCCTTTTATGATGTTTGTCACCACAACAAAAACACATAATAATGAAAAGGCCCCATGAGATTTAAAGATTATGGCCTAAATTCCAAGCTGCGTAAAGCCTATGTTCAAAGCCCAGGGTTGCTGATGGTCGGTGTGGACATCGCTAAAGCCTCTCACAGTGCCTGTTTTGGTACACACATATACTTGTCGGACCAAGTTATCTCCTTGAATTGTTATGAAAAACATCCCAAAAGTATCTATTTCCATCGCTTAGACCGCACTTTTCAAGGGTAAAAAGAGGACTGTAAGGAATTTGGGGTTCTCTCAGTTCATATTGACCATTTTCCCCCGAGATCTTCCTGCCCACGTCCTTTGCACCCAACTTTGCTTTTGTTTCCATCACAAAATCCTTGTTTCCAACCTCAATGCTCTCTGTCCATTTCGCATTTCGCTTGTTTGATCCGGTTTTCAATAGCGCCTCAACCCATTGCCGGTGCACTTCCATCATTTGGACATCATCCTTGATCCCGAGCATCTATGCCAATTCACCACGGTTTACGATGGAATATCTCTGCTTTGGGTTCTGGATTTCAGTATACCCGCCGAAGGCCCATTGTGAAGGATGCTGCACAACCCCGTCCCGAACCATATTCAAATCGATATAGACCAGGCATCTGATAAAATGGTCGTCTGTATGAACCGCCGTAGCAAGCTATCGGTCTTCCCAGAATGCGCCCTTCCTCTTTTTCCGGATATTATACTCCCTGGCCAATCTTCCGGCAACCAGTTGGATCGACTTCGGAATAACATCCTCTTTTTGGTCATACACCAGTAGGTGGATGTGATTTGACGTAACCGTGTAATTCAAAATACATAGCCCGAAACGTTTTTTTGGCCTCAAACAGCCAGCTTATCCATCGCTTTTTGTCTTTTTCGAATTTCAGAAGAAATTCTTTCTTATGGCACCGGTGGGTGATGTGCCATACATAGCCGGGCAGGTGATGTCGATTTGCACGGGCCATTTGATAATGTGCTTGTTAACCGATGATTTTGGCTGGATTTTGAAACGCTGGTCACAGAGATGGCATTCAATAAGAAATCGACCCTCTATAACCTGCATAATTGCAATAAATCTGCTATGCCCTAATTTTTAGACTTATCCTTGCTGCGAGTTTTTTGTTCCATCGGTCTTTTTTAAAAATTAAATTGACAATATCATAAAGTGGTAGAAACTTATCCCATTGTCCATACCATTTCCAATACAATTGGCCCCCTGGATAAGACTCAAGTCAGCACAAGATATTGAGCTAACAGTAGTGATCTTTGGACTCCATCCAATGCCTTATTATGCAATAGGAGAAACCTATGTCTATATCCTCAAAAATCAATTGTCAGGTGACTGAGTTCTTGGCCAACATGAAATGCCCAAAATGCTTCAGCAAAAAGGTAATGCCATGTGAATGTGAAATGGATGATAAAGCAAAGTGCGAGGAGTGTGGTTGTGAGTTTGAACTTGATTCAAAAATTCCAATTGCTGGTATGGAATAAAACTTAATCTGCATCACAACCAAAAATCGGAAGTTGAATCCTTGATAACACTTGGGGGCGTATCTTAATTTTTAATTATTCGGCATTTGGCATTTATACTTTTTCTCCAACAATTAATAATTCATAAAGGGGTCAAGTCTCCTCTTGACTCATTTTGTAATTTGAAACGAGGTCATTAAAACAATAATGAGCCAAGGGCAGACTTGACCCCCTTCTTGACCCCCTTCTTATTCTGCTAAAATAGGCCACATATGCAACATTGATCCATTTGATTGCCTGACTAAGGTTCGGATATGGTGTTTCAATTAATAGGTGATAGTGATTGGTCATCAGCCAATACGTATGAACCCTTATGTCATAGCGCTCTACCGCCTTTCCAATATATTCTAAAAACCGCTGTTGTAGCTGCGATTCCTTTTTTTAAACTATAGGGAATATATAGGGCTTCCTGAATTAAATGTAAAACCTTCTAAATGTACCATCGAAAAGCGAGATATCGAGCCTTGAAAAACCTGTTTTTAAGACTTTATTCATTATTTCCTAGAATTTTATGGCGCGACAGGTTGTCAAAGTCTCCCCAGTTCATATCTTATTTAGACTCAACCAGAAAATCGCAGATACTGACTGGGTGATGGAATAGATGACGTTGTTAAATCCAACGACTGAACTTCATCCTCCCATACACTTCCTTAGGCAATGCCTTTCTCCCCACACCTGTAAGCAAGTTCCGGACGTGACATTTCCATTAATAGCACAATTCTACCAACATAAGGAGTTCACTATGAAACAGCAATCAACGCCCCACGTCTTGATAAACTCAAAGTTGATGCAGGAATACCGGATCGCCCGGCCGGTCTCCGCGGATAAAGAGATAGCCACCGTTCTGAACGCAGGCGGCCAGGTTCAGGTATTCTCAATTGGAAACAACGGCAGCGTTTCCAACATCCATCGGGAAGCGGACAGCGATACCGGCTGGACTGTTACCAATATGAAATTCAACGCCAGAGCGACACATATCGCGGCGGGCAGGAATAAAGACGGATCGCTGGCTATTTTCGTCAGCGATACGCAAAACCAACTGCACGTCACCACGGATGTGCGCTCCAACGCCTGGCAGAGCGCCGGAAGCCGGTCCGGTGAAGCCATCGACATGATCCGCGTCGGAAACAGGCTGGACGGCACTCTAGTCGTCTCCGTATTGACCAACGCGACGACACGGCCGGTACTCTATGATATCGGCTGGGACGGCGCCACGCCCGGCGCCTGGGAAGAACAAGCGTTCGTAAGCAAAAATTGCACCGAGGTCTACGACTACCAGATCGGCTTCGATAACAAGGGTTGGACAAATCAAACCGGCGCGGCGTATTTCGTTATCGCTAAAAACACAGATAATACCCCATATCACCTGTTCGTGAATCCGTTGTCGGAGCTAGCGACGGGCGACTGGCCATACCAGGATCGTGTCTCCGCCTTCGCCTTGACGACTCAGCCGCCGGACTGGACGGGGTCCGATAAAAAAGCTTCCGATGTCGTGCTCGTCAAAAACGAAAAGATCCTGTACATAGCGTTCGTCGGCTACCCGACCAACATCGCAATCGGCGCCGACGTGAATACGTTGGAGGTCGCGGCCGGCCGGCAGCACATCGATATCGCCGAGGAAGGAAAAACACAGGATTATTATGCGCAGGAAGTCTTTTCGATCACCAGGGAAAGGAAGCTCTATCACTTCAGATCGATTAAATTCGACGACTGGAGCGAGGGCATCGAAATAGCGGCCCCTCTCACATTCACGCACCTCTCGCTCACGCTGGACGTCGAAGGCAATTCACAACTTTTCGCCGTGGCCACCGACAGCCGCTTCTACCACATCCGGCAGGACCCGGCCTCCACGGACTGGAACATCGAGGAAATTGAGGTACCCACCGGCGGTGAAGTGGAGGCGATCTCCTCCTACAACACCGAAATAACGGTTGCCGATGCCCTGCAGGCGCCCGCTTTCGGCAAGACCGTCAAAATCTTCAGCGAAGGCCCCGTCAGCCTGGAAATCAACGGCACTGCAGCCCTGATCGACGCGGACACCCCATGGACGGGCCGGACCAATATCAGCGGCAAGGTGGTGATCAGCGACAAAACAGCGTCACTGGGAACCGAGGCGCTTCTTCTCTGGACCGAGGGCATGCCTGAACAGGATCGGATCACGGTGACGGCCAGCGACCCGGTCCAGGACGAACTCGGAGCCATGACGGGCACCGGCCTCATGGCGGCTAAGATCACCGCCGATGACGGTAGTCAAACCGACTTACTGCAGGGAGATTACCGGAATTCGTCGGTCGCGGATGCAATGGCCCAAGCCTTGAGACAATCCACATCCCTGGCCCGTCGCCCCCAACCGGACGCACCCGGCGGACGCGCCGCCTATCTGCACGCCGATACGGATCGACGGATCGCCCGCTACTGGCCCGAATACGATGGCCGATCCCTGGGCAAGATCGACCTTGCCGCGGTTCCCGAGCAGCACTGGTCGCTCGACTTCACTTCCGGCCGGCCCGTATTTCAATCGTTGTTCGGAGAGGACGCCGCGCGCCTGATGGCACAGCGCCGGGAAACCATGCCGCTTCTCACCGGCGTGGCGGCGTTGAATGTCGGGTGGGGCGACATCTGGGGCGCCATCGAGGCGGGCGTCGCCTCGATCGTCAGCGACGTGGAGGATATCGTCGTGAGCACCGTCGTCGATCCCGTAACAAAGATCGTTACGGAGATTAAGGCGCAAATTACGGTGGTCATCGAGGAACTCGGCAAGAAGGTCAAGTACTTATTCGAACAGAGGATCGATTTGGTGCGGCAGGCCCTGGATATTGTCGAGGGGGCGTTCGCCAAGGTCAAGGTTGCATTCGAGGACTTGTATCGCTGGGTGGGTTTTATCTTCAATTGGAACGATATCCTCAATACCAAGGCGGTGCTTGAGTACTTCAGCAATCAGCTGCTGGACGGTCTGAGGACGTGGAGCGAAGAAGGCCTGAAGGACGTTATCAGAACGCAGTTCGACGCCCTCCAAACCAAGATCGCAACGGCTTTCGATACCGCAGAGGAAATTTTCGCCAAAGGTGTTTCCTTCAACGGCGTCGTCACCACGGAGCGTGCCACGAGCGCCGATTCCGGGCCGGGACCGCTGTATGGTTCAACTTACCGCAAAACCTACGCCCAGAATTCCAATTCGGTGAACTATGTCTGGAACCAGATGATCAACGACGCGAATGCGGGCACGTCTTCCGCGCCTGCGCAGGAAACGGGCAGCCCCCCGGATCTTCAGGCCCTCATCGCCCTCATTGAGGAAAAACTGGAGAACAATTCAGCGTTGAACGATTCACTGGAAAAATTCAACCAGTGGTTTTCCTCTGTGGACGATCCCCAAACCTTCTTCAATGTCGCCGTGCTCTCATTGATCGAATCCGTGAAAGATGTGGTCGTCGTGGTGCTCGAGATCATCGAAAGCATTTTGCTGGCCCTGGTTGACCTTATCAACACGGGGATTTCCGCGTTCAAAACTCTGATCAATACCCCAATTGACAATATGCCGATTGTGTCGGCACTGTACCGCAAGATAGCGCAGCACGATCTGACCCTGCTGGACCTGGCCGCCCTGCTCGCCGCGGTTCCGGCAACCATCCTTTACAAGATCATCTTCAATGAGGCGCCGTTTACGTCCGTGCAGGCCAAGTGGGCCACGCCGACAAATTCCTACACGCCGCCGCGCTTTACCTGGCCCAGCCTCTCAGCAGATGCAAATTCGGCCATGCCGAGGCAAACGCCCGCTTTGCAGACGGAAGAGATACCCGCTTTTTTATTTGGAAAAGAGGATGTCGTAACCACCGGGGCCTTGTCGCCCTTTTTAGGGGTCTTTAATGCGGTCCTGGATGGCGGCGTCTGGTTATTGCGAACGGCGGACGCGGGTGATGATTATATGCTCAAGTTTTTTGAAGGCCCCGCGCTCGTCACTATCAGCGTGGCCAACATCTTGTTTTCCAGCTGGATGCAACTTGCAGTCTTCCCGTATGCATCAATAACAAAGAAACCGAAATCCCCTGGGGATGATGCCGCCATCGCTAGTTGGGCCGTAAACTGCATACCGATCCTCTCTGATACTGTTTTCACCACCTTTGGTTGGAAAGCCAAAGGGCTCACGAGATTTCAAGGCAAATTCGGCCCCATATTGACCACCGTAGAAGGCGCGGTCATGTTGGGAGTCGGCATTTATGCCGTTATCGCCATGACGACCGATGAGAAATACCACCTGAGTCCATGGAGCGCCGTCGAAACAATCGTCGCTCCGCTCCCGTTCCTGGTCAAAGCTGCATTGCTCATGGGCGAAAATCCAATAGCTTACGGAATTGTGGCGGGCACGGACCTTGTGTCCGGCGTCGCCGTGGCAGTCACACGTATTGGCTCCCAACTTGCTCAGTTAAAGCAGAACCCCAATGTTGCATAAAAAAGATGGCCGCAAAGGGTATGGCAATTGAGTGAAGACGGGGTTAACGCACGATCGGAGGAATCAACCAATGGTGCACTTGAGGATCGGATCGATTATAGGCCATCTTTTTTCCCCTGCGGCTTTTGCAATATGGGTCGGGTAGCCCGGGGCTGTTGCCAGCCCCAAGCCCCATAGATAACACTGGGGTCGGATCATAACACTGGGGGCGCATCTTAATCATAACTCTGGGGTCGCCTCCTAATTGTTAATTATTCGGCACTTGGCATTTATACTTTTTCTCCAACAATTAATAATTAAGATGGGTGACCCCGCTGTTTTCTGCGAACGGCCAACTGATTAGCTGCAGCGAGCGATGTATACGCCATTGGTTGAGACGGTCTGCTGTAGAGGGTTGTCAAATTGAATCTCCCGGCCGTCGGCGCTGGCGAAAACAGCCGACAGACGTCGAAGGAACCCATCTTCCGGCGCATCGTTTGACCATAGCGCGAAGATGCCTTTGGGCTTCGTTGCAGGCCGACTTCGGAATAGAGATCTGCGTGGCTGCTGTGCAGCCAGAATTCCGGGGTGTGATCGATGTCCAGCAAAATGGCGTCAAACTGGCTGTCTTTCACATCCGGGTCGAAGCCCTCGCCGCGGGCCAGGTCAAAAAAATCGGCATGCCGGTACACGCAGCGTCCATCCTGGGTCAGATGCTTGCCGTTGGGCACCAGCCCCCGACGATGCCAATCGATCACCGGCGCCAGCGCTTCCACAACGATCAACCGCTCGACCTGTTCGTACTTTAAAGCCGCAGCGGCCGTATAGCCCAACCCCAGGCCACCAACCACGATATCCCATCCCGTGCCGTCCAACGCACTCAATGCGATATCGGCGAGTGCCACTTCCGAGTCATGGAACAGGCTTGACATGAGATACGCGTCCCCTAGCTTAACCTCGTAAACCTCGCGGCCTTTTAGAGATAACATTGTTCGGCGCTGAAGGACCAGCTCACCCATGCGGGTTTTTTGGTAATCGAGTTCTTCAAAACTTGGTTTCAGGGGCAAAATGATGGCCTTTCAGCATCGACCGGCAGAAAATAAA
>JARRKU010000080.1:0-22115 GCA_037387725.1 Desulfobacteraceae bacterium
TAAAAAGGTTAAAAAGGTCGATCTGCTGGAACGATATCATCTTAACCAGGAGGTCGGCTGGCCATCTGACCGGCTCCATTGCCCAATGCAGGTTTAAAGGTGATGGGTATTAGGAAATCATCTTTCGATAGTTAAAGGACGCAGACCCGTGCTTGGGATCGTGATTGAATACGCGCTCCCATGACAATCGTGATAACGAAGACATGGGGGCCGCATCTTAATTATTGCTCGATAGTGAAATAAAAGTTAGATGAATAATTAACATTTAAGATGCGGCCTTTCTTGGTTCTACAGCGGACTCGTAATCTCGCCGCTGAGGCAATGCGGTTGGGGTTTAAGATTATTATGAACATTAAAAGATTTTCAAAACTGACAGGAATAAGTTCGCATACATTGCGGTATTATGAAAAAATCGGGTTGATTCTAAATGTCGCCCGAAACTCAAAAGGGCATAGAGATTATAGTGAAAAAGATATCGCATGGGTGGAATTTTTAAAGCGGCTGAAGGTGACAGGCATGCCGCTGAATATGATGAAAACTTTTGCTGATTTGCGCTATAAGGGAGGTACCACTGTTAATGACAGACTACAAATTCTTGAAAATCATCATAGAAAAATTACAGAAAATATTAAGACACTACTGAAACATAAGGATAAGATAGCGGATAAAATAAATATTTACAAAAATTGGGAAATTCAAGACCCATCAATAAAAACTTGACTTTGTGTTTGGAGGAAACCAAAATGGATCAAAGACGTTATGAAAGAGGACTGGCGAAATTAAAAGAAATAGATGGAGAGGTCGGAGAGAGGGTCATTCAAAGTTTAAAAAACATAGCACCGGATTTAGCGACATATACCATAGAGTTTCCTTTTGGAGATGTATATTCAAGGCCAGAACTTGATTTAAAGTCACGGGAAATTGCTACAGTTGCGGCTCTTACAGCGATGGGTCATGCGGCCCCGCAATTAAAAGTACACATCAATGCAGCTCTAAATGTCGGCTGCACTCACAATGAAATAATAGAAATTATCATTCAGATGGCAGTTTATGCAGGATTTCCAGCGGCGCTTAATGCCGCTTTTATTGCTGAAGAAGTGTTTAATGAAAGATCTGACTGACAAAAGGCGTACACAACACCATTGGCTGGATTCGCAGGGACGGGCCGCTGGGGCCCAAGCATTGCTCAGTATTAACGTGCCCTTGGCCGCCCCGGTATTCCCTGCTCTCCAGTGGTGGTGAATGTTCGCCTCAATAATCGATATCGAAAGTAAGGTGATGAACATGTCAGAAGAGAAATTGAAACGCTACTCACAGAGAGTCGGATATTCTGCCAAGGAAACGGATTTGTTTCGTGCGTCTGGACACCGCATCAGACACGTTGATCGTCTTTCAGAAGCAGCCCCACTGTATTCAATTGTCGCTGAGGTGGTTGAGGCCCGCCACTGCAATTCAGGCCACAAGATCGGCCAAAAATTCGTTCTTGATGTCGACGGCAATTTTATAACCAAACTCTGCCCATCAAGGATTTGCGTGTATCTCGCATCCCAACTGACTATTCCCGTTGCGTTGATCAACGAAAGACTGAGTGAAAATCTGAACCCAAACGATTTTCATTTCATGCGCTATGTGAGATGTCCGGATACAGGCGTGGAATGCCTTGGCTACGGTGAAGTGAAGTTGAAGGTTGAGGTAATACACCGGGAGAAGATATAAAGGTGAACCATTGGGGGTATTGATCATTGATAAGCCATTGGCAAAACAAAACCTCGCATTACCAGGATAGTTGAAGCGAGGCTTCAACCGCAATGGAAATATGAGCATGCCGGAACAAACCAGATCCATTAAAAAAAGTTGGCTGCAACTTTATATTTGTGTTCTGCTCCTGGGTGGCACCCCCCTGTTTGCAAAGCTGATCACTATTCCTGCAGACGCGATTACTTTGTTTCGATCGATTTTCGGATGCCTGTCCCTGATCGGATTGATTTGGGTCACCCAAGCTCCCTTTCGGCTGCCATCCCGCAAGGATTATATCCTGGTCATCCTGGCGGGGTTGCTAACTGGTTTTCATTGGGTAACCTTCTTTTATGCTGTTCAAATCGCTACGGTTGCTGTGGGCATCTTGGCCCTATATACATTTCCGATTATTACCTCCTTTATGGAACCCCTGTTCGAGGGCGAGAGGATTCGGCCCGGTAATCTTGTTCGGGCAACGTTCGTGTTTGCCGGCATTTTATTCATGATTCCGAAATTCGAACTTTCGAACCGGATAACCGCAGGGGCACTGTGGGGACTTGCGTCGGCTACGCTATTTTCCGTCCGAAACATCCTGGCACGACAACCATGTGTTATCAACTGATTGTCATCTCCCTTATGCTGCTGCCGTTTGTATCGTTCGACGAAAGCCTGCTCATTGACAATCGCTTGCCACTGCTATTGTTACTGGGTGTTGTATTCACCGCTGCCCCGCATGTTCTTTTAGTGGCCAGTCTTCGTCACATTAAAGCGACTTCAGCCAGCCTTATTCTCTGCCTGCATCCGATGTACAGTATCCTTTTCGCCGCGATTCTGATTTCGGAAATTCCGTCGTTCAGGACTATGTTGGGCGGCCTGTTGATAATTTGCATCGCTGTGAGCGAATCAATACGAATGGCAAAAGCATAGGAGCGCCAGTAAATACAAGTATCGATGGGTATTGGGAAATCATCTTTCGATAGTAAACGGACACACACTCGTGCTTGGGATCGTGATCGAATACGCGCGTCCATGACAGTCGTAATAACAAATCTTGCTCCCGCCGGACTGGTCTTCCCCCGTGTTAATACAAGTTGCGCCGTAACATTTATCAACCTCAATATCGCTATTAAGGAAAACAACAGCGGAAAATGCAGCTAGTGCAATTAAGATTGTACGCATAGTGCGCCTCCATAGCTGGGGATAAAAAAAGAATACCATAGGTTGAGAAACGCATCAAATTTCTGTTCAACCGCCTGCCATGGACTCTTTGACCGCCATGCCCAGTTGCTCGATCGAGTAGGGCTTTTTCAAAAACCCCTTTGCGCCGAGTTTGAGGGCAATCTTGACATCATTGCTCTCGGAAAAACCGCTGACGATGATCGCCTTCTGACCCGGACGGCGCCGGACGATCTCCTCATAGGTCTGACGCCCGTTCATACCCGGCTCCATGAGCATATCGATCATCACCAGGTCCACGGGATGTTTTTTAATAAACGCAACAGCCTGCTCACCGCTTTCGACCGAATCCACTCTGTAGTTGAGGCTTTTAAGGATCTGGGCGGCAATATCACGAAGGTGCGGCTCATCATCGACCACCAGAATACGTTCCTGGTTGCCCTGGAGGTTGACGGTCGCATCATCATCTTCGGTCGCCCTCCTTTCCACTCCGGTTACGATAGGGAAAAAAAGCTGAAACACCGTGCCGGAACCGCTTCTCTCGACCTTAACCCTGCCGCCATGATCCTGCACCGTATTCCAGACCACGGTCAGGCCAAGGCCGGTACCGCTTCTGCCCATTATTTTGCGGGTATAAAACGGTTCGAAGATGTGCTCCAGGTCGGTTTCAGAGATGCCGGGGCCGTTATCTTCCACAGTGAGAACAACATATTCCCCCTCGGGCAGCCCCTGTTCTCCCTTCGCATCCGGAACAAGATACAGGTCATGCGTCGCTACCCTGATCATCCCCTGCTTGCCGATAGCCTCTGCCGCATTGATCACAAGGTTCATGAGACATTTCTTGATATGCACCGGAGAGCACGAAATAAGGGGTTCTTTGGCATCAAGATGGTCTTGTCTGCTGATATGCGGATAGAGCGTCTTGAGCTTAGCGCATTCGGGGGAGTCCAGGTATTCTCGAACCATCCGGTTAAGGTCGTGCACCTCCCGTTCCGCCGTTGCCCCCCGAGCCACGGTCAGCAGATCCGCAACGACGGTTGCCGCCCGTTTCCCGGACTCATGAATCGCCAGGAGCGGCTTTCGAAATTCGCTGTCCTCCGGAAGCTGATGGAGAAGCAGCTCAGGATAGCTGATAATCCCGGCTAGAATATTGTTGAGATCATGGGCAACACCACCGGCCATCAGGCCGATGGCCTGCATCTTTTCCGCCCTGGCAAGCTTCCGTTCAAGGACAACTTCCTGGGTCACATCCCGTTTCATGGCCACAAAATGATGCGTATGACCGGACCGGTCTATCACCGGTGTAATGGTTGCCTCCTCCTGGTATTCTTCTCCGTTTTTCCGCTTGTTGATGATCAGCCCCTTCCAGGTTTCGCCTTTGGTCAGGGTTTTCCACAAAACCTCGTAGAATTTTCCGGGGTGTTTTCCACTCTGGAGAATGCGGGGGTTGCGGCCGATGGCCTCACTCCTGCCATATCCGGTTATCCGGGAAAAGGCCGGATTGACATACTGGATGATAGCGTCGGCATCCGTGATCACCACGGAATCATGACTTTGATTGATGGCTTGATAGAGCAGCTGTTGCTGCTTTTTCGATTCTCTGATCGCATCGTTGCGTTCCGCAAGCGAACGGGCCAGGTGACCTATTTCATCCTGCCGCTCCATTCCGGTTAGCGCGATATTCTCACCGTCAATATCGCCCAGCCGATGGATCTCCCTGGACAGGGCCAGAATATCCTGCAGCTGCCTTCCGCTGATAAACCAGATCATCAAGGCGGCAAAGGGAACGCCGATACCGGCGATGACAAGCCCCAGGAGATAGAGCGACTTGACTTTCTTTTTTATGGGTCCATTGGAAAAGGCGACCTGGATCATCCCGATCTGTTCCCGTTTATGTATAATGGGCTGCCTGAGAAAAAAATCTTCCGTTGATCCCTTCTGGAAGAGCGGGTTCCTGTTCACATCAAGGATCCTGACGCCGACCACCCCCTGAGTGACCAGCAGTGAGTTGGCCTGGTGCACCATCCCCATATAGTCGGTCTTTTTGATCATGCTCTCCAGGGAGGAGGCGGCCAGCTCCATCCGGCTTTCGATCTCCTGTTCGTAATCGGAGAGAAACAGCCGGTAGGAGAGTGCCGCATAGGCAAAAAGGACAAGCCCGATCATCAGCCCTGTTGCCAGAAAGATCAACAGGGCAAACTGGAAACGGAGCGATTGTTTAGGCACCATGGGGCCGACCGCTCAGCCCAGCTCGGAAAGGAGCTTGGAAAAGTAGTGGTGATGGGATTTTTCGGAAAAGAGGAGCTTTTCAATAATCCGCTTTGTCGGATCGTCGAAGTCCTTTTCCAGGATCTGCTGGTAGAGAACAATGGCCCCGCTTTCTGCGGCCAAATCCTTCTGCACCATCTCCAGTAGTGTGGCTGCGGTCTGGGGCGGCCATACGGCCACAGTGGGATCGATCCCGTTTTTCTTCAGGATATCAGACAGATGTACCGAATGTTCTACCTCGTCACTGATGATTTTCTTAAAGCTCTCGCCAATGGCGCCACCGGGGTCGCGGTTCACTGCCGCGATCACGCCGGCATGGTTGCCGTATTGAACAATCGCTCCAAACTCGTGCTGCAAGGCCAGGTCAAGCAGTTCAAATTTGGGATCGGGAAAGATCTTTTTTTCCGGTTCGCTCTGATCGTTGTCTCTGCAGCCGGAAACCTGGGCCACAGCAGGCAACATGAGCAGACCAACACCAATCGACAGCAACGCTCGCCTGCTTATCCGCTCATCCACGCCATCCTCCGCCAGCTAGAATCCATCATCCGGTCAAATCGTCGCGGCGACACTGCTAAACTCTAATTTATAACAGACAATTGCAAGTCTATGCCATCGACCCTGTAAAGTCAAACCGCTTCCAATTTGCCATATTCGCTCACTCTATTCGATTGACCGTGTCACCCGCATCGATCAACGCTTGTTGATTTGCCAGGTGGCTGCAAAGGGGCCCAAGGGCATTCCGAAAATACATAATTAGCAGCAGAAAGTGTTTATACCATTAGACCCTAAATGACTTTTCCAATGATAGAAGAATATATCTAATGGCAGTTCAACATATGAAAGATGGCCATGGGATCGATAGTGCCAGCAAACTTTTCTGGGAGGATCATCCAGACCGGACGCGTGAACATACCGGCCGCGTCCCCCAGCCATTGCGCTGGCTGAGGATTACTGCGAAATAAAAGGACCTATAACCAAAACCAGGCTATATTCAACCAGACCGTTTAATCTTCATCAGGAGGTCAGAGGGCCAGCCGACCCGGCTCCATTGCTCAATGCTTGTTTAAAGGTGATAGGTTGGAAGAAAAATAGGTTATCTCCAATAGCTGTACCGGTTGCGCCCTGGTTGGCCGCTTCCGCCCGCCTCGGGATAAAGCATCAATCCCTCAGATTGCGTCAGTTCCCGGCCGCCATCCGCCTGGCAGCGGCAATATAGCCTTCATAGGAGAGCATGAGCACCTTCAGCTCATCTTTGCTGAGAAAAAAGTCCTCGAAAATCTCTTCGTAGACGTCATAGGCCAGGCGGTCGATGCCGGTGCAGGTGCCGGCCATCATGGCCACCATGTCGGCCAGGTAGAGGGTGGCCGTGGCCGGATCGTTGCGGGCGTCCGAATTGGTGAGATGGTGGTTCTCGATCATGTACACCATGTGATCGCTGAAATTCCACTCCTTGGCGATGATACCGCCCAATTCGGCATGATCGATGCCCAGGTGCGTTTTCTCCGCGTCGATGAAGCTGTTGCCTTTGACGCTCAGAAAGCTTTCGAAGCTGGACCATTTTTGCTCAAGGTATTCATGCAGGACCACCTTTCCGATATCCTTGAGCAGGCCGGCCGTATAAATGGCCGGCAGGCCGTAAAGATCCCGCCGCTCGGCTAGGGAACGGGCCACCATGGCCGAGGCAACGCTCTGCTTCCAAAGATCGCCCTTTTCCAGACGGTAGCCTCTATGGGCCCGCATCAGATGGGAAGAGAGATTCTGGGCCATGATCAGTTCCACCACCTTCTGGGTCCCCAGCATGGTGACCGCCTGGTGCACCGAATCGACCTTCACCGGCAATCCCATGGAAGCCGAATTGCACGCTTTCAAGAGATTGGCCGTTGCTGCCGGATCGAATTCGACGATGCGCACCAGATCCGCCAACTCGCCGTCCGGATCCTCGGTAATGGCCAGAACCTTGTGAATGATGGAAGGAATTGGATGTAATGCCTTAACTTTTTTTAATATTTTCTTTATCAACGCCATTATATCTGTCACACCTCCGGCTGGATGCCCCTTCAGGCCTGTCCATTTTTATCGAACTTCTGCCAATCCATCGCCTGTGTCCCAACCGGCCATTGGGCGATGACCACTGAGAGCGGCATTTAAACCCAAGACGACATTGACGTACAATATCGTTATCGGCTATTGAACAATTTGCCTTAAGGATAAGTCCATTCCGTAGCCCTGATTAGGCAGGCACGGCAATGACTGAAAAACGCTTGCTGTTGTGGACGGATTTCGCATATGACGAACCCTGGCCCCTGATCGGCGAATGAGCAGGGACAGGAGGCCTGCCGGGCAGAACCGCCGAGCGCCAGATGCTGATAAAGGGCGGGAATGACGGGACTATTCGCCCTTATTAAAATAGAAATGGTGGTAAACAACCATGCCAGAGACGACATTGATCATCGGCGGCAGCCGCAGCGGTAAAAGCGGTCATGCCCTCAGCTTGGGGGAAGATGCGGCCGGCCGGCACAATCTGTTCATCGCCACCTGCCAGGCCGGCGATCCCGAGATGAAAGACCGCATCGAGCGGCATCAGAAAGAGCGGGGAGACCAATGGCAGACGGTGGAGGAACCGGTGAACATCGCCGGTGTCCTTGAGCAGTTGGGCCCTGATTCGGACATCGTGCTTATCGACTGCCTGACGCTGTGGACCAGCAATCTCATGATGCACCATGATGTGGATGAGCAGATCCTCAACGAAATGGATCGTCTGGTCGGGATCATCCACCAGCCACCCTGCCCCGTCATTCTGGTCTCCAATGAGGTTGGCCTGGGCATCGTACCGGAAAATCCGCTGGCCCGCCGCTTCAGGGATCTGGCCGGTTGGTGCAACCAGAAGATCGCAGGTGCCTGCAATCGGGTCATATGGACGGTGGCCGGCATACCCGTCACCATCAAACCGTCTTCAGGAGCGCCATGCTAAGACAAGGACCAAAGCGGATATACCAGGGGCTGCGCTCGTCGGTTCAATTTCTGACCATCATGCCGTGGCCCGGAGAAGGGGCATTTGATGCCCGGGCCGCCCTGCCCTTTTTTCCCATCTGCGGTCTCGGCATCGGTGTGGCGCTGGTGGTCGTAGACGCTTTGGCCTCACAACTCTGGCCGAGGCTGATCGTCTCCCTGATCGATGTCGTCGCCCTTGCGGTGATCAGCGGCGCCCTGCACCTGGACGGATTGGCCGATACGGCGGACGGCCTGTACGGCCGCCGTGAACCGGAAAAAATCCTCTCCATCATGAAAGACAGCCGGGTGGGCGCCATGGGGGTGGTGGTGGTGGTCTGCGGCCTGTTCCTCAAGTGGATGGGCATCGCCCATATCGCCGCCCACTATAAAATCTGGCTGCTGTTGGTGCCGGCCTATGCGCGCGCAGCGGTCCTTTTCGGCACCCGTTTTCTGCCCTATGGCCGGCCTGGCGGCGGTACTGCCCATCCTTTTTTTCATCCCCCCCTCAAAGCAACTGATTTCTGGAGCGTGGTCGTGCTGGTGGCCCTCTCCCTGCTGATCTCCTGGCAAAGCATCATTTTAAATGCCGGTTTTGCGGCGGTGATGGTGACGGTGCTGTGGTGGTACCGCCGGAAGATGAACTGCATCACCGGCGACATGCTGGGCGCCCTGATCGAGATCATTGAAACCGGGCTTTTTCTCGTGGCCGCCATCCAGTGGGGGGCTTGATGGCCACAGCGCAAAAACGACAATACCCCTTTCGTCTGGCCACCACCTCCTTCATCTACCCGGCCGGCTATGCATCCAACGTCCGGCAGCTGGCCTCCCTGGTCGATGAAATCGAACTGCTCTTTTTTGAGCACCGCCACCTGCCGCCAAAGTCGGAGATCGTGGAACTGGCCGATTTGGCTGAGGAGCATTGCATCACCTACAACGTCCATCTTCCCATGGACGTCGACATGGCCGGCGGAACCGCCGAGATTCGCCGCCGGTCCATCGATGCCGTCGCCCGCGCCATCGATCTTGTCACTCCGCTGCACCCGACCACCCATACGCTGCACCTTACCTTCAACGGATCGGACCCGTCGACCCAGGCGGTGCACCGCTGGCAGGACCTGGCCCTTGCAAGCGTCAGCGGTCTGTTGGAATTATGCGGGCGTCCGGCCCGTTCCATCTCCATCGAGACCCTGGACTACGACCCCCGTTGGTTCAAACCCGTCGTGGAAGGTCTGGATCTGGCCGTGTGCGTGGATGTGGGGCATGTGATTCTCTATGGCTTTGATCTCGAACAGGTGTTCGCCCTGTACGCGGATCGCACCACCATGTTACATTTGCACGGCGTCGCCAATGGAAAGGATCATCTGGCATTGAGCCAACTGGACCCCTTTCACCGCGGCATCGTCGCCGCTTTTCTTCAGGCCTTCCAAGGATCGGCCTCCATTGAGGTTTTCAGCCGCGACCGATTGGACGCGTCATTGGACAATTTGCCGAATCTTATGAATCCGTAGCGGATAGAAAAGCGCCACAGCATCCATTGGCATGCAGAACCTGCGGTCAACATGCAGTCGAGGTCGCGGCGATGCCGGCAGAGCGGCGAACCCATTAAATGAACCAAGCATTCTGGACTATGAAAAAAGTTGAACTTTTAGCCCCGGCAGGAAATTTCGAAAAACTTGAAACAGCCTTGCACTTTGGCGCCGACGCCGTCTACCTGGCGGGCAAAGCGTTCAGCCTGCGAAATTTCTCGGGTAATTTCACCCTGGATGAGATGCACACGGCCATTGAACTGGCCCATCAAAAAGGCGCAAAGGTCTATGTGGCGCTCAACATATTCGCCAGAGCCCGGGATCTGAATCCCATCTGCGAATATTTGGAAGCGCTGAAACCCCTTTGTCCTGATGGTTTGATCCTGGCCGATCCGGCGGTCATCGCCCTGGCGCGGCGCCTGGCGCCCGATATTCCCATCCACCTGAGCACACAGGCCAACACCACCAATTCGGAAACCGTCCGGTTTTGGCAAAACCACGGTGTTCGCCGCATCAACGCGGCCAGGGAACTCTCCCTGGAAGAGATTCGCCTTCTGTCCGAAAATGACCAGGTGGAGATCGAAGCCTTTGTCCATGGCGCCATGTGTATCTCCTATTCGGGCCGCTGCCTGCTGAGCAATTTCATGGCCGGCCGCCCCAGCAACCAGGGCATGTGTTGCCAGCCGTGCCGTTTTCGCTACAGTGTGGTGGAAGAGACACGGCCGGGTCAGTACTTTCCCGTGATGGAAGATGAGCACGGCACCTATATCTTCAACTCCAAAGACCTTTGCATGGTGGCGCATCTGCCGCAAATGATCGAAGCGAACATCCGCGCCTTGAAAATCGAAGGCCGTATGAAGGGCATCCATTACCTGGCCACCGCCGTGAAAGTCTACCGTGAAGCCATCGATGCCTTTTATGCCGATCCGGAACGTTTCGCTGTGGCCCCCCACTGGATGCCGGAGCTGAACAAGATAACCAGCCGGGGTTATGGCACGGGGTTTTACCTGGAAAAGCCGTCACGGTCATCCCAGAACGAAGCACCGCCGGAGCCGCCGGCATTTGCGTTGGCGGCAAAGGTATTGTCCCCGGCCGGCCGCAATCGCGCTCACATAGAGGTCCGCAATCAAATCCGGCGCCATGACCCGGTGGAGATTATCAAACCCACCGAACCGGCGGTCGCTGACCGCATCACGGCCATAATGGATATCGACGGCCAGCCCATTGAATTGGCCCAGCCCGGAAATCGTGTTACTGTAACGCTTTCCAATGACTGCGATCGGTTCGATCTGCTGCGCTACCGGAAGCCATCATGAGACGCAAATCCGCCATAAGACTGGTCTGGCTGGCCGCCCTCACAGGTCTTCTCTGCGGCGCCACGGCCGGCGCCTTCCTGGTTTTGACAAGGGACCTGCCGCAGATTGTCGCTTTGGAGGATTATCGGCCTTCGGCCATCACCCGCATTTATTCGACCGACCAGGTCCTGATTGCAGAGCTCTATGCAGAAAAAAGGGATCCGGTCCCCTTGTCTAAAATACCGGATCACCTGAAAACGGCACTGATTACCACCGAGGACAGGCGCTTCTATCAACACAGGGGGATCGCCGTAAAAGGCATCCTGAGGGCCATCGTACAAAACCTGCGCAAAGGCCGCTTTGCCCAGGGCGCCAGCACCCTGACCCAACAATTGGCCAAAACACTGTTCCTGACGCCGCGCAAAACCCTTCTGCGCAAATTGCGGGAGGCGATTTTGGCGCTTCAACTGGAGCGCCGATACACCAAAGATGAAATTCTGACCCTTTACCTCAATCAAATCTATCTGGGCAGCGGGGCCTATGGCGCCGCCTCTGCGGCACGGGTCTATTTTAATAAAGATCTCGATGAATTGTCCCTGTCCCAGTGTGCGCTCATCGCCGGTCTGCCAAAGGCGCCTTCGCGCTACTCCCCACGGGTCAATCCGGATCTGGCGATCAAACGGCGAAATATCGTCCTGAAGCAGATGCTGACCACCGGGGCGATCTCCCAAGAGGCCTACGACCAGGCCATCGGGGAAGCCCTCACACCACCCGAGACCCGGCAAACCGAAAACGTCGCCCATCGTTTCATCAGCCACATCCGACAGCAATTGGAAGACGCAGTGGGCGCTGATCGCCTTTATAAAGGCGGCCTCACCGTCCACACGACCCTCTCCAATCAATTACAGGAGGCCGCGGTAAGGGCGGTAACCCAAGGGCTGGACGGGTTGGACGATCGCAGGGCGTCCCATCAGATCCAGGGCCCCAGCCCACAGGCCGCCCTGGTGGCGGTGGACATCTCGACCGGCGGCATTCTGGCCATGGTCGGTGCCAGACCCGGCACCGAAGGAGATTTTAACCGCGCCACCATGGCCCGCCGCCAGCCGGGGTCGGCCTTCAAACCGATCGTCTATGCGTTGGCCATTGAGCAGGATTTCAGCCAGCGGCAGACCGTTCTGGATGCGCCGATTGTTTTTCAATCTCAGGACCGCCCAAAAGAGTGGCGGCCCGAGAATTTCTCTAACCAGTATGATGGCGAAGTGACCTTGCGCTGGGCGCTGGCCCATTCCAAAAATATCCCGGCAGTTCGGCTAATGGAAAAACTGGGGCCGTCATCCGTCATCCGGTTCAGCAAAACCTTGGGAATAGAGTCGATCAGCGCACCCAACCTCTCCCTTGCTTTGGGCACGTCTGAGGTCACCTTGATCCAATTGACGGCGGCCTATGCCGCATTTGCCAATCAAGGCAAATACATCGCCCCTTACGGGGTGACCGCGGTGATGGACAATACCGGACAGACCATATGGAAGGCCAAGGCAAAGCAGCGTATGGCCATGTCCAGCGTCGGCGCATCCATCGTGACGGATATGCTGCAAGCGGTCATCCGTGAGGGAACCGGGCGCGGCGCCCGCATGTTGCCGCCGCCGCTGGCTGGAAAGACCGGCACCACCAATGATTACCGGGACGCGCTATTTATCGGATATTCCCCTTTAGTTGGGGCGGGTGTCTGGGTGGGCAATGATGACGGCACCACCTTGGGACCGAAGGAAACCGGTGCAAGGGCGGCCCTGCCCATTTGGAAGGCATTCATGCAGGCGGCGCTGGAGGGGCAACCTCAGCAATATTTTGATATTCCCGAAGGCGTGCGCCGGATTTATATCAACCCCAAAACCGGCCAACAACTGGATGCGACCCACCCTGGCGCCACACCGATTCTGGTGCGGCGAAAGTCATCCCGGTCATCATGATCGGGATTATGGGAGCATTATTTTCCGTTTTTCGCTTTCCGGATGAGGCCGGTAGTAAATGGCGGTATGTCCGATCATTCCCACCACATGGGAATTCGTGGCCTTTTCCAAAGCCGTGTTGGTGGTCGTCTTGAAGGCTTTGGTTTTGTCATCGTTGAATTTGATCTTGACCAATTCATGCTTCAACAGCGCTTCATCCAAAGCTTTGGTCACCGCCTCTGTAAATCCGCGGCTGCCAATGAGCACGACGGGTTTAAGGGGATGGGCCAGCGCTCTTAGATATTTTCTTTGGGAGCCCGTCAATTCTTGTATTTTCATATTTCGCTTTACCGACGTCGAACTTTTCTGACGACATAGGTGACATTATTCTCAATTTTATCGATTTGTTTGGTCATTTCATTCAATCCGGAATTGGTGCTGATGGTGACACTCTCGATAGAGCCGAAGGTCGAAATGATTTTGGCATTCTGCTGCTGCAGGGTCGTAATCTGCGAACTGACCGCCACAAGATAAATGATAATACCGATGAGAAATAACAGATTAACCAAGGACAACCACTGCTTTTTTAAAAAATCCATATGCCGGTCTTCCTCCTCCATGTGCCGGGTTGATGGTCAGGTGCATTGCGATTCGTACCGTTTGCCGCCACTGCCAGTACAATCCATTCATAAATATCGATATATCGTATCATTGACAAGTCATTTTCCATGGTTTAAATGATATCTATCTGATTATACGATATTTCAGTGAATCGGATACTGATACGATTCCCAGACCCAATGGCCAGTGGGGTGATTGCCATGAACGCCAAAGATTTGCCTGAAGATGCAGCGGAGAGAAGATCAGAAGTTCGATCGGCGGATGAGCGGTATTACAGCGTACAGTTCACCACCGCAGGCTTGGCCACATTTTACCAGTTCAAACTGTGGAACATATCCAAAAAAGGCATGTGTATCCTGGTTAAAGAGGGGTCCCAGGTTCTCGAACACATCAACGTGGGCGATACCATCGAGATGACCTACTATTTGACCGACAGTCAAGGGGCCCACGAAAATCTGACCACCCAGATCAAACACATCACCAAGAACGAGACCGGCCGCTTTCAGGGCCATTATATGGTGGGTCTATCTATAATGTAGATCAAATGGGTCCCCCTGATACAGCCGGCGCGGAGGCCGGCCCTGGGCCCTGAATAGGAATAGACCCTTTCCTTGTAAACGTCGAACATCGAACGTCCAACATCGAACATCGAAATGTGGGGTCGCTCCGCTCCGCCGTATCCCATTCTAATTCCTTCTTCTGGCAATATAAAAAGCTTTAAGGATATGCGCTTTCGCGGCCGGAGGGCCCCATAGCCAAGGCGTCCGGAGGTACGCCATCGTAGTCCATCTACTGCGAACCTCCGGCAACACCGGATATGGGGTCCTCAGGCCGCGAAAGCTATGAGTAGACTAAGTTAATCGGTAGCGGTGGATACTTCTTCACCCCGGGTTTGGGAAGAATATGCTCCTGGCCGACGGCCAGCCAGTTCACGTCCGGGTTGATCTCGCGCAATTTTCCGTCGTCCGGCGGCCTTGCGTGATTGGTGTAGGCATAGGTGACCTGAAAGATGCAGATGCCCTTTTTCCTGTGGCGGGCCACCACATAATTTTTCTTGAACGTTCTCAGCACCAGACTGTTGGCGTCGGCGATTTGCTGCATCTCCTCCTCGCTGAAGCGCATCAATATGGCCTTGGACACCCCCCTTTCTGAAATCCGAATCAGGGCACGCGATTCGGTGCTCCCCACATATATGGTCGAGATGCAAGGGATGCGTTTCAGATATTGGGATGCGACAATGGCAGCCGTGCGCCGCCCCCCCACCATCTGGGGCAGACCATAATACTCGAAGAATTTCTTCTGTACGACCTCGGCGTATTTATCACCCTTTTCATAAAGGTCTTTTGAGATATAGCGCAGGCTCTGGGCCATATCTTCGGCGGCTTCGGTGATCGGCCAGTCGACGCGAACGTGAAAATGGGAGAGGCTGTACCGGTTCTTGGACCGGCTGGCCGGGTCCCGCTGGACCAGCAGGGCATAATCCACCGGCAGGAGCAACTTCAAGAAATTGAAAAAATGGGCGGACTCGACATACTTCTGGTTGCGGTCAAAATCCTCTGGAAGCGGCAGGGCCCTGGCTTCCAGCAGGTTGGTCTTGGTGGTCTTATTGACATTAAAAAAGCGGATGTACTTTTTATAGCGGGCCGGAATGGTATCTTCGACAAAAATCACCAAAAAGCTATTGATGTTTTCGTGTTCAATTCCCGGAATGCGCGCCCGTGGCTTGAGCTCCCGCTTTTCGACAAAGGGGTACGGAATTCTGCTGCTTACAAAACGATTGTATGAATCTACGAGAGCGTAGTCCAGAATGAACTGGTCAAGCTCGTCCCGCAGCATCTCATAGTAGGAACGCCGAAGTCGGTTCACCTGGCTGAGTTCTTCTCGAACACTCCAAAAGGCCAATCGATTCTCCCGATGTGGTTGATCTGCAAATGCAGGGTTGGGTAGCGTCGTGGACATATTTATCTCATTAAATATTCAAGCCTTATCACTAATGCTCATCCCCGTCAATTGTTGGCGGCCCCGAACCGTTTATTTTCTCCACCCATCGATAGATCGATTCGCGATAGCGGTACCCAAAATAGACAAAGACGATATTCGCCACCACCACCAGGACAAAGATCAGGTAGTTCTTTTCGTAAACCAGTCCGCCCTGCAGGCTCAGCATCAAGGTGCCGGGAATACGCCCCACCAGCGCCATCAATAGAAAAACCCGCATGGGAATCGTACTGACACCGAGAAAAAGGCACAAGTAATCTTTGGGAAACCCTGGAAAAAGGAACAACAAAAAAACAACCAAAATCCCCTGATGTCTTACGAGAAAATCGAATTTCTCAAACCGCTCCTGCGGGATGAGGCGGCGTACCCATCGTTTTCCCATGTAGCGGCCGACGCAAAAATTAATCCACGACCCGATGGTCAACGCAACGGTGGAGTAAAAGCAACCGGCAAATGGACCAAACAGGTATCCGCCGATAAAACCGGTCGCTTCACCCGGTATGGGTGCAAAAATCACCTGGAAAACCTGTATGGCCATAAACACCAGTGGTGCGGCGTGACCATAGGAGCGCACATAGGCGGTTACGCGCGCTCTGTCGGTGAGAAGATCATAGGCGATCGGCAGACCGGAAATCAGGGGGTCCCAATACCAATAGATCAGAAGGCCCCCGACACATGCAATGCCTAACATCCAAGGCCACAGTCGCAGGAGCCGCAGCCGCAATTCAGACAATTGATGCCTTACCAACCCGCTCTCCCAATGGTCGCCCAACAGGACACTGCCCACAGGCGTTCGATCTAGTGATGAATTAGCGCTGCTTTTCGCTCAAGCTTGCGATTCCCGGCAGGGTTTTTCCCTCCAGGAATTCCAGGGAGGCCCCGCCGCCGGTTGAGATGTGAGAGATCCGTTCAGCGACGCCGGCTTTTTCCGCTGCCGCAGCCGAATCGCCGCCACCGATCACTGTCCTCGCCCCCTTGTCACTGATTTCAGCAAGCAGTTTGGCGATCTCGAAGGTGCCCACAGCTGTTTCCGGGATCTCAAAAACGCCCATAGGACCGTTCCAGACAACGGTTTGCGCATCAGCAAGGGCGGATTTGAATAGGGAAATGGTCTCCGCACCGATGTCCAGTCCTGCCGCGTCATTGGGAATGCGGTCGACGCTGAACGACTGGATTTCTCCGGCCTGACCGGCCTTCAAATCAAAATTTGAGCTGGCCTTGCAATCCACGGGCAGGATAATTTTTTCACCGCCTTCGGTGAGCAGGCGCCGCGCCAGATCGACTTTATCTTTTTCCAGCAGGCTGCGTCCCACGCTCTTCCCCTGGGCACACAGAAAAGTGTAAGCCATGCCACCGCCAACCAGTAGTTTGTCAACCTTGGGCAGTAACTCCTGAATGACATCAATCTTCCCGGAAATTTTGGCGCCTCCCAAAATAGCGGCAAAGGGGCGGCGGGGATTGTCGAGCAGGCCGCCCAGATAGTCGAGTTCCTTCATGATCAGAAACCCCGCTACGGCGGGTTGGATAAATTTTGTAACCCCTTCGGTGGAGGCATGCGCCCGGTGAGCCGTTCCAAAGGCATCATTGACGTAGATCTCCCCAAGGCCCGCCAGGGCTTTGGCAAAGGATTCCTCGTTCCGGGTCTCCTCGGCATGAAACCTGAGGTTTTCCAGCAGGAGAATTTGGCCCGGTTTGAGCCGGGCTGCGGCCCCGGCTGCGATGTCGCCGACACAATCTTCGGCAAACACCACCTCCCGACCGATCAGGTTGGAGAGAACCGCGGCACATGGTTTGAGGGACATATCGGGATTCCGCTCTCCTTTGGGGCGCCCCAGGTGGGACATAAGGATCAGCTTACCGCCGTCTTCCAGGATATGGGCAATGGTGGGCAGGGCCGCGCGAATGCGTTTGTCGTTGGTCACCGCTCCCTTTTGTATGGGAACATTGAAATCCACCCGCATCAAGACGCGTTTGTCCCGAAATACGACATCCTCCACCGTCATTTTCTGCATCTTTGTCTCCTGATGTTATCTTTGTGGGCCGATGGTTCGCAGGGCTCCTGTTACGACTTGCCCGAGGCTTTCTTGTGTCTCATCCGGTGTATGTTCTTTTTCTGAGACCAGCGCTGAAAGAAGCCGATCACGCCGCCCCGATAGGCCCGGTCGATCATCTCCTCCCGGACGCTGAAACCGCTGGCTTCGCCGATGGCGCGTTTCAGACACTTGGTCTTATGAACACATTGCAGGCATTCAACGGGCGACACACGGAAGCCGTCTTCGCGCAGCGGAAAGACCTTTTCCAGATCGCCGTAGCAGCGGGGTCTTGATTTCGAATCCCTACTCATCGTCCAACTCATCTTTTAGATCGCGGGTCATCAGCTGATGCGCTGCATCTTTGGGGTTCAAATCTTCATGCAAGATGTAGTAAACGGCATGGGAGATGGGCATATCAACGTTTAAACAAATCACCTGTGCATGTCAAAACCATATCACCGAAGCCGGCCAGGCTGGTGAAGGTCCGCGGCTGCGCCCCCATGGCCAGCCCCAGCCGCCGCAATTCGGTCATTCCGCGCGTGATAAGGGCGGCCCGCGTGTTCAGGCCCAATTGAAGTCCGTCGATGATGCCGGCGGCGATGGCGATCACATTTTTCACCGATCCTCCGAGCTCCACTCCGATCACGTCGTCATGGGTGTAGACCCGGAACACGGGCGTGGCAAATACATGCTGGACTATCCTGGCGCTGGCCTTATCTTTGGACGCCACCGTAACCGCCGTCGGTATACCTGCGGCGACCTCTTTGGCAAAACTTGGCCCCGACAAAACGGCAAATCTACGCTCACCGACGCTGCCGATGGTTTCCTTGATCACGCCGGACATGGTTAATTGGGTCTTGTTCTCGATTCCTTTGCTGGCTGACACCACAACCGCTTCACTGCTGATGTGGGGTTTCATCTGTCCAGCGACATTCCGCATTACATGGGAGGGGACGACAATCAGCACCAGATCCTTTTCCGCCACGACGGTTTTCAAATCGTTGGTAGGCCGGAGGTTTTCAGACAGGGTCACCCCGGGCAGGAAGAGGTGGTTCTCCCGCTTTTCCAGAATGTGCCGGCACAGGTCCTCCTCGAAAACCCACCAATCGATGGCGTACCCTTTATTCGCCAGTAAATTGGCCAAGGCGGTACCCCAACTCCCACCGCCAACAACGCCGATTTTCATATGATTGACATCGAGGTCCAAATTAGGCATCAGCACCCTCCGTGTTGTTCTCTTTCTCAGCCAAACATGCGGCACTCACCACCCGCTCACCCGGCTCCATATCGATAAGTTTGACCCCTTGGGTATTTCGACTGATGACAGAGATGTTACTGACAGGCATACGGATAATTTTCCCGCGATCGGTCACCAGCATGATATCCTGATCGTCCTGCACTTCCAGTATCCCCACCACCATACCGTTGCGCTGGCTGGTTTTAATGGTGATCACACCTTTGCCGCCCCTTTTGTGCACCGGGTATTCGTCGATGGAGGTGCGCTTTCCAAATCCGTTTTCGGTCACGGCAAAAAGGGTCTGCCCGTAGCTGATGGCCTGCATGCCGACAATGCGATCGTCGGGCTCAAGACGCATGCCGCGGACCCCCCGGGCGATACGACTGCTGGGCCGGATGTCCGATTCGTGAAACCGGATCGATTTTCCCGTCGCACACCCGAGAAAGACATTCTGGGTGCCGTCGGTGATGCGTGCGGCGATCAGCTCATCGCCGGGCACCAGGTCGAGGGCGATGATGCCGCCGGCCCGCGGACGGGAAAAGGCCATAATATCCGTCTTTTTTACCGTGCCGTTCTTGGTGCCCATCAGGACGTAGCAGCCCGGTTCAAAGGAGGGCACTGCCAGCACAGTGGTCATGTGCTCGCCCTCGTCGAAGTCGAGCAGGTTCACGATGGCCTTGCCCCGGCTAGCGCGACCGGCCTGGGGGATATCGTAGACCTTACACCAGTAGACCTTTCCCCTGTTGGTGAAAAAGAGAAAGTTGTGGTGGGTGGACGCCACGAAGAGAAGGGAGACAAAATCCTCTTCTTTGGTCCCCATGGCGGTTTTGCCTTTTCCCCCACGGCGCTGGCTCTGGTAGAGGGTGATGGGATTGCGCTTGATGTATCCCGAATTGGTGATGGTCACCACCATATCCTCTTCCACAATCATGTCTTCCAGGGTCAGCTCCTGGGTCGAAGTGACGATTTCGGTGCGCCGTTCATCCCCGAACTGCTCCTTTACTTCGGCCAGTTCCCCTTTAATCAGGTCGCGCACCATTTGCTCACTGGAGAGGATCTCCTTGTAGTAGGCGATATCCTTGAGCACGGCTTCGTAATCGTCTATTATTTTTTCGCGCTCCAGCCCGGTGAGGCGCTGCAACCGCATGTCAAGAATGGCTTGAGCTTGAATGGCCGTCAGGTCGAACGCCGACATCAATCCCTCTTTGGCCTCGGCCGGGGATTTGGATGCCCGGATCAGGCTGACCACTTCATCCAGATGATCAAGGGCTATTTTCAACCCTTCCAATATGTGGGCACGCTCTTCGGCTTTGTTCAGATCGTAGCGGGTGCGCCGGATGATCACCTCTTTGCGATGGTCGACGAAATTTTCCAGAATCTCCTTGAGATTGAGGACCTGTGGACGCTGTCTCACCACAGCCAGAAAGATGATGCCGAAACTGCTCTCCATCTGGGTGTGTTTGTAGAGCTGATTGGTCACCACGCCTGAAACAGTGCCGCGTTTAAGGCCGATGGCGATGCGCATCCCTTCCCGGTCCGACTCGTCACGGACAAAGCTGATCCCCTCGATATGCTTGGTTTTCACCAGTTCGGCGATCTTCTCGATCAACCTGGCTTTGTTCACCTGATAGGGGATCTCGGTCACCAGAATGGTTTCCCGTTCATTTTTATCCTTTTCAATAATCACCCTGGCGCGCATGCGGATGATCCCCCGTCCGGTTCGATACGCCTCGCGAATCCCCCGGGTGCCGTACACTATTCCGGCTGTGGGAAAATCAGGCCCCGGCATATGCGCCATCAGCCCCTCCCAGGTGATATCGGGATCGTCGATGAGCGCACAGGTAGCATCCACTACCTCGGAGAGATTGTGCGGCGGAATATTGGTGGCCATACCCACAGCGATGCCCGATGACCCGTTGACGATCAGGGCCGGCACTTTGGCCGGCAGCACGGTGGGTTCGAAGAGGGTTTCGTCATAGTTGGGGGCCAGGTCCACGGTCTCTTTGTCCAGGTCCTCCAGCATCTGTTGGGCCAGCCGCGTCATGCGCACTTCGGTATACCGCATGGCTGCCGGCGGGTCGCCGTCGATGGAACCGAAGTTGCCCTGCCCGTCCACCAGGGTGTAGCGCATGGAAAAATCCTGGGCCAGCCGCACAATGGTATCGTAGACCGCCGTATCGCCGTGGGGATGGTACTTACCAATCACATCACCCACGATGCGGGCCGATTTTTTATAGGGCTTGTTGTAATCGTTTTTCAGCTCCCGCATAGCGTATAGCACGCGGCGGTGAACCGGTTTCAGTCCGTCCCGCACATCCGGCAGGGCGCGACCGATGATAACGCTCATGGCATAATCGAGATAGGACTTTCTCATCTCCTTCTCGATACTGATCACAGCCATTGAATCGGTTTCTGTCATTCCTCCAGCCTTTCTACATCTCCAGAACTTGGCAATTAGGCTCTGCTGCTACCCTTCGCCTGTCTCCACAAATTTCTGATAGTTGGTTCGATAGATTTCTGCTAGTGTGAGAAAACCCGTTACCACCAACGGGCCGTAAATAATGCCGATAATGCCGAACAGCTTCAACCCCCCGATGATGGCGAAAAAAACCAGCAGGGGATGCATCTTTACCTTCTTGCCCACCAGTTTGGGTTTGAACACATATTCAACCCCCAACGAAAGAATCAGGTAAAATACAAACATGAAAATGCCAGCCGCAATCCTGCCTTTGAGGATCAAATAAACGGCGGTGGGGACAAAGACCACCCCGACGCCGATGATGGGCAGAAACGCCAGCAGTCCCATGATCACGCCCCACAAAAAGGCGGACGGCAACCCGAAAAACCAGAAGAGCACGCCGCCCAGGACACCTTGAATGAAGCCTCCCACGCCGTTGCCCACCAGCACCGCACCGGCCATCTCCTTGAACTTGCCGATGAGCAGCCACTCCTGATCGTTGGGTAGAGGCGACAGGTCCACGATGTAGGTCACCAATTTTTCGCCATCGATCAGCAAAAAATAAGTCACCATCAGCATCAGGATGAAGCTGACCACAAAAGCCAGCGTGTTGGCGGCGATGCCGCGCGCCTGGTCGTAGAGGTACAACCCCACGAATTTGATGATCTCCGAAACAGTGTTTTTAAACTCCTCCCCGGTCAGCTCATAGTTGAATTTTGCCAGCAGGGTATTGGCCCGTTCCAGCACATGGGTATCCTGCAACAGGATGTTGATCTGGTCGTTGATCACCGCTCCTTTGGCCATCTGATAGAGCCCGTTTGCCTGCTGG
>JARRKU010000081.1:0-16080 GCA_037387725.1 Desulfobacteraceae bacterium
TTTACAATCCGGGATAGAGGTAAAGCCGGTATATACACCAAAAGATTTGGAAGAAAACAATTTCGACTATCAAGAAGATTTGGCGGATCCGGGTGAATTTCCTTTTACCAGAAGTTTGCTCCCCTGTCGTGGCCATCAAGCCCTGGCTTAGCAACCAGGATTCTAATTCTTTTTCCCGCCATCGTTATACCCCTTTTGTTAAAATTTCTCTGGCAATCGTCGTCAACAGCACTTCGTGCGTACCACCGCCTGACAATAAAAAGCGGTTATCCCGATAGTAACGTTGAACGGGATATTCCATTGAGTATCCATATCCAGCATAAATTCTGGTAGCCTCGTCACATGCTTTGCATGCTGCTTCAACAGCAAAATACTTTGTCATGGTTGCCTTGTTCAAGCATGGCACCTTGTTATCGATCGAGTGCATTACGTTTTTCAACATCAGGCGTGCGGCTTCCAGGTCAATAGCCATCTTGGCAATTTTGGACTGGATCAGCTGGTATTTTCCGATTGGTTTTCCAAACGATTCCCGCTCTTTGACATAACGGATGGAGTCATCCATGGCCGCCCGATGCAACCCGATGGCAAGAGATGCCGTCATGGCACGAATTTCCTCAAGCATGGTCAACAGGACATTCAACCCTTGCCCTTCTACGCCCAGACGGTATTCATCGGGAATATGACAATTGTTGAAATAAATTTCAGAGTATGCGGATGTTCGCGTACCGAGGGTTTTAAATCGTTCGCTCGTTGAAAAACCGGGTGTTTCGCTTGGTACCAAAAAAATCATCAGGCCCCGCAACCCCTTTTTGGGGTTGGTTTGGCACAATACGGTATGAAAATCAGCATAAGGTCCGTTAGAAGACCATGTCTTCATTCCGTTTATAACCCAGCCATCTCCCCTTCTGACCGCGGAGGTCTTGACCGCACCAAGATCCGAGCCGGCTTCCGGCTCAGTCAGTTGAAAGGCGCCTATTTTCTCTCCTCGCAAGGCAGGTCTTAAAAATTCGTCATGCATCTTTTCATTGCCGTAAAGGTACAAGCCATTTGTAGCCATAAGGCCTTGCATGGCCACCGTAGCACCCAAACTCATCAATCCTCTGGCCAGCTCTTCCATGACGATGCAATAAAGCGTGGTGTTTCCGCCTGAGCCACCCACTCTTTTCGGATAGCGAAGCCCTAGCACACCCATGTCCGCCAGTTTTTTAAAAATAGCTTTGGGCGGTTCACCTTTTTCGTCCAACTCCCCTGCGACCGGAATGACCTCCTTATCAACGAACCGGGCAATGGTTTTTCTAACCATTTCCTCAGCATTCGATCTAACCATTTCTACCTCCTGTATACTACCCGATTGCCCGTCAGTCTGAGATCGAGCAACAATGATTGTATTTGCAGATTACTTGGTCTCCGGGGTTAACTGTTCTATCAATTCTGGTACGACATCATGCAAATCCCCAACAATCCCCCAATCGGCGACTTTAAAAATCGCCGCTTCCGGGTCCTTGTTGATTGCCATAATATACCTTGAATTCATAATCCCAGCTCGATGTTGTATGGCGCCGGAGATACCGCAGGCGATGTAAAGCTCCGGCCTGACGGTTTTTCCTGTCTGCCCGATCTGGCAATCCGCAGGGATCAAACCTTGTTCTGCCACAATTCTGGTTCCGGCGATCTCACCCTCAAGAACTTCCGCCAATGAACGCAACATATCAAAACCGGCCTCCCCATTTACGCCTCTTCCTCCTGCAACAATTACTTTCGCGTCTGTAATCGAGGTGTGTTTTCTTTTTTCCTGAAATACCTCCAGCACCTTGGTTTTAATCTCCGACTCAGCAAGTTGGACATCCAGCCGAGTAATCACCCCATCATTTTTTTCTTTGGGCCTGACTTCCATCACACCGGGACGGACCGTAGCCATTTGCGGACGCGAATAGCGGTTTGCAATGGTCGCCATGACGTTACCGCCAAAGGCAGGTCTTGTTTGAAGCAATATTTTTTCTTCCGCATCAATCGAAAGCGCCGTGCAGTCGGCGGTGAGACCGACGCCGACTCGCCGCGAAAGTCGCGGTGCCAGATCACGACCGATATGGGTTGCCCCAATAAGCATGATTTCCGGTTTCTTTTCTCTGATCAGGGTGTCAAGTATTTTAACATGGGCGAGTGTTCTGTATTGGCATAGGGACTTATCATCCGCGAGATAGACATGTTCCGCGCCATGCCGTATAAGCTCCTCCGCCAAATTCCCTACATTTTCACCAAGCAGCACGGCACAAACATTCTGCTTTCGTATTTCAGCAAGCTCCTGAGCGACACCAAGCAACTCGAGCGTTACTTTTGCGAGAACCCCGTCTCGCTGCTCGGCATAAACCCACACGCCCTGGTAATCACTGAAATCAGGAATTTCTTTAGGAACTGCGTCCGATTTTATGGCTTCGTTTCTGCATTCTGCAAGGCAGGCACTACAGTTCGTACAACGATCTAAAACAGAAGCTTTTCCATCTTCGATGGCTATAGCATCATATGGACAGGCTTTAACACAACGTCTGCAACCATCGCAAAGGTCGCTTTCAATCCATATGGACATTTTCTTCCTCCATTTTTATATGAGTAAAGCTGCTTATGGAAGTTCGCATGATGCGGCAAAAGCCTTGCAGCTGGTGGCAGCATCGCTTTTAGATATTTGCTTCAAAAGCTCGCTGATGCTCTCCTTTATGGGGCCGTTAAGAAGCTTTCCCTGCCGCTTAAAATCCGGAGAAAACGTTTTCACTACATGTGTCAACGAACCTTCGAGTCCGACCTGCGAAGTCATCACGCCGATGTCCGCAGCGTTCAACACCTTGATTCGCGCCTTCGCCTTGCAAGCGTCGATGACTCGTCCGATATGGGCGTAGCGAGGCGTATTCAGCGAATTGATGACAGTCAGCAATGCAGGAAGCTGGCAATCGATACGCTCATACCCGTTTTCCAAGCTGCGCTTGACAACGATATGCGTTGAATCAAGACTCTCGATCTCCTGGACATAGGTAACCTGGGCAATGTCGAGATAATCCGCCAGTTGGGGCCCCACCTGAGCGGTATCACCATCGATGGCCTGCCGGCCGCAAAGTATCAGATCATAGTCCCCAATTGTCTCGACCGCTTTGCCCAGCGTGAAGGATGTGGCCCACGTGTCTGCTCCGGCAAATGCCCTGTCGCTCAACAGGACAGCCTCATCCGCGCCCATACCGATAGCTTCTGTACAGACATCAATGGCCTGCATAGGCCCCATGGAAAGCACGGTCACCTTACCGCCCTCAGCCTCTTTGATGCGCACGCCAGCCTCCAGCGCGTGACGATCTTCGGGATTCATTATGCTTTTCAATCCCTCGCGGAGCAGGTTTCCGGTTTTTGGATCAAGCTTAACATCTGTTGTGTCGGGAACTTGTTTTATTAATACAAGGATGTTCATTAGATCACGCCTTTCTCCCTAAAACGGACCAGATCCTCTTCCGTGTATCCCAGCGCCTCACCGTAAATTGTCTGATTATGTTCTCCAAAACGAGGCGGAAAACTCAGCCTATTGTCGTTTTTCTCCAAAAAGGTCGTCTCATGGGGAGCGGGTGCCAAAGTTAGTGCCGTTTGGGATTTGGGATCCACCGAATGAAGGGTCTTTTGTTTGACGATGGGTTCGTCCAGAACTTCTGTGATGGTGTTGATCTTACTAACTGGCACCTGGATCGAATTAAACAGCGAAATCAAATCCTTTGATTTCATTTTCCGGGTAATCGAATTAATCGCCTGGTGGAGGGTTGGCGCATCTTCGGCGCGGCCACCATTGGTGACATATTCCGGGCGGTCCAGGGAATTGAAGGCTGCCTGCGACACTAGCGCCTTCCATTGTTTATCATTGCCCACAGCAATATAAACGAATCCGTCTTCAGTCTCATAGACTCGAACCGGACAAAAAAATTCGTGGGTATTTCCTTTTCGGGTGATTTGCTTTCCAAAACTGGCGCTCAGCGCAATGGGCACCGTCAACCAAGAGACTGAGGATTCGAACATGGAAAGATTGATTTCGCTGCCCTGCCCTTCAGTCTCCCGCTTCAGCAGCGCTTGCATCAACAATCCAAAGCCATGTTCACTCGTCCCCATGTCGGGAAGCGGCACACCAATGGTTTGCGGCGGCTCGTCCGGTTCCCCGGTCAGTTCGAGCAAACCGGTACGGGCCTGCAGTATCGGATCGTATGCAGCTTCGTTGCTATCAGGACCAAATCCCGTGATTCCCATCCAGATGATATCAGGTTTAATGCTTTTCAAGCTGTCATAATCGATACCCAGCTTTTTGTAATTCTTGGGCAACTGGTTGGTCACGAAAATATCGATATCCAGTTTAACCATCAATTGCTTCAGCAGCTGCTGTCCTTCCGGCTCCGCAAGATTCAGCGTGATCGCCTTTTTCCCTGCATTGATGCACAGGAAATAGGCATTCATTCTGTCTTCATCGATAACGCGATCTCCGATAAGCCGATTCGGATCACCGTAAACCGGATGCTCCATGCGGATGACCTGCATCCCGGATTGTGCCAATCGGTAGGTCAAGTAGGGAACAACGGTTGCTTGTTCCAAAGCCAACACCTTGATGTTTTCCAGAAATTTCACATCTCATCCTTTCACCTGAACCGAGCCGAATGAACATCTTATCGCCATCGGCCGTCTCCTGTATTCTAAATGATGTATCGCTCTCCGAATATCCTGCAAATAGCTTACCATTATTGGCACCGCTATAACTCACTGTTATTTTATTTTATTTTTATTAAAAGGACACGGGGCCGGCATAAATTGTTGGCATTTCAACAAGCCGTCTGGATACATTTAAACAGCTCTAAGCGGTGAATCCTGTATCCAAACAGAAAATTAAATGGGGTTGACCAGTGACTTTCAGGATCTCATTGGAAGCGGATTACCGCAGGATCAGCCAAACGCCAGACAATGTTAATACGATGCCAGCCAATCGCGAGATATTGATGGGATGCATGTGTGCCCCCAAAAGACCGAACTGATCGATCAGAACACCGGTCATAAATTGGGATGCAACGATAATGGTAAAGGCGGCTACCAATCCGAGCCTTTGGGCGCTGTAGCCGATAGTCCCTACAATTATAAGACCGACGGCGCCGCTTAAAAGGGAATACCACGGCACCGTTGATATAGCGCCCAACTTGCCCCCGCCTGATACCAGCATGGCGAGCCCTATCAGTAAAGCCCCCCCTGAGTACGTTATAAAAACACTCTCCAGGGTCCCTAGGCCCCGATCGATAAGGCTCAACATCTGGGCCTGGATTGAGATGGCTGCACCTCCGATTGCCGCTACCAGAATAACCCATACGGTACTGTTCATTTGATTTTTTCCTTCATTTGCCTTCTGCCGGGAAAGTAGAAGAATGCGGCGCATCTATTTTGCGTATGCCCCTTTAGTCGCCTGCCCAAGTAATGCAGTCACAATTGATAGAAGATAGAAACCTATAAAAACGATGAAAGCCCAGTGATAACTGCCATTCATATCAGAAATGAAGCCAGCAAACAGTGGACCTGTGGCCAATCCAATACTCAAAGCAAAATTCGCAAGCCCAAACAGGGTTCCATAGGTCCTGCTGCTGAAGTTCCTGCTTATGGAAATAGACATAGCCGGAAGCCAGCTTCCGCTGCCCACGCCCATTATGAATGCAAAGAACCAAAGAATTGGCGTATGAGAGGAAGGCTTTACCTGTAAAAGAATCAGCGTGCCCAGCGCCTGAAAAAACACACCAAGGATAAATGCGTATTTTGCTCGAATGAAATCACAAAGCCAACCGAAAAAAAGCTTGGAGAACGAACTGACCAGTCCCACCATGCCGAGGATGGAAGCAGATATCGTAGCTGAAAATCCAATATCATTCAAATGCGGTACCAGACTTTGAAGCGTGCCGGTCGCAGCAAATTGACTTAACAAATATGATGCCGCAACCAGCCAGATCAATGAAGATGCAAGCGCTTTTTTCAAGGTTACATCAACAATGCCGGAGTCTTTCTCCGGCGCAATAGCCCCACGCTCAAAATTTCCTCCGGCATCTTTTCTATCATTCTGGTGCATATCTTTCGATCTGATAACAAATAACGCCAAGGGAACGATTATGATACAGGCAAGCATGCCGAGAGACTGATAAGCCTTCCTCCAGCCCAGCAAAGGGATCAGTACCCCGCTGGCTAACGGCGAAATGATCAATCCTCCCAAGCCAATGCCGGTCGACATAATTCCAAGCGCAAACCCTCTTTTATTGTTAAACCATTCAGAAACCAGGGCGGTTGAGGGCACCTGCCCGATGGCGGCATTGCCTATCCCGACAATGATATAGCCGAGGTAAAAATGAAGCGGTGTCTCAATATAGCTGAGGCTCAAGAATCCAATACCTGTTATAATCGATCCGACAGATATGACCGCTCCTGGCCGATATTTATCAACTGCTTTGCCTACTAAAATGCTGGCGCCGCCGACAGCCATTGACCAGAACATGAAACCACTCATGATAGTGGACCGGTCCCACCCAAATTCAGACTGCAAGGGTTTTAAAAAAATACTGAAAACAAAAAAGCCGAGGCCGGACCAAATGATACTGCAGATTAGGACAGCCGCGACGATTACCCATTGGTATTTCGGGCTGTTTCTTAGAATTGATGGGCGCATAAGTCTCTATGATTTTAATTCCCTGCGCAGTTGTGCCGCCGGAACGATGCAGCATACTCTTTATTTGTTATGAAGATATTCTCGATTGTCCGCGAGTCGAATAGAATTTTTATACTTAGTGAAGTGGCCCGCATTATTCATGCGACCCATCGGATCCATGTCTGGCCAGCGGATCTGAATTATAGCTGTGGCAGGCGATCCATCAGTGACGGCCACCGCCTCCTCAAGCTGGATTTCCCCGAGATATAGTGGGAATGTGCGTTCCATTCAATGGATGGACTGATCGTTGCGCAAGTCCGGCTGTGCGCTCAGCAATTCCCTTGCAATGACCAATTTCTGAATCTCAGCAGTTCCTTCTTCAAAATGGAAAGAGCGACAATCTCGGAAGAAACGCTCGATTGGCAGGGCCTGGGTGTACCCGATACCCCCATGGAGCCGAAGCGCCTTTTCGGCTACTTCGACCACCATTTCTTCCGTAAACAATTTCGCCATCGAAGCTTCCATTGCGTATGGCTTTCCCTGCTCGTAAAGCCATGCAGCTTTCTGGTACAACCCGCGCCCGGCTGCAATGCCCGTCGCCATCTCGGCAAGGCTCCACTGAATGGCTTGGCGCTGGGACAGCGGTTTGCCGAAGGTGCTCCGCTGCTTTGCGTACGGCACACATAAATCCAGCATCTTCTGGGCAACACCCACGCAGCACGCGGAAATGGAAACACGACTAAGGGCCAGCATATCAAACGCAACAGTGAGTCCCTTTCCCTGGACGCCGATAATATCGCTTTCCGGTACTTTGCAATCGCGGAAATGAATATTGAAATGACGTGGCCCCTGCGTTCCCATCATCCTGGCCATTGGCTGAAGCTCGATTCCGGGGTTGTCGCTGCGGACACCGAAGCAGGTAACACCGCTGCCCGTGTTCGCGAAGGCGATGTAAAAACACGGGACCAGGTCCGGGAATACTGTTATCAGCCATTTGCGGCCGTTGATAATCCAATTGTCACCGGACTTCTCGGCTTTGGTGTCGATATCCTTGCCGGTCCCCGTTTCGGGCTCGGTCAGACAGTTGGCTACCATGATCTCGCCGCGGGCCATTCGGGGGAGCAGTTCCTTCTTGTGGTGCTCCTGGCCAAAAAAATAGATGGCACGCCACATCAACCCGTTCATGCAGTGCGCCATCATCCGCACGAAGGCATAGCCTCTGGACAGCTCCTCAAGAATAGGGAACCAGTGCGTCATTGGCAGTCCTTCGCCACCGTATTCTTTGGGAATGGTAACGCCGAAAAACCTGCCCCGCTTCAACTCTTCATAAAGCGCTGGAGGAAAAATCTCCTTTTTCTCCAAATCAGACGAAAGAGGATCGAGCACGTTTTCGACCCACGCGCGGGTCTCAAGCGCACGCTCCCGTATGTGATCCGGAACCTGAAAGTCCATTGTCACCTCCAATCCATGGAAAGATCAGTTAGCCATCAATTGGGCATTACTTTCCTTCGCGTCCTTGCCCTCTCTGAACCTCTATCGAAAAATGCCCTGCCCTTGCAATGCAACACGCGGGCGATGCAGGCTGTGTCTTCTCAACAGCCACCCACAGCTTCGGCGTCGCACCGCCGGTGACGCCCAGCGTCTGGTGGTGCAGCTACCCGATCATCGTCAAGCCACCATCAACAGCAATCACTTGCCCTGTCATATAGCGCGCGTCGTCACTGGCCAGGAAAGCCACCACGTCCGCAATATCCTCGGCCTTCCCGATACGCCGCATGGGGATCATCCTGGCCACGGATTCCATCACGGCCTTTCCCGTTACGCCCTCATGAAGTCCTGCCAACAGCGCGGTTTGCACAGGTCCGGGGGCCACGCAGTTGACGCGGATGTTGTATCGGACCATTTCACGGGCCAAAGCTTTGGAACTGGCCATGACGGCCGCCTTGGTACCGCTGTAGACAACGGCGCCGGTGGTTCCAACGCGACCGGCCACGGACCCTATGCTGACGACCACGCCGGATTTCTGGGCCATCATATAGGGCAGGCATACATGGGTGGCGACGAGAAAGCCCTTATAGTTGACATCGATTAGCCGGTTCCAGCCGGCAACATTGGTTTCAGTGAACAGCTCTTGTTTATCGATACCCGCGTTGTTAATCAGGATGTCGATCGCCCCAAAGTCAACGTTAACCCTTGCAGCCTGGGCTTCAGCCTGTTCGTAATCAACCACGTTGCATTTGTAGAATTTTGCCTGCATGCCCAGTGCTTCGAATTCCCGCACCGCAGCCTCCCCTTTCTCGGGATTGGTGCTGAAAATAGCTATTTTGGCGCCTTCACCCGCAAGCTTGATAGCAATCGCCTTGCCAATACCAGCTGAGCCCCCGGTGACGATCGCCGTCTTCCCTTTGAATCTCATTGTGCAAAGTCCCTCATTCAGGACAAAGTCTTCAATATGCAGTCGATAAAAAACCTGAACGACAATTTATATTTCTCCATTCTTTTTTCGTGCAAATAGCCTACCAACTCTGACATCGTTTTAACATATCGTTATTTCATAATATTATTCTTTTAACAGCGACGCCCTAATAAAGTGGCGATATATCAACGACATATTTGGGTATATTTATGCAGTCCGAGATGAGGATGACGCAGACCTTTACTATTCAGGAACGCGTCCAGGTTTGGAAGTTACAGGTTTTTCTTGTCGGTGGTCAGGATCACCTGGTGATCATCCACGGTGGAGAACTTCAGGGCGGCTGTGCGAACTATGCCGGACCACTGTCGGTACAGCCCGGCAGTCAACCGCAACGGCGTCTGGCAAATGCTGTCTATGGATCTACGCCTGACCGCACGGCGATCAACTCAGCTGCAATACTCACGGCAATTTCTTCCGGCGTATCAGCGCCGATAGACAGGCCAATGGGGCAGTGCACCCGTGCGATATCGGCGTCTGTAAATCCTTCCTTCAACAGGTCCTTGTAGATGAGGTCTCTCTTATGGCGGCTGCCGATCATACCAATGTAAGCAGCGGATGTCTTTAGCGCCTGTGCCAGTACGACCTTGTCATACAGATGCCCCCTGGTGACAATGATGATATACGCGTCCCTTTCAATGGTCAAATGTTCAATTGCTCCATCAAAATTGGGAATTACACGCACCTTTGCGGCTTCGGGAAATCTGGCGCGATCGGCGAATTCCGCCCGGTCATCCACCACAATCACATCGAATCCCACCATGGAAGCCAAACGGGATGTCGGTCGCGCGACATGGCCGGCGCCGAAGATATACAGGGCTGGCGCGATCCAACCGGGATCAGTCACCACCAGACATCCTTCATGATTCAATACTTGAATATGAGGAGCACCGGCGGTTGTATGAGACAGCTTCTCCTGCAGGCCGGCCGGCCATTCCAAAGGGCCCAGGGTTTGAGAGCGGCCCAATAGAAGACCATGATCTATCCTTTCGACTTGCGCCTTGTCGCCCGATACGACGGAAACGAGCATCGCCTTTTGCCTTTGGGACAGCGCCTTACGCCAGTTATCGAAAAGGGTCAGGTTTTCGTCATTGGCCGCAATATAATCCAGCAGCACTTGTACACGGCCGCCACAAATCATCTTCATCTTGGCGGCATCTTGACCGGTGAGGTCGAAGGTCAGAATCCGGGCGGGCTTTTGTGCGCTCATTCGGGCGGCGGCCTTTATGGCATTCGCTTCCAGCAGACCACCGCCGATGGTGCCAACGATCTGCTGTTCAGCCAAGATCAGCATCCGCGCGCCTGATGCCCGGGGCGCCGACCCCTGCTGACGAATAATGGTGGCCATAATGAATGCCCGTCCCTGGTCGAGAAGCTCACAGGCGGCTGCGACGATTGAATCCATGCGTTTAATTTCCTTTTTGAACGTATGGGCTATTATTTATAGGGGCGATGGACGTCAGGCGTCGCAATTGGCTGCCGCATGGACAAGGGGCTGTCATGAATGCAGCCCTGTGGCCGGTGCGGTAGCGCACCAGCGGCATGGCTTCCCGGGTCAGGGTGGTCACCACCACCTCCCCAAAAGTGCCGTCAGCTAACGGCCGGCAAGTTTGCGGGTCAATTATTTCGATGAACAGATCCGCTTCCCGAAGATGGAACCCGTCCCGGGCCAGACACTGAACCCCGCCGCCCGGGCACATTTCGGCGGCGCCGTAATGCTGATAGACTCGGCAACCCCACGCCCGGCCGATTTCCCCGGCCGCAGAGCGCCGGGTGTTTTGAGTACCGAGCCAGATGCTCTTGATCTGGCCGCGCCGGATACGTGCGCGGCCGGGGTGTCGTGACAAAGCCGCCATCACCGCGGGAGCCCCGACCAGGCAGTCAATGCCATTCTCCCGGATGGCCTCAATAGCAACCTGTGGCGATTGCATGGGATCAATGGCAATGGCATGCACCGACAGGCGGGCTAGACCGCGGGATAGCAGATCGCCCACACTGTACGGGGATTTGCTTGGCATCATAACCAGCATTCTCTGGCCCGGTGCAACTGCGGTTGCGAAACCTTGGTGGAAAAAATCCACAGCCAATTCCAAGTCTGTGGCGCTGAAATACAGGCGTCTGGGTTGTTGCTGGGCTGACCGGGACGCCAGCGTCACGACCCGCTCCACTGCGCTTTGGGAAATACATACAAACGATAACGGGTCCCGGCTTAGATCCTCGGGTGTCGTCATTGGCCACTGGGCAAGATCCGAAAGGCACCGCAGGGATTCAGGGGCAAAAGCAGCAAAACGGCGACGGTAAAACGGGCAGCAGCGCTTGACATAGTCCACAGTCATCTGCAGCCTTTCCAACTGGTAAGCTGTCAGATGCTGGCGGGTCAACTCCTGATGGGCAGGCAAACCGATTTTATTTTTGACCCAGTCCTCCAACGGCGTTTGTGCACAGCTCTTCATGTGCGATACAATCTCCTGCCATCAGCGGCGGTCAGATTATAGAGACAAAAGGGAACCAAACGGCCATCAGGGGTTATCACATGGATACAGCAGTCCCGAACGCGGTCAAGGGCAAGGGTCCAGGCATCCTGAAAGGCCATGCCCGAGATTGAAAATATATGTGTGCGCGCAAGATGGATGAAATCATCGAGACCCATAGGTACCGAGGGCTCTCCTTTGTCGCTCCTATCTGCTGTATCCTGACCGGCGCAATCGATAGGGGGCAAATTCTTCATCGCCAGTTGGTCCGGACTGGCCCATTGGCGGGCCACAGAGGCTATTGCCTGATCGGCTGCTACATCGGCCCTCACAGAGGTGCATCCACAGCTCTCTGATGCGGGCTGTCTCAGTGGGACCATTTTGCCGTCGGCCAATTGAATGAACCGCCCATGAAAAGAACATAGAGCATTCTCGCAACCCGGAGGCCCCAGGTCAGTGGCCTTGAACCGACCAGCGCTCTGTGTTTCGATGGCGCGCATGACTTCAGGCAGGGTGATGCGGTCTGCAGCGGTGAGTTTTGAGCTGTAGCGCCCAAAATAGCTGATCGGTTGGAAATGGACCCCTCGCACGGCTGGCGCCCACGACAGGGCGGCCTGTAAAATGGCGCCGATTTGTCCTGTATTGATGCCTGGCACCAGGGTCGGCACCAAGACAACGCCGATGCCCTGTTCGGCGCAGGCTTCGATGGCGCAACGCTTTTCCGCCATCAAGTCGCGCCCTCGCAATTTGCGGTAGACATGGTCATCGACGCCGTCAAATTGCAGGAATATCGAAGCCAGCCCGGCCTGCTTCAAGGCTTTTACAAAGGCACGGTCACGGCCCAGGCGCAGGCCATTGGTGTTGACCTGAATGAAATTAAAACCGGCGTCACGGCCCATAGCCACAAGCGCAGGCAAATCGTCCCGCATTGTGGGTTCCCCGCCGGAAAGCTGGATATTGGAACCCGGCCCGGCCTGGGCTGCTCTGCGAAACATCTCAGCTACAGTGGCAGGGGAAGGATCGGGTGTATCGGCCGGTGCAGCAGCATAGCATACAGGGCATGCAAGATTACAGCGCTGTGTGACTTCGACGACGATTGTGCAGGGGCGTTGTTGATGATTGGGGCACAATCCGCAATCAAAGGGGCAGCCTTTTTGACTGCCAGTAAACTGTACGGGCGCCTGAACCGGTATTCTTTGTCGCTGCCATTGATTGAAGGCTGGCGACCCGTTCCAAATGGGTGTCTGGAAAGCCCCGTGCTGCGGACACCTTTTGACCAGATACATGCCATCATCCAGCATTAACCGCTGCGCAGGCAGGCGTTTCAGACACACCGGGCAGAGGCTCTCTGTTCGGGTGCGGTCCGGCGACAAAGAAGTCCCAATTATGGACTCAGCAGCCTCCTTGCTATGCATTTTGCTCATATCGTTAACTGATTTGCGTTCCTGGCAATCTCAAACAATATTGCCTTCAAGGGTATTCTTATAATCACAGATTAAACGGATCGATGCCATTGGAAGACAGGATCTCCATAACTTTAGCATAAGTCTCGGCCACGATAGCGCCGCAACGCTGTCGCGACGCTGCGGGACCAGCCTCACCGACAATTGTGTCGCAGCTCATGTCATGGGAGGCGCATCCGGTATACTCGCAAAACCAGTCGTTGAGTTCCTGCAGCATGAGATCCAAACGATCCGAAGGGCTCTCTTCGGCGCTGCCCTTGCCCGCATAGAGGGCCAGCGAACAGCATCCGGCAGTCAGCGTTCCACATGTACCGCGGCCGCTGCCGCAGCCGTAGGCCAACCCGCCCATGGCTCGCACCAGGTCCGGATTGGTCTCGCCGCGGACCTCCAGCAACAGCAGAATGATGATCTGGCTGCAGGTGTAACCCTGCTGCCCCAGTTTCAACATCCGTATCAGCGTATCGTCCATGAGATATTCCCTGCTTAACCCTGAACGCCGGCCTTTATCTTTTACGAGCCACCAGGAGAAAATACCCAGGCCAGACGCATGCCCCTGTCCGGTTCGTTCCCATAGCGCCGGCGGCACAAGAACCGCCGACCGCCGACCAAAAATCATCCAGGGAGCCATAGGTCCAGGCCAGCTGGGCCGCCAATTGTTTGAGCAAAGGGGAATGATCTTCCCACATCAGCAGTTCGTACCCGGCATCTGCCACGCGGTCCAGAACTGTCTTCTTGTCAACAGCACCCAGCAGGCAGGAGTGGATGGACGGCTTGGCGCTCCACGCCGGGGCGGCTGGATCGCGGGTGTATACATCCGACAGGACCAGATATCCTCCGGCCTGCATCACCCGCCGAATTTCACGCAATACGTTCAGCGGTTGCCGGCAAAGAGAAAGCACGCATTCGCACAATACCGCCTCGAAAATGCCGTCCGCCGCCGGCAGCTGTTCGGCCCGCCCCCGCACCAGCGGCGAACCGACGTAAGTCCGGATCCCTTCTTCCAGCAGGACAGACGAAAAATCGATTCCCACGGCTGCCAAGCCATACTTTTGCCTGATATAATCAACAACCACGCCGGTGCCGCAGCCGACATCCAGAACTCGGGCACCCGGCACCAATCGGCAGTGGGACAATCCGCGTTCGGTCAACTCGAACCCGCCCGGCCGGATAACAGGTCCAACAACCTCGCGCAAGGCTTGCGATTCGTACAAATTGATTTGCGACTCACCCAAGATTATTCACTCGCCTGACCACTCTCACCCCAACCTGCCCCCCTCAAGGGAGAGGGAGAATAAAACCTGTTACGACCCGCTATTGCTCAAGCCCGAAGATTTAACCCCGAAAACCAAACGATAAACAAGAAACCGTCTCATTTGAATTGTATGGCTGTATCCTCGCGGTTTTGGGGCGCCTTCCTCGACTTGAAAATAATCGAAAAGCAAAACCTATGCCGCACAATGTTCATTTCGATTCACTCATCTTATTATAGATATTGAAGAGTAGTTTGGAGGCGATGTCCATGAATCGTCGTAATGCCGACAGAATATTGATTGAATATGAACAGGCCCCGGCCATACCACCGTGGCTGATTCGTTTCTCAGATGAGCCTTGAAGGGCGCCCGTCCTGAAACGGATGCCGAGGACCACCAAGTTGCAGAACCCCTGCTACGCTTTAATGCCCAATTTTCTCATTCTTGAATAAAGCGTACCTCTATTAATGCCTAATAATTCGGCAGCTCCGCCGTTGCCGTATATTTTACCACCGGTTTTTTTCAACACATGTAAAATGTAGCGGCGTTGAAGTTCATCCAATGTAATTATTTCTGTAGTTTCATCCACGAACGTTCGATTCGGGTCTGTAATAATATCTATTTCTATTTGCTCTCCTTTTGAAAGAATGACCGAACGCTCAATGACATGCTCAAGCTCACGAATGTTTCCAGGCCATCCATAAAGGCATAGCCTCTTTTCGTCCTCATGGGAGATTGACAAATAGTCGCGTTGATATTTAATAGAAAATTGCTTAAGAAAATATCGTGCTAATTCAATTATATCTTTTCCTCGTTTTCTTAGAGGGGGTAATAATAACGGCACAGTATTCAGGCGAAAATAAAGATCTTCTCTAAAATTATTCTTTCGGACTTCCTCTTCCAGATTGCGATTGGTAGCAACTACCAAACGGAAATCTGAGGTTATGGGCATTGTACCGCCCACTCTGATAAAGGCTTTTTCTTGAAGCACACGCAACAGCTTTGCCTGAGTTGCTTTTGGCAATTCTCCAACTTCATCAATAAATAAAGTACCTTTATCCGCCAACTCCAAGCGCCCGATCTTTTGCCGGTCGGCGCCGGTAAAGGCACCTTTTTCGTGGCCGAAAAGTTCGCTTTCGACAAGATTATCTGCAATGGTAGTTGAATCTACGGTAATAAAGGGTGCCGATACACGGGAACTCATCGTATGAATCCTTTTGGCCAACAACTCCTTACCGACACCCGTTTCTCCTGTAATAAGTACAGTGCTCTCTGTAGCGGCAACCTTATCCGCCTGATCCAGCAAATCAATCATTGGCTGCTTTTCGATAGCGCTGTTGAATTCGAAACAGCGTACAAAATAACGTTCAAGATGAGCGCTTACAAGTGCCAAATTCTTTTTGGTAAGCAGCTCAAAGTAGTTTTCAAGGTACGTATTGTCATGATACAAAACACCTTGGCAAACACCATTTATGCAGATAGGTAAACAAATGGCCGATAACGGAACGGACTGTTTAGATATAATCTGTTTAGATTTATTGTTTATAAGAATGGGCTGATTTTGGGAATGGCATTGTATTATTGCGGCCATGTTTGACCTAAAGCTTTCAGAGTCAAGATCGGATGCGCTCATGTTTTTGAAGGCTTTTGGTATAAGCGTTTTTTTCCGTTTGGCATCCAACCATAAAATCACACCACGTTCGGCACGAAAAGCACGATTGGTGAGCGAGAGTATGTTTGAAAT
>JARRKU010000082.1:0-15590 GCA_037387725.1 Desulfobacteraceae bacterium
ATCTCGGTCTGCAGCACTCTTGCCAGGGGACGGGCACCATATTGCGGATCGTAACCTTTAGCGGCCATCCATGATCGTGCGGTATCGCTATAGGTCAACGCCACTTTCTTCGGAGTGAGCTGGATGGCAAATTCTGCCATGAATTTGTCCACAATCTGTTCCATGATCTGCGGTGTCAATCCATTGAAAGTGATGATACCGTCCAGTCGGTTACGAAACTCGGGGCTGAAATATTTCTCAACCGCCCGCTTCCCTTTGCGGGATGTGTCTTTGGTTGGATCGCCAAAACCGATGGTGGCCGAACTCATCTCACGGCTCCCAGCGTTGGAGGTCATCATCATAATCACGTTTCGAAAATCGGCTTTTTTCCCGTTGTTATCGGTCAGGGTGGCGTGATCCATGACCTGCAGAAGAATATTGAAGAGATCGGGGTGGGCCTTTTCGATTTCATCCAGCAGGAGCACCGAATAGGGATGCTTGCGGACCGTATCGGTCAGAAGACCGCCTTGATCAAATCCGATATAGCCTGGCGGTGCCCCGATCAGTCGCGCCACGGCATGCTTTTCCATATACTCACTCATGTCGAACCGCATGAATTCGACATTGAGGTTCATGGCAACCTGGCGCGCCACCTCAGTCTTGCCAACTCCTGTGGGACCTGTGAACAGAAAGGATCCCACCGGTTTTTCCGGATGTCCCAGGCCGGCACGCTGCCGTTTGATGGCCGTCACCAGTGCCGCTATGGCATCGTCCTGGCCGAAGACCACCGATTTGAGCCTGTCACCCAGCGTCTCCAGTTTGGCTTTGTCCGGTGTCGAGACGCTCACAGTCGGCACTCTGGCCATCTTGGCGACAATCTTTTCGATATCGGACGGATTGATCTTTTTGCGATGTCCTCCCCCGGTAAGCCGGATAAAGGCGCCGGCCTCGTCGATCACGTCAATGGCCTTATCCGGCAAAAAGCGGTCGTTCAGGTATTTGGCAGAAAGCTCACACGCTGACTTCAAAGCCGCATCCGTGTAAGCGATACCATGGTGCTCCTCGTACCGCGAGCGCAGTCCTTTAAGGATCTGAACGCTTTCGGCAATGCTGGGTTCGGAGAGCTCGATTTTCTCGAAGCGGCGTGATAATGCGCGGTCCTTTTCGAAATGATTCTTATACTCTTCGTAGGTGGTGGACCCGATACAGCGGATTTCACCGGTGGCCAGCACCGGCTTTAAGATATTGGATGCATCCATTGAACCGCTGCTGGTGGCGCCGGCACCGACAATCGTGTGGATCTCATCGATAAACAAGATCACGTTCTCTCTTTTTTGAAGTTCCTTGATGACACCCTTCAAGCGCTGCTCGAAATCCCCCCTGAATTTAGAGCCGGCCAGCATGCCGCCCAGATCGAGGGAATAAATACGCATCTCTTTGAGCAAATCCGGCACTTCGCCATGATGGACCTTCTGCGCCAGTCCTTCGGCCAGCGCGGTCTTGCCGACGCCTGGGTCCCCCACAAATACCGGATTGTTTTTGCGACGACGACATAAAACCTGCATGGTCCGCTGAACCTCCGCCTCCCGGCCGATGAGCGGATCCAGCTTGCCCTTCTCCGACAGCTCAATCATATCCACTGTGTACTCCTCCAGTGGATTGTCTTTTTTCTTCTTTTTATCGGGCTCGGTTTCCGGTTTGCCAAAATCGCCGGCTTCACCTTCCAACGGTCCGGAGGGCAATTCGTGGGAAATGTAGTTGAGCACATCCAGACGGGTGATCCCTTCCTGGCTCAGAAAAAAGGCCGCATGGGAATCCTTCTCCATAAAAATTGAGGCCAGAATATCACTGACGGCCACTTCGGCCTTCTCTGCCGATCGCACATGATTGACAGCGCGCTGGATAACCCTCTGGAACCCGATAGTTTGCTGGAGTACATATTCATCACCGTCCGGAATAATATCCATCTTCTCTCTGAAAAACTCCTCCAGGCTGGTCTTAATCTGCTCAACATCACCACCGCATCCCTCGATAATCTCGACGCCATTGCCATCGTGCAAAATAGCGTAAAGGATATGTTCTATGCCCACATATTCATGACGGCGGCGTTTGGCCTCCCGTACGGCAAATCCCAACGTTACACTGAGCTCTTTGCTAATCATGGCCCTAAGCTTTCTCCATAGTGCATTTTAACGGGTGCCCGTTTTCCCGAGCCATCCGCGTTACGGTTTCAACTTTGGTTTCCGCGATTTCGTAAGTATAAAGGCCGCATACGCCAATGCCTTTTTCATGCACATTCAGCATGATCCGCGTGGCCTCTTCCACCGACTTGTGAAACACCTGCATCAAAACATATACCACAAATTCCATGGTTGTGTAGTCGTCATTGTGCAACAGAACCTTATACTGTGCCGGCTCTTTAATGTCATGATCGGTACTGACATCGCTTTCCTCTATGGTTTCGGGTAATAGCGGATCCATAAGATATTTTTAATTAGCCAACCGAATTAAGTCTATTGCATGACTTGGAAAAGATTATAAGCATCGGCCGGGGTCATTGTAAACCCTATCGTTGTACAAAAAAATGGCAAAAAATTGAAAGCGCCCTCCAACTTTTTCAACAATTGGGTCAACCCTATCGTTTCAAAAGCCGGACGGCTTCAGAGCCTAATCGCCAAGGGCGCAGCCGTAGCGAGTCTACTGCAAGTCCTTGGCAACACAGGATATGGAGTCCTCCGGCTACCGTTGTAAAAGTCGGAGGGCTCCAGAGCCAAGGCGCCAAGGGCGCAGCCGTAGCGAGTCTACTGCAAGTCCTTGGCAACACAGGATATGGAGTCCTCCGGCTTTTACAACGATAGGGTCAACTGTGCAGCGAGTGGATGCGCGGGTAAATATGGCCATTGGAAATCTCGATCCACGCCAGACTCGACGGATCTCCCCTTCTCCCATAGGTGGCGGATCCGGGGTTGAGATATAAAATGCCGTGATCGTGCGATAATGCAGATTGATGGGTATGACCGCTGATAACGACCTCGACCCCGGCGGCCACGGGATCGATATCCATGGTCTCCAGATCATGCACCAGGTAAAAGGTATGGCCGCCCAGCTCGAACATGTCGCTGGGCGGCAGGGTCTTTGACCATGGACCGCCATCTGTGTTCCCACGCACGCAATGGGTGGGAGCCAGGCGTTGGAGCGTCTTCAACACATCCGCTCCCCCAACGTCTCCGGCGTGCAAAATATAATCTGCAATTTCAAGGGCTTCAACAACTTCTGGTTTCAGGGTTCCGTGGGTGTCCGATATGACGCCGATTTTTGTTTTCATGGCTGCTATCGTCCGCAACATTTTTTGTATTTTTTCCCGCTTCCGCAAGGGCACGGTTCGTTGCGCCCGACCTTCTTCGATGCCCTTCGCTGTGGCTTCTTTTTGGCCGGAGTGGAATCTTCCCCGCCTGAGTAGATCAGCTCCTGATCCTGCTCTTTTTGCATCTCTTCGAAGCTCCGGGGTTCGGCCAGCTGGATGCGGAACAAGATGCCGAGGGTCTCCGATTTGATGCGTTCGATCAGATCCTGAAACAGTTCGAATCCCTCTTTTTTGTACACCAAAAGCGGATTTTGCTGGGCGTACCCGCGCAGACCGATCCCCTCTTTTAAATGGTCCATGCTCAACAGGTGGTCTTTCCACAAGTTATCCACCGTTTGCAGCATGACAACCCTTTCAAGATGGCGCAATGTCTCCTTGCCGATCTCTTTTTCGCGCTCCGCATAGGCGCCCATGCTCTGTTCATAAATCTCCTGGCCCAAACCGTCCTGGTTCAAACCGTCCAGCAGATTCTTATCAAAAGGGGACATGCGAAAATTAAATTGTTTGAAGACCGCATCGGAAATCCCTTTGTGATCCCAGTCCTCGGGCAACATTCTTTCATCTGCAAAGTCGGCACCGATTTGGTCGGCAAACTCTCGGATCATGTCCTCGACAGTTTCATGAATATCCTCTCCCATGAGCAGATCCCGACGCTGCCGGTAGATCACCTCCCTTTGTTGGTTCATCACATCATCGTATTCCAACAGATGTTTGCGGATATCGAAGTTGTGACCTTCGACTTTGGATTGGGCATTTTCTATGGCACGGCTGATCAAACCATGTTCTATGGGTTCGCCTTCCTCCATCCCAAGCTTGCCCATGATGTTGCTGATGCGCTCGCCTCCGAAAATCCTCAGCAGATCATCGTCCAGGGAGAGGAAAAAGCGGGAGGATCCCGGATCTCCCTGCCTTCCCGACCGACCCCGCAGCTGGTTGTCGATGCGTCGGCTCTCATGGCGCTCGGTGCCGAGAATATGAAGCCCGCCCAAGTCTGTGACGCCATCGCCCAGTTTGATATCGGTACCGCGTCCGGCCATATTGGTGGAGATGGTCACAGCGCCTTTCTGTCCGGCCATGGCGATGATCTCCGCCTCAGCCTCATGGTTTTTGGCATTCAGCACTTCGTGGGGAATCCCTCTTTTTTTCAGCGTCCTTGCGATCTGCTCCGAGACATCGATGGAGATGGTGCCCACGAGAACCGGCTGTCCCTTCTTGTGCAGCGCTTCAATCTCATCCAGAGCCGCCTCATATTTCTCTTTCTTGGTCTTGTAAATCACGTCCGCATGATCTGTTCTAATCATGGGCATATGGGTGGGCACGATGCTCACGTCCAGATCGTAAATCTTCTTGAATTCCGCTGCCTCTGTGTCCGCAGTACCGGTCATGCCGGCCAGTTTGTCATACATGCGGAAATAGTTCTGAAAGGTAATGGTGGCCAGGGTCTGATTCTCATTTTCAATCCTCACGTTCTCCTTGGCCTCAAGCGCCTGGTGCAGTCCGTCGCTGTACCGACGGCCGGGCATGAGGCGTCCGGTAAACTCGTCCACGATAATGACCTGCCCCTCTTTGACAATATAGTCGACATCGCGCTTGAAGAGGGTGTGGGCCTTGAGGGCCTGGTTCACGTGGTGGAGCAATTCGATATTGCGGGGATCGTAGAGATTTTCGGTCCTGAGCAGTTTCTCCGCTGCGGCCACGCCGGCCTCGGTCAGGGTGACACTGCGCGCCTTTTCGTCCTTGGTATAGTGCTCTTCATTTTTCAAGCTCGGAATAATACCGTTGACTTCATAATAGAGATTAGTGGATTTCTCCGCGGGGCCGGAGATGATAAGCGGCGTTCGGGCTTCATCCACGAGGATGCTGTCCACTTCATCGACGATGGCATAGTGCAGGTCCTTCTGGACCAGACTCTCGGCATCGAACTTCATATTATCGCGCAGGTAGTCGAATCCGAACTCGTTATTGGTGCCGTAGGCGACATCTGCGCTGTACGCTTCCTGACGTTGTGCATCGTCCAGTCCGTGGATGATATTGCCGACCCTCAGTCCTAAAAATTTGTAAATCTGGCCCATCCACTCTGAATCGCGCCTGGCCAGATAGTCGTTCACGGTGATAATGTGCACCCCTCTTCCCGTAAGGGCATTCAGGTAAGTCGGCAATGTGGCGGCCAGCGTTTTTCCTTCACCGGTTTTCATCTCGGCGATACGACCACGGTGAAGAAAGATGCCGCCGATCAACTGAACATCAAAATGCCGCATCCCAAGGGTCCGTACGGACGCCTCCCGGACCGTTGCAAACGCCTCCGGCAGGAGGTCGTCCAGGCTTGCACCCTGATCGATTTGTTCCTTAAATTTAATCGTTTGAGCGCCAAGCTGCTCATCCGTCAAGGCCTGCATTTCAGGCTCCAGCGCGTTGATGGATTCTATAATGGGTTGCAGCCGCCTAAGTTCACGCTCGTTTTTGCTTCCGAAAACTCGGGTCAGGAGATTCCACACCATGGGGTTTTTTGCTCCTTTATCTGGGACGAAATATTTGAAAATCGTCCCGATTAACCTGTCGCAGATGCCGTCCCTGCATTTCATCGGTTGCCCGATGTACGGTGCGGCCCACGGCCGGGGCAAGCTCCGTAGCCGATGCAATTCGTCCGGTTCAGCGAGCGACCTTAAGTTTCATCGGCTGTACCGATAGAATATTTTATCCCTATAAACAAGGCAATTCTATCTGCTCGAACAGTCGCAGCCCGATGCCGGGCCGGTTGGTCGGCGTGGCCTCTATCGGGTACAGAGGCTGTTGAACGGTTAGTTCGTGCCCATCCATTAATGGCATCTTGCGGCCCAGCTCTGTGTTCTCACTCGGCTGAAATCCTCGACGTAGCGCCGCTACGCCTGTGGTTTCAACCTCGCTGCGGCCTTGATCTGGACCACAATCTACCATTTATGGATGGACACTAGTTCAGAATGTATTTGGATGGGTTGATCGGCACGCCGTTTAATCGGACTTCATAGTGCAGATGGGGGCCTGTACTACGGCCGGTGTTTCCCATTCGGGCAATGACATCGCCTCTTTTCACACGGTCACCTTGTTTGCTGGCAATTTCGTCAAGGTGGGCAAACCGGGTAACGATTCCATGGCCATGGTCGATCACCACCACATTGCCGAGCAGGCCTTTAGGGCCGATGTAGGAAACAACTCCGCTGGCGGTTGCAATGATCGGCGTTCCCTTGCGGTTTGCAATATCCAACCCCTTGTGGAATTCACGTTTTCCAGTAAACGGAGACTGACGGTATCCAAACCTCGACGTCACCCAACCCTTGGACGGTCGGATGGCCGGCGTATGGGCCAGAAGGTTTTTCTGCGCCTGGAGCTTGTCCAGCAGGGATTCGAAGTCCTTATGTTGAACACTGGTGGCGTTGGTGAGTTGCCCCATCTGCTGGTGCATATCCTTTATCAGGCGCTGGTGCCGCTGGGTAAGGTCCAGTTCGGGGTTCAGGTCTTCCGGAGTGGAACCGCCAATGCCGAAGAGCCCGTCCCCGCTATCGGGCTTGTCGAGATTGGCGATAATGCGGATGCTCTTCTCGAATTGGTCCAGCTCAACCAACCTTTCCTTGAGCGCATTAATCTCTTTAGCGAAATTCTGGATCTGATCCCGCTGTTGGATCACCTCTTCGGTCTGCATAGCCAGCTGCCTGGCCAGTTTGTCTTTTCCGCTCACGATCCGGTGCATCTGCACGTAATCCACCAAACCAAAAGAAAGCGCGGAAAACGCCAATGCAAGGCAGGCGCCTAAACCGATCAGTTTTTTGCGGGATAGTTGAAGTTGTTTAATCGTGTTGCCGGTTCCACCTAGGAAAATGAATGCGTATTTTCGTGCCATGGTCAGCCCTGTTTCCAAACTCCGCTGCAATTTAAGTGAAACATATGATTATACACTTCTAATTCAGGCAGTTATAAGACATACAGGATATTGGTGGGCTAAGCTACCACAGATAACCCCCATTGTCAAATCAGGGTAGGCTTTGTTTCTGAAATTGCTGATATTTTCGATATTGGTATCCTGGGAAGGCATCTTCTTCCGATAATCCCTTGGGTGGCCGGATTTTACGGCGCCAGGCGCGCGTCAATCGACGCCATCCAGGACTTCGATAGCCAAATCCACCGGCTGCTTCACGAAACCGGTGGATTGGCAACGCTATCTCCAAAGCCATAAAACGCGACTAAGCGATACCCAGTTTAAATTTACATGATTTCAGTGTGTTGGCCATCAGCATGGTAATGGTCATGGGTCCCACGCCGCCCGGTACGGGTGTGATGTGACCGGCAATCTCCTTGGCTGCATCGAAATCGACGTCCCCCCGCAGGATGGCAACTTTCTTGCCGGTTTTCTCGCTGATTTTTTCACCGACACGATTGACGCCGACATCAATGACACAAGCGCCTTGTTTAATCCACTCCGGTTTAACCAGTCCGGGTACGCCGGCAGCCACGATGAGAATGTCTGCACGCTTGCAATGGGCCGCCAGATCTTTGGTGCCGGTGTGAACGATGGTCACTGTGGAATTTGCACCAACCCCTTTTTGCAGCATCATATTGGCAATGGGCTTTCCGACGATATTGGAACGCCCGACAACCACCACTTCGGCGCCTTTGGTTTCAACACCGGCACGGACGATCATCTCCTGGATACCGGCCGGGGTGCACGGCGGAAATTTCACTTCATTGCCACCGATCATCAGACGCCCGACATTCACCGGATGAAATCCGTCCACGTCTTTGTCCGGATCTATGGCATTGAGCACTTTCTTCTCATCAATATGCTTGGGCAACGGCAGCTGTACCAGGATCCCGTTGATGCTGTCATCTTTATTGTACTTATCAATCAGGGCCAGCAGATCGTCCTGAGAGATATCCACAGGCTGGGTATCCTGTATTTCGTTAAATCCGACACGGTGTGCGGTTTTAATCTTTAAGGTAACATAGGAGATAGAGGCCGGGTTCTCCCCCACCAGGATGGTCACCAAGCCTGGCACCACTCCGTGTTTCTCCTTGATCTCAGCCACTTCAGCTGTAATCTCCTCCAAGATTTGCTCACGAATCACGGTGCCTTTGATAAGTTGTGCCGTCATTTTTTTATTTCTCCTTTCAAAGGAATTAATTACATACGGAAAGCCTGCTTTCCGATAACATTCACGACCAGTTGTCATGCAGAGATCCGGCAAGCGTCGTCTCAAAATCCTTGGAAGTTCTCGCCGAACAGGAGGTTGAAAAAACAATTGTTTAAGCCAAAAGCCCAGTGATGTCAAGAATGTCAGATCGGATATGGCGTATACATCAATCCGGCTGTCTCATCCAACCCCATCATAAGGTTCATATTCTGCACCGCCTGCCCAGCCGCCCCCTTGACCAGGTTATCGATGACGGACATCAGGATCAGCTGCCGCTTAGGACCATCCAGATAAAATCCGATATCGCAGCAATTGGTCCCTTTGACATTGAGGCTGTCGGGCACACCATGGCCGACGCGTCTGACAAACGGTCGGTCAGTATAGCATTCCCTTAAACAGGTATCGATTTCTTCGTCCCCCACCCCATCGCGGATGCGGGTGTAGATAGTGGTGGCCATTCCCCTGGACATGGGAACCAGATGGGGAACAAATGTCAGATCGACCGGATATCCGGCCTGTTCCGTTAGGATGGCCGCCATCTCCGGCTTATGCCGATGGCCGCCAACCTTGTAAGCCTTAAAGGACTCATTGACCTGGCAATAATGGGTGGTCAGGGTCGCGCCTCTGCCGGCCCCGCTCACCCCTGATTTGGCATCTGCAATAATCCCATCGGCTTCGATCAGGTTTTCCCGAATCAGCGGAATGAGCGGCAGCAGAACGCTGGTGGGATAACAGCCGGGATTGCCGACCAAACGGGCTTTTCCGATCTCCCTTGTATAGATCTCACTGAGTCCGTATACGGCCTGCGCTGCCAGATCGGGCGCCGTATGGGGTTGGTAATGCCCTTCGTACGCCTTTACATCCTTGAACCTGAAATCCGCCGAAAGATCGATCACCTTCAAACCGGATTGAAGCAGCTCCGGCACAATGGCCATGGGGAGTTGGTGCGGCAGGGCAGTAAACACGATGTCCGCTGTTTCGGACATCTTATCAGCCGCATAATTTTCACAAACCAGGTCCACCCACCCCTTCATTGAAGGATAGACAGCATCGAACCGCTGACCGGCATATTGCCGTGAAGTAATGCAGGTGATCTTCACTTCAGGGTGTCCGGACAAAATCCGGATGAGCTCAGCCCCTGCGTAGCCTGTTGCACCGATAACGCCGACACGTATCATGAAAATCCTCCCGATAGATCGAATTGTCGTTGAAGCTTAATCCCGTTTCTGATTTTGCCACCGAATCATTGCGCATTACAAATTTGACATCAATTAACAAAATGAAAGAAATCGATAAAATTCCTTCACTTAATACTTTAGACGTTAATCTTTAAACTAAATAATTCCAGATCGATATTATCGATTGTAATTTACAACTGAAATACGCCATCTTCAAAGCTCCTTAACCCACAACATATTGGTGGTACCGGCGGCCCAGATGGGGCGTCCGGCGGTGATGACGATTCGGTCGCCTTTATGGACATGTCCTTTTTCCATGGCTGTCAAGGCTGCCTTTTCCACCATATCGTCGGTATCTTCGATGATCGGCAGGTAAAAGGGCATCACCCCCCAATACAATGCCAGGCGCCGCACGGATCTCTCATCAGGAGAAAGGCCGATAATGGGCTGCCGGGGCCGAAACCTGGAGATATGGGTTGCCGTTGAACCCGACCGGGTGGTGGCCACCACGGCACTGGCGGAGAGGTCTTTGGCCAGGACGACGGCGGCATGAGCAACCGATTCCGCCGTTCCTTTCTTGTGCAATACTTCGAGATACTTTTTATGCGGATACTTCTCTTCTGCACTGGACGCGATGCGTGCCATGTATCGCACCGCCTCGACGGGATAATTTCCGCTGGCTGTTTCTTCAGAAAGCATCACGGCATCAGCGCCGTCCAAAACCGCATTGGCAACGTCGGCTGCCTCTGCACGCGTGGGGCGCGGTGCATCCACCATCGAGCGCAGCATTTGGGTGGCGATGACAACCGGCTTTCCAAGGTTGTTGGCTTTGCGAACGAGGCGTTTTTGGATATTGGGAACATTTTCCAAAGGGATCTCCACCCCCAGATCGCCGCGGGCCACCATAATACCGTCGGCGGCCGCCGCGATGGCGTCGATATAATCAAGCGCCTCATGCTTTTCAATTTTTGCAATCACCGGCGTCTGCTTATTCTGGCGATGAATGAGCTTCTTGATTTCGTGGATGTCCGCCGCCGTTCGTACAAATGAGAGCGCAATGAAGTCCACATCATTGTCAAGACCAAAGACGAGGTCCCTGCGGTCCTTTTCGGTTATGGCCGGGATGTCCAGCGAACTGGTCGGTAGATTAATTCCCTTATGGGAAGTCAGTACACCGCCGGTCACCACCTTACAGACTATCTCCGACACACCGGAACGTTCCACTTCCAATTCCATGATGCCGTCAGCGAGCAGAATACGATCACCGGCTTTGACCTGGGATGGCAGTCCCGAATAGCTCACCGGGATTTTCCCCTCCCCTGCCGGCTGCTTATCCGTGGACAGAATTATCCTATTCCCGGCTTTCAGTTGAACGCCCGGATGAGGGACCTCCCCCACGCGAATCTTCGGTCCGCACAAATCCTGCAAAATAGCCACCGGCCGCCCCACTGCTTCGGACGCGTTGCGGATGACCTTTATCATCTTCCCATGGTCCTGATGGCTGCCATGGGAAAAATTCAGCCGTGCAACATTCATCCCTTCTGCTATTAATGTTTTAACAATTTCAGGAGAGTTGCTGGCTGGACCGATGGTGCAAACGATTTTGGTTTTTGACTTCATCATCAATCCCCATGCATCTGGAAGGAATGCCACTGTGGTTAATATTTCCCTGTGTATCCCAATGTTCCAACATTGGGTGTACTACAGCATGAATCGGACAACCGTCAAGGCCGCTGCCGGGTGGCGGTGCAAATCTCCATGATCGCCTTTTTTAGGATCAGCGCATTATCCTGGGCGGATGATTTAAGGAGAAGGTCCGCTCGATTCAATATCCGCAGTGCAGTGAATAGCTCCTCGAGCGTGAAATTATCGGATTTGAGCAAGGTTTGGTAGACCGGATAGGGGCTTTTGGGGTTGGCGGCCAATAAGATATCCGTGGCCCCTTTTTTACTGCTGCGCCCTTTGCTCGGTTCACTGGGAATTGTCGCCTGCCAAGCTTCGGACTCATTGCGGGATTGCCGGTCGAACGCCTCGACAGCGGGCATGACCGCATTCTGAAATTGGGGATAGCGCATACCGGGGGCCCAGGACTTGCCGTAGGTTCCGGAGGTAAAGGATTTGGCCACCAATAGTTTCCTCATCTGGTTGGCCAAAGCCGATAGAATCTGCAATGGGTGCCATTTGGCTTCCAAAAGCGCCTGAGCATAAAAGAGTGACGGCTTAAGCTTACGATCGGCCACTGCGTTGGTTAGCTCAAAAACTGGATCCGTCTTGGTGCGCTTGACCACCGCAAGAATATCTTCTTCAGTGATCTCTATTCTTGCTCCAGCGTAATTCACCAGTTTCTCTACGTTTTGTGCAAAGGTGCGAGGATCGAACCCAGTGAATCGACACAGGCATTGAAATGCAGCGGGCGACATTTGTTTGCCGGACGCAGCCAGCAGTTCATCCAGCGCGCGGCGCAAAACTGTCTCCTGAGCGGCTTTATCCGAACGTCGCTCACCTTGGGGAATGCAGCAGTCAATTACCGCGCCATGATCCCGAAACGCCTTGTAAAGCTTCAGGTTTTTAGGAACCCGGGCATGAACGGTCACGATCAGGTAGTGCTGTCGGGGAAAGCCGCTTTCAATTGCCTGTAACAATGCGCCCGCCTGGTCACTGCTCACAACAGGACGCCACCGTTCAGATTGGCATCGGGCCACCAGTTTTTCGACGGCATCGGTCCCTACGAGCACACGCAGGTTTTTCAGCGCCACGTTGTCATTGTCTCTTTCCAGCGCATCTTCCAAGTCGATCTCCAACTGCCCGCACAAGCTGAGAAACTGCCGCGCCGCCTTGTTCACGTCATTTTCATCCCAGGCGTCTGCCACACGTTCGACGATACGCTGATCGCTGGATTTCCCCTCGAGCAGCTTCGCTTCTGTGAAAATCACAATCTTGGGCCCGCCCAACAACGCATAGGTGTTCAACCGCTCAATCACGTCAGGGAGATTTTCATTGGCCCCGTCCACCTTCTCACAGCACATCTGGCGCGGAGCGCCGTCAAGGAGCCTGGACGATAACTGCCGCGTGGCTTGTTCGACGAGCATCTCCTGCCCGTGAACCAGATAAACGGAGGGGAGTGACGCGCTGTTCCCTTTTTTGAGCCCTCCCGCCAATTGGCTGTAGTCAATTTCGCTCATGCAATTTCATTCAACGTTGGGGTAACATGCGCCTACCTCGGGCAGCGGATCAATCTGTACCAAACAGTCCCGCGCCCTAGCCTGTACATTCAAGAGAAGAGACGGAGGTAACGACGTTAAAACGGCATTTTTCTAAATACAATATGGGCAAGAAATATTAGCACCCCGACGGTCACCCCGCTATCCGCCACATTAAAAGTGGGCCAATGGTGATCCAGAATATAGAAGTCCAGGAAATCCACCACCTCGCCGAATCGCACCCGGTCGATGAGGTTCCCGATGGCGCCGCCGAATATCATGGCTAATCCGAGCGCCAGATAGGGGTGGGAGCGCGGGGTGTGGTGGTGAAAATAGAGGATCATTCCCAACGCCAAGACGGCTGCTGCCAGAAATAGCCAATGGCGCCAGGGTGCACCATTTTGCGCCAGGAATCCAAAGGCGCCTCCGGGATTGCGCACATGCGTGAGGCTGAAAAAACCGGGAATGACGGCAATGCTTTCATGGAGCGGCATCGCCACCAACACCCAAAGCTTGGAAAGCTGATCCAGGGCCACCACCAATACGGACATCGAAATAAACCGAATATATTTCATATTCATCATCGTCTCCGTCCAAAGCCTAGCGAAACAGACCCCAGCCAATCCATCACCCTTTATGTCTCCCCCCCAATGTTGCAAAAGCCCGAGGGTAAAAAAGATAGTTTATAATAGATCCAATCCTCAAGTCCACCATTGCTTCATTCCTCGTAGGGTGTACTAGTACGATATAGCTTCACCACACCCAATATTTTTCAATCATTTCGCTATCTTTTTTATGCAACATTGGGGTTATCGATGGCTTGGACGGCACTATAGCACCGATGGCAAATGGCCGGATGGTCTTCCTGCTGCCCCACACTGGGATCGTGCACCCAGCACCGACTGCATTTTTCCCCTGAAGCGGGTACAACCTTAACGGCGATACCTTTCACATCAGCGCTTTGATAAGCATTTTCCAGGTCACCTTTGACCAGTTCTGCCTTGGATACGATAAAGATGGAACGCAACTCTTCATCATACGGCGCGACCTGCTCAAAGAGTTGATCATCAAGCCCGACGGTCACCGCAGCATCCAGAGAGTGGCCGATAACTTTCTCGGCCCGTGCCGTCTCCAGCGCCTTGGTCACCTCTGCACGAACGGTTCGAATGATACGCCATTGCCCGGCCAGTGCATTGTCCCGCAGCCCCTCATCCACCCGGGGCAATTGCGCCATATGGATACTCTCCTCTTTTTTAGGCGTCACCGGCAGGTATTTCCAGATTTCTTCGGCCGTGAAGACCATGATCGGAGCCATCAGCCTGGCAAGGGTGTGTGCAATCCGGTAGAGCGCTGTTTGCGCGCTGCGGCGCCTCTTATCCTTTGCCGGGGTCGTGTAGAGGCGGTCCTTGAGGATATCCAGATAGAAAGCCGACAGATCCAGCGTGCAGTAGTTGAACAAGCCATGGTAAATGGTATGGAATTCATAAGCATTATACGCCCGCAGGGACCGTGCAACCAGGTCCTGGAGAACATGCAGGGCGTACCGGTCAATGGGCAGCATCTCCTCGTACGGCACCGAGTCTTCAGACGGATCGAAATCGCTTAGATTTCCCAGGAGAAATCTGCCGGTATTGCGGATCCGGCGGTAGGCATCGGTAAGCTGCTTTAGAATCTTATCCGAGATGCGAATGTCATCGCGATAATCCGAAGCAGACACCCAGAGACGCAAAATCTCGGCGCCGTATTGCTTTATCACCTTTTCCGGCGCAATCACGTTGCCAACCGATTTGGACATCTTTTTGCCTTCGGCATCCACCACGAAGCCATGTGTCAATACGGCTTTGTAGGGCGCTTCACGGCGCAGCCCCACGGCGGTCAATAAAGAGCTGTGGAACCATCCGCGGTGTTGGTCCGATCCCTCCAGATAAAGATCAGCCGGCCAGTGCAGGTTTTCTCTAGCATCCAACACAGCAGCATGGCTGACGCCGGAGTCGAACCACACATCCAGGATGTCGGTCTCCTTGGCAAACGACTTTTCGCCGCATACACTGCAAACCGCATCTTCCGGCAAAAATTCTGCGACACCTTTTTCAAACCAGACGTCGGCCCCGTGGTCGCTGAACAGGGCATGGATGCGATCCATGAGTTCCGGTGTCATATGCGTTGCACCGCAGCCCTCGCATGTCAGGACTGTAATGGGAACGCCCCAGGCGCGCTGACGGGAGACGCACCAATCCGGCCGGTTTTCAATCATACCGTAAATGCGGTCTTTACCCCATGAGGGTATCCATTGGACGCGATCGATGGCTGTCAATGCTTCCTGTCGCAATCCGTTTTCTTCCATCGATATGAACCATTGGGGTGTGGCGCGAAAGATAACCGGCCGTTTACACCGCCAGCAATGCGGGTAGGAGTGTTCAAGCTTCTCCTTGGCCAGCAGCGCCCCGTTGTCTTGCAGGGTTTGATTGATCTGGTCGTTGGCTTTGAAGACAAATATGTCTTCAAGATCCGGCACTTCGGCCGTAAAACAGCCGCGGTCATCAACTGGAGAGTAGGCATCCAATCCGTACTTCAAGCCAACGTCGTAATCCTCGCGACCATGCCCCGGTGCCGTGTGCACGCATCCGGTACCCGCCTCAAGGGTGACGTGATCGCCGAGGATGATTAATGATTCCCGGTCATATAATGGATGGCGGCAGCGTTTTTT
>JARRKU010000082.1:15622-38962 GCA_037387725.1 Desulfobacteraceae bacterium
GTGCGGCCGGCCGAATGCCGTCAGGCAGGATTCCACAAGGGCCTGTGCCATGATGAGCACCTGCCCGTCTTCCAACGCCACGGCCGCATATTCAAAGTCGGGATGCAGGGCGACAGCCAAGTTGGCCGGCAGGGTCCACGGGGTTGTCGTCCAGATGACCACCGAAACCTCTTTTCCCGACAATTCCGGCAACAGATCGCTCAGGTCATCCACTACGGGGAATTTGACATAGACCGATGGGGAGGTTTCATCTTTATACTCGATCTCCGCCTCAGCCAGGGCTGTCTGGCAGCTGCAACACCAATAAATCGGCTTTTTGCTTCTGAACAGACCGCCGTTCAGCGCAAATTTGCAGCACTCCTTGGCAATGGTGGCTTCATAGTCGTAACTCATGGTGAGGTAGGGATCCTGCCAGTCTCCCATCACCCCTAGTCGTTTAAATTCCTCTCGCTGGATATCGATGAACTTTTCTGCATAGGAGCGGCATTTCCGTCGAATCTGGGATTGGGTCATCTCTTTTTTCTTGCTTCCCAATTCCTTCTCCACATTATGCTCGATGGGCAGCCCGTGGCAGTCCCATCCCGGCACATACACCGCATCTGCTCCGGCCATCTGGCGCGATCGGACGATGAAATCCTTGAGTATTTTATTCAGCGCCGTTCCCATGTGGATGTGACCGTTTGCATAGGGAGGGCCGTCATGGAGGATGAAGCGTGGCCTGCCCTGGGATTGTCCGCGGATACGCTGGTGAAGCCTTCCCTCTTCCCATGTCTTGAGCTGTTCAGGTTCGCGCTGGGCCAGATTAGCCTTCATGGGAAAGGCGGTGGCCGGCAGATTGAGCGTCTTTTTGTAATCCATTGGATCCTCCATCGTCCTAGCTGTTGAACTCGGATATGTAATGGCAATACGATGGCAAGTCAAGCGAATAGGCGGTATACGCAAGGGCAATTGAATTGTTTAAACTTGATTTTCATGAGTCCAACGGATAGTCTAAAGTTTTTTCCAAATGTGCCACAGTGAAGTCGAGATGACCATCTGTTTAGGAGAGATCATGTGTAATTTAAATGAATTGAAGGTTCTGATCATAGGGCCTGGTCCTACCCATATCGGACAAACCGGTGAAGGCATGGAAGGGGCCCTGGAAGCCTGCCGGGTGCTGGCTGCAGCGGGATGCCGCCTCATTACCGTAGATGCCAACCCGGATGCCGTCTTCAATGCAGCACCATGGTCCCAGAACCCCATCATTGCGCCAATGGTTCCTGAAACCATCGCTGGTATCATCGCTTCCGAAAAACCCGATGCCCTGCTAACCTTGTTCGGGGGTCGAAACGGTCTCCAGGTGGCCTCCAGCTTATCTGAAGGGGATATAGAAAACGACTTCAAGGTGAAATTATGGGGACCTGCCAAAGAGTGCCTCGACCATATCCGGGATCGCGACACCCTCCAATCGTCCCTTGGCGCAATTGGCTTAAAGACCCCGAAGATTTACACCGTCAACGGCCTAGACGCCGCCATTGAAAAGGCGCGTCAACTGGGCTTCCCGGTGGTGGTCCGATGCGACGATGCCCATATCCTGCCGGACGGATTGCTGATCTATAATATGGACGAGCTGAACGCCATTGCCACAACCTTGGCGGGTGAAACCGAAAGCAAATTCTCCGTAGAAGCCTCTTTGATGGAGTGGCATCAGGTAGAACTGGAAATGGTGCGGGATCGAACCGGTCGGTCGTTTTTGCTGGGAAGCGTCGAGTATCTGGATACGGCTGGAGTGCATCCGGGCGACGCAATTGGTGTTAGCCCGCCCCAGACATTGCCCGAATCCCTGATAGCCGATCTAATCAAACATGCCGGCACCATTGCAGAACATTTGAAAATTGTCGGCGGCGCGACCATCCGTTTTGCCGTCCGGCCCAAGGATCATGAAGCTCTGGTATTGGCCGTTCATCCCCGATATACCACCACTTCGGCGCTGGTGGCCAGGGTCAGTGGATGGCCCGTTGCCCGCATGGCGACCCTGCTTGCCGCCGGCCTTGCCCTGGACGAACTCCCGCCGGAAATGTCCTTTACGGACCGCGATGAAACGCAATACCCTTGCGTGGGCGTCAAATGGCCTAAATGGGATGCTTCGCTCATGGGGGAAGCTAAGCATCGACTGGGGCCGCAAATGCAGGCGACCGGTCATCATGTCAGCTATGGCAAGACCTTCATCGCTGCACTACAGAAGGCTGCCTGCAGTGGAGGAACAGATGGCGGCGGCCTGCTTCACGCTGCCCGTCGACTCCATGGTGAGGGGCTTGAGACCTTGATGTCCAGTCTTTCCACGCCCTCCAACCGCCGGCCTTTTGAAATCTTTGCTGCCCTTGAAAAGGGGGCACCGGTCGAGGAGATTGTCCGCCGCACCCATATGGCAACCGGCTTCATCGAAGAGATCAAAAGAATGGTGGACCTGGCCCGGGAACTCGCGGATTACAAAGATACAATGCCCCCGGAAGCCCTTTTGCATCGGGCGAAAAAAGAAGGATTCAGCAACGCTGACCTTTCCCTTCTCCTTGGCCGATCGATTGATGCGATAGATGCCCAATTAAAAGAAATCGGAGTGGTGAAAAAATGGCGGCCGCTGCCGGGAAAAGATCACCACTTGCGCTTCGGAATCTACGGCGAAGAATTATCACTACCAGCGGTCAAAGGTGAGAATAAAGTCATCATTATCGGAAATGGTGCCTATGCCATAGGCAACGGCGCTGAATGCGATTTCGCGGCGTTTCAGGCTGCCAGCACCGCCAAAGCGTTGGGATATACACCCATACTGCTCAACAGCAGCCTTTCCGGTCACCTCACCGGTCACAGTGCTCCATGTGACTGCTATTGTGACACTGCAACCATCGAAGAGATTTCCGATATTATTCGATTTGAAAAACCGTCCGGCATCATCACCCAGTTTGCCGGCAGCACAGCTGATACCCTGACCGATCGGCTAGAAGCAATGAATTGCCCAATGATAGGAACCCCGGGCATAACATTTCAACGTCAACAGGATCGCCTCCTGCTTAAGGAACAGATCCGAAAACTGGGGATTCCCCAGCCGGCATCCGCCGGTGCCGCTACCAATGCAGAAGCCATGGAAGCCGCCACTCAGATGGCGTTTCCCATTATGGTCAGCGAGGGGATTCACAACGGCGCAACCGTCTTGATCCGAGACCTGCAAGGGCTTGAGAATCATCTTTCAGCCCTGCAGGCGAAACCGGACCATCCTCTATGGATCGAGCAACTGCTGGAGTATGCCATCGAGGCACAGGCGGAGGTACTCTGCGATGGCACCAAAACCCAAACGCTGGCGGTGATGGAACAGATCGAACTGGCCGGTGTTCATGCCGGCGATTCGGCGGCTGTATTGCCGCCTTACAGCATCGCGCCACGCCATGTGGAAACCATTACTGCCTATTGTGACAAAATCGCCACTGCTTTGGGCATCAAAGGATTGCTCAACCTGCGTTTCGGTATCTACCGCGATACCGTATATGCGTTGGGCGTCAGCAACAATGTCTCCAGAAATATGGCCTTCATATCAAAATCGCTGAACGTGCCGGTGGTGGAATGGGCTACGCGGCTGATGTTTGGCGAGAAGCTGGCCGATATCGCAACACCCCCGCAGGGGCCCAGACTTTTCAGTGTCCGGGCACCCGTCTTTCCCTTCAATGCCTTTTCATCCATTGACCCGCTGCTGGGGCCCAACATGCGCGCCATTGGCCAGGTTATGGCTGTAGCCGAAACTTTTGGGATAGCGTACTTCAAGGCGCTGGAAGCAACCCAAACGCCGCTGCCCACCCAGGGGACCGTTTTGATCACCGTTACCGACGAAGACAAAACCAGCATCCTGGAGCCCGCCCGCATCTTCAGCGAATTGGGATTTAAGATCATGTCCACCAAGGGCACTCACGACGCTTTGGCAAAAAACGGGATCGATTCCGTTCAGGTGCGGAAGTTGGGCTATGGACGCCCCAATCTTATGGATGAGATCAAAAACGGCAAGGTTCAAATGGTTATCAATACTCCGACCGGCGGTCAGGGGCAGATCGATGACAGTGTCATTCGAAAGGCTGCAATTGGCTGTCGCGTCGCCAATATTACAACCCCGGCAAGCGCTTTGGCTGCTGCAAAGGGGATAGCAGCAGCTCTCCGAAAAGATGGCTGACGCATATTCGGGATTCTTTACATTCATCCCACTCTACACTTCGGCGCTGCCATCATCCAAATGCAAGGGGATTGAGCGCCGCATGGCACTCAATCCCCCATCTTCGAAAGCACGACAAGAACGTCTAATCAAGTTCAGCTGCCGTCAGGTTAAGTTGGTTGGTGACCAAGATCCTGTCCAGTCGAGTGCCATCTTCTCTTTGTTCAAAGGTGATGGTATGGGTGCCTGCTTTTAAGTGATGAACCAATGGATTTGAAGCGTTGCGATCATCGTTTGCGCGGCGTAAGCTCACCACATCCCATGTCCACCGATCGTTTTCGCTTTGCTTGGTATGCCAGGCCAATTGGTCCGATCCGTCGACCGACACGTAGAAAGAATCGGATCCGCCATCCGTGGCGAGAACACGCCCCCAAACAACGTAGCTGCCGTCTGACGGTATATCGAACCGGTATTCTGCCCGTCCACCGTCATCGGACGGTTTGTAGAATTTACCGCTGCCTTCAGGTGCCCAGATATAACCTTCGGCAGATGCATCGGGCGAACCGGCAATCTCCATGGGTACAGCAATATCGCCTTCTTCAGCCTCGATCCAGATGTTGACCTCCTCACCCGAGAGCATCATTTCAAGTTCCACTGCCGTCAGGCTTAGTTTGTTGGTGACCAAGATCCTGTCCAGCCGAGTGCCATCTTCTCTTTGCTCGAAGGTGATGGTATGGAGGCCAGCTTCTAGATGATAAACCAATGGATTTGAAGCGTTACGATCATCGCTTGCGCGGCGTAGGCTGACTACATCCCATGTCCACCGATCGCTCTCGCTTTGCTTGGTATGCCAGGCCAATTGGTCCGATCCATCAACCGACACGTAGAAAGAATCGGATCCGCCATCCGTGGCGAAAACGCGCCCCCACACAACGTAGTCGCCTTCTGACGGTACGTCGAACCGGTATTCTGCCCGTCCACCGTCATCGGACGGTTTGTAGAATTTACCACTGCCTTCGGGTGCCCAGATATAACCTTCGGCAGATGCATCGGGCGCACCGGCGATCTCCATGGGCGCAAAAATATCGCCGTCTTCAGCCTCGATCCAGATGCTGACATCCCGAGAATCAGCATTGCTCTTGAAGGTCGCCGAAATGGTATGATCAGCCCGTATGTCCTGAAATGTATAGGAAGTCACTTCACCCATGGACTGTCCGTCCACCAGGACATCCACGATCTGGCAATCCGGATCAGACGTGATAGCAAAGGTCTGGCTACTACCCGCGCTCACTGTGCTCGTCGACGGCGAGATATTGCCGTTGGCGCCCGAGGACACGGTGATGGTGTGGGTTTGAGTGTCGGCCGCAAAGCTGGCGCTCAGCGTATGGTCGCCATTCACGCCAGTGAAGGTGTAGCTCGATACAGCGCCCACTGAATTGCCGTCCACGCGCACATCGGCAATATGGTAGTTGGCCGCAGCGCTGATGGTGAAGGTCTGGCTGCCGCCGGCATTGATTGTGGTCGTCGACGGCGAGATACTGCCGTTGGCGCCCGAAGACACGGTGATGGTGTGGGTGTCGGCCGCAAAGCTGGCGCTCAGCGTATGGTCGCCATTCACTCCAGTGAAGGTGTAGCTCGATACAGCGCCCACTGAATTGCCGTCCACGCGCACATCGGCGATATGGTAGTTGGCCGCAGCGCTGATGGTGAAGGTCTGGCTGCCGCCGGCATTGACCGTGGTCGTCGACGGCGAGATACTGCCGTCGTCTCCGGCCGACACCGTGATGGTGTGCGTGTCGGCGGCGAAGCTGGCGCTCAGCGTATGGTCGCCATTCACGCCGCTGAAGGTGTAGCTCGATACAGCGCCCACTGAATTGCCGTCCACGCGCACATCGGCGATATGGTAGTTGGCGGCAGCGCTGATGGTGAAGGTCTGGCTGCCGCCGGCATTGACCGTGGTCGTCGACGGCGAGATACTGCCGTTGGCGCCCGAAGACACGGTGATGGTGTGGGTGTCGACCGCAAAGCTGGCGCTCAGCGTATGGTTGCCATTCACGCCGCTGAAGGTGTAGCTTCCAACAGGCCCCACTGAATTGCCGTCCACGCGCACATCGGCGATATGGTAGTTGGCTGCGGCGCTGATAATGAAAGTTTGGCTGCCACCAGCACTGACTACGGTGGAAGAAGGTGAGATGCTGCCGTCGGCGCCTGCAGCCACAGAAATGGTGTAAGTGTCAGCGACAAACGGAAGCAACTGTGGCTGAATTGGGCGACACAGATCCATGAGCACCGGCAGCCGTGGAAATCGTATAGAGAACCGGGGTTGCTGGATTAGTTATGTGTTGAACTTCATTTGAATTACCGCTTTCTGTAGTCCCCTCATAGGCCCGCACCACAAAATAGTAGGTTGTCCCGTCGGCGAGGTTATCCAATATGCAGCTGGTCTGGGTGGCGTCGTCGCCTTGGCCCGGCCATACCGGGGAGGTAAAATCATAATTTTGGCCTTCAACCCGTGCATACACACGATAGCCGTCTGGAACTGGATTGTTGGGATCCCAGGCCAGGGTGACCTGAGCGGCAAAAGCGCTGGTTATTGGGAATAGGAACAATGTAATGACCAAAACCCATAGAGACACTCGTTTGGTCGTTGGATGAAAAAAGATAGACATGTTGCGAAACCTCCGTGGAAATTTGATAGACAAGCGGTTTCCACAAGAGGTACAACCGTTTGCCTTCGGCAACCCTGCGACCGTGTCTTCAACTAGAAGATTTAGGCCAGTGGCTTTGCGTCCCACCCTTTCGAAGTGGTTTGCCTTTATCGAGCAGTTGTTGGAACTGTCTCGGATGCATTAATCAGCAATTAGGATGCCAAAAAATATAATTAGGCGCTGCAGGACACCCAACCTATTAAAATTGTAATAAGTCATTTCATATTCGGCACCCGGAAGATAAATATCTCCATCACCTCCAACCCATTGAAGTATACTTTCGAATACTGCCATTACATATAAAAGTTGACACAAGCCTTCTATTCTCCAGCCGTCGCTTGCACGGAAACCACGTAATGACACCAGCCGTCCTAACTGGACACTATTCAGCAAGGAAAAAATCGACCTCGATACCGATCCCGACCCCGATTTGCCGCGACCTCGGAGTCGGGGTCGGGGTCGGGATCGCTTTCGAAAAGACGTCCATGGTACACATACGGTTGTCGAAAGATTATTTTTCAGATGATGGCGTCATGGACCGGTTACTTTGAATGACATTCGGTTAGAGTTGCTGCTATAGCGCTAAGATCGGTAATCCAATATGTCAATACGACGGGAAAAGTGGGTGTAGGGCAATGGATAGGTAATAACGGTCTGCAGAAAGTCCGCCCCCTTAACGGCAACCTGGCCATTGGAATTGGGTTTTGCGCAGTTACCAGGGCCCCTGTAGAGAATGATCCTGCCTCCTGGGGCAAGAAGCGGTTTCGCCAGCGCCAATGCTGCGGAGGACTCGGACAATGCCCGGCAGACGACGACATCAAACAGAGGGCCTGGTGAAACGTCATCCGCCAGCGACTCGGCGCGGATATGCATAGCCTCGACACCTTTTAGTGGCATCTGCCGAATCACGTGCCGCACAAAATTGATTTTTACAAGTGTCAACCATTCTTCGGAACCGATCCGTGTCATGCATCAAAATCCATGGCCAAAAACATCTCGCTGCCGCCAATGTGCTTGATATCGGCATTTGGATAGCGTCTTTTGAAGACATGCAGCATGGCATTGTTTTCATTGAGTACCGTGGCGATGAACCCCTTGAACCCATTTTCTTTGGCAATAAACTCCAACTGCGCAAGGAGTTGGGTGGTCACACCGAGCCCCTGCATGTCTTCTCGCACCACGAAAGCCACTTCGGCCCGTCCGTCGCCGTCATCCGCGTAGGAGCCGATAGCCACAATCTCTTTGTGTCCCTTTGTCTGCAGCGATCCGACCAGAGAGATATTCTTGTGATAATCCACGCTGGACCATTGCTTCTGGGCCATCTCATGGGAAAAGAGTTTCATGCGATAAAAAAACCGAAGGTAGATGGTTTCTTCCCTGAGCGAGTAGAAAAAATTTCGGTACTCAAATTCATCCGATGGCAGCAGTGGACGCACTTCGATGACCTTGCCGTTTTTAAGCTCAAGTCTTTTCTTGTATCGTTCGATAAAGATGAGATCAGCCTGAATCGGCGCCGCCTGATCGCTGAATATATAATGCCGTCTTTTGGCGACGTCGATAATTTCCTCCCTGTAATCAGGATGGGCGATCTGGGCCAGTTCCATAACGCGCTGGTAAATGCTCTTTCCCTGAAGTTCTGCGATGCCATACTCGGTGACCACGAAATGGACATCTCCCCGTGTGGTGGCCACACCCGCCCCCTCACTGAGGCTGGGGACAATGCGGGACACCTTGCCACCCTGGGCCGTAGACGGCAAGGCAATGATGGAGAAACCGCCTTTGGACATCGCACTGCCGCGCAGGTAATCCACCTGATCGCCGATACCGCTGTAAAACAAATATCCGACGGAGTCAGAGCACACCTGACCTGTCAGATCGACTTCCAGCGCAGAGGATATGGAGATCAAATGGTCGTTCCGCGCAATGATGGTGGGATCATTAACAAACTCAGAAGACCGGAAATAGAATTGGGGATTGTTGTCCACATAGCGGTAGAGATTTTCAGAGCCCATACATAGGGAAGCGACCACGCGACCCGGCAGCAAGGATTTTTTTCGATTGGTGATCACCTTGCTCTCCAGAAGGGGGATGAAACCATCGGTGATCAGCTGGGTATGGACGCCCAGATCGTTTTTGTTCATCAGTTGGGGCAGAATCGCATAGGGCAATCGGCCGAATCCCACCTGAAGGGTGGCGCCGTCTTCCACCAATTGGCTGACATAATAACCGATACGGGACGCTATTTTGTTGTCTCTTGCGTCCGGCAAAGCCTCCACCAATGGCTCTTCGAAAGGCACCAGATAGTCGATTTCATCCAGGTGCACGATGCTGTCGCCCCATGTTCTGGGCATCCGCGGATTGACCTGTGCAATGACCAGATTGGCGGCCTGCATACCGGCGAGCGTGATATCAACGGAGACGCCCAGGCTGCAAAACCCGAAGCGATCGGGCGGGCTGATCTGGATCAGGGCAACATCCAACCCGATGCGGCCGCTGGAGAGCAGCCTTGGAATCTGGGAGAGATACGTCGGCACATAATCGATCTTGCCGTCAAAGGCCGCTTGCCGCATACTGGCACTGATAAAAAAGAGCTTGATGGCAAAGCGTTTGAGAAAATCCACATCATCCACATAGCGGGACAAGGTATGGGAGAGCATCTGATAGACCATGGCGTCCTGGATCCTGGAATTCTGCACCATGGCATGCACCAGATGCTGGGGTTCTCCGCATCCGGTCCCGATAAAAATACGGCTGCCGTTTTTGATCTGGTTCATGGCTTCGGCGGCGTCCACCACCTTGTCCGGGCAATATTCAGTCGGGTCCATAGACTCCTCCTGATGGTTGAATTCGTTTTGCCATCTTTTTGATGCAATATCGGGGTGCAGTTTTCCCTATACCAAGGACTTAGTCAATAACCTTCATGTCTCTCTTGCGCCAAGTCCCAGTTGGATGGATGTGCAAAACACCGCGTGGCTGTGGACGCCATTGCGGCAGAAACAGAAATATTGAGCCTGTAAGCGATCTTTCTGAGACATTCATAGGATTTGACTAAACCGGGCGAATGATGGATAGATACGAAGACAAGCCCATGACATGAACGGAGTCGATATGATGAATCCCAAAGTTCTTATTGTGGACGACCAGCCCCTGGTTCTCGGTGTTGTTCAGGAAATCCTCTCTCGCGGCCCATATCATGTCTCAAGCGCCAACTCTGCAGAAGAAGCGTTGAAAATGATGGATGAGGACACCATGGATGTGGTGATATCCGACGAACGCATGCCAGGTATGCAAGGATCTGAATTTCTGGCCATTGTCCGAAAGCGCTTTCCCGACACCGTGCGTATTATCCTGACAGGGCACGCCTCGGTGGAAACCGCCATCCGGGCGATCAATGAAGGTGAAGTCTATCGTCTCCTTACAAAACCGGTCAGCAGCCAGGACCTCTACAAGGCCATTGATGACGGTCTCAAAAACAGAGCCGGCGGCCGACCCGCCGAACAATGCTTCTCTTTGTTGGAGAGCCTTGAAAAACAGGCGCCTGGCATTACACGCGTCAAACGGGATGATAACGGCGTTGTGATCATCGATACGGATGAATAGGATCGCCTTCAACCCGCTGGCGCGCGATCTGGAGATTTGAGACCATTGATGGAACATCGCAACCCCTATTTAACAGTGGACATCATTATCGAGTGCCGCAGCGGCATCGTACTCATCGAGCGTAAAAACCCGCCTCTGGGTTGGGCTTTGCCGGGCGGTTTCGTGGATTATGGTGAGACCCTGGAGACAGCTGCGGTCAGGGAAGCCAAAGAAGAGACCTCAATGAATGTACACTTGAAAGAACAGATGCACACCTATTCCGACCCGGCACGGGACCCGCGCCATCACACCGTATCCACGGTTTTCATCGCAACGGCTGAAGGGTCCCCCACAGCCCGGGACGACGCGAAAAATGCCGGCATTTTTTCGGCGGACACCTTGCCTTCCCCCATTGTTTTCGACCACCTGCAGATTCTCACCGACTATTTTGCCTATAAAAATGGCGAAGCCCGTGAGAACGTGTTCGGCATCAGCGCAGCCAAGGACCCGAACCATGAAGGACGACCGTGTCAGGCAGATAAACCGGCCGTTCAGTAATCTGGCGGCTTTATTAAAACAGCGGCACTTGGCACCGGCGCCTGGAAAACAGGCAAGGCCGAACCAGGGGAAAAGTTCGTCCCAGCTGTCGGTCCGGGAGGAAACGAAGCTTTTCCTGGAAGCCATGGCCGATGTCACACCGCTTGTAACCGCCCGGGGCGATAGAAAGGTACTGCCCCGCCCCTTGGCTCACCACAACACCTCGTTTGATGAAGACCGGGATACCGTGGACGCCCTCCACAACCTCGTTCGATACGGTAAGGGCTTTATCGTTTCCCAGACACCTGAGTATATGGAATCGGCAAATCCCGGAGCCGGCAGAGAGGTATTGCGCCGCCTGCACGGTGGTCACTACGCTATCCAGGACCATGTGGACCTTCACGGCCTCAGCGCGGCTCAAGCCGCGCCGGTATTGAAACGTTTCGTCCGCCGTTCCATCGAGAGAGGCTTCAGGGCGGTGCTGGTGGTGCACGGACGCGGATTAACATCGCCAGGCCAACCGGTATTGAAACATAAAGTTTTCCATTGGCTTACACGCGGGCTGTTGCGGAAATGGGTCATCGCTTTGACCAGTGCCCGGTCTTGCGACGGAGGAACCGGTGCCACCTATGTGCTGCTCCGCCGCCGCCCCTTGACCAAATCCCAGAGAAAAAAAGCAGCCTCAAAATTAAAGGTTGACAAAGCGATTAAAAATCTTTAACCTCCCCTACTTTTTAAGCCGCCGGCCAAGTGCCGCCCTGCGGGGGCCAATGTGCTCGCAGGGGCAATGCTCAAATACCGCACGTATATAGACTCATCGGAAATTAATAATTCCCTTATAGAAGCGATTTGAACATGCGCGAGAGAGCGTCGATCCGTGCCCTGCGCCACGATGGGTTCACTAATAAATCTCGCCGCAAAGGCGATAAGGACGATAAACAGGTTTTAAAGGATATTGAAAATGAAGACCGATCTTCAATCCGTACGCAACATCGGCATCAGCGCCCATATCGATTCGGGCAAGACCACTTTGACAGAACGCATCCTCTTCTATACCCAACGCATCCACGCCATTCATGATGTCAAGGGAAAGGACGGCGTCGGCGCAACCATGGACTCCATGGAACTGGAGAAGGAGCGCGGCATCACTATCGCCTCGGCTGCGACCTTTTGCGAATGGAAGGGCCACGAGATCAATATCATCGACACCCCCGGGCACGTGGACTTTACCATAGAAGTAGAGCGCTCCCTGCGTGTACTGGATGGCGCCATACTGGTCCTTTGCTCGGTGGGCGGCGTGCAATCCCAGTCGATCACTGTGGACCAGCAGATGAAACGCTACAAGGTACCGTGCATCGCATTCATCAACAAGTGCGACCGCAGCGGCGCCAACCCGTTTAAGGTCATCGACCAGCTCAAAGAAAAACTCGGACATCATCCGGTGGCCATGCAACTTCCCATCGGGCTGGAAGCCGATCATCAGGGGGTGGTGGATCTGGTCTCCATGAAAGCGATCTATTTTGACGGCAACAACGGTGAGACCCTTCGCGAAGAAGAGATCCCTGCAGAGATGTTGCCCCTGGCCGAAGAAAAAAGGGAGGCCCTCATCGATGCCGCCACCCTATTTTCGGATGAGCTGACCGAAGCCGTATTGGAAGAAAAGGCCATCGATGCCGATCTGCTCATTACCGCGCTTCGCGCCGGCGTTCTCTCCCGGCAGATCACACCGGTCTTCATGGGATCGGCCTACAAAAACAAAGGCGTCCAGAAATTGCTGGATGCCGTGACAGCGCTGCTGCCCTGCCCCTCCGACATCAGCAACCAGGCGCTGGACCTGAGCGCCGATGAAGCACCGGTGGATCTCAAGGCCGATCCCAAGGCCCCCACCGTCTCCCTGGCCTTTAAACTGGAAGACGGCCAATATGGACAACTGACCTATATTCGCGTCTATCAGGGCAAATTGGCCAAGGGCGATACCGTGGTCAATGTCCGCACCGGGAAGAAGATCAAGATCGGCCGACTGGTTAGAATGCACGCCGACCAGATGGAAGATATTGCCGAGTTGCCCGCAGGTTTTATCGGTGCCCTTTTCGGCGTGGATTGCGCGTCCGGAGACACTTTCGTATCCGCAGGCGTCAACCTCACCATGACCTCCATGTATGTGCCGGATCCTGTCATCTCTCTGGCCATCAATCCAGTGGACAACAAGGCGGAGATCAACATGTCCAAGGCGTTGAACCGCTTTACCAAGGAAGATCCGACGTTCAGATCCTACGTCAATGATGAGACCGGTGAGACCATCATATCGGGGATGGGCGAACTGCATCTGGAAGTCTACATAGAACGCATGCGCAGGGAGTACAAAGCCACCGTTGAAACCGGCGCGCCCCAGGTGGCCTACCGGGAAACCATCACCCAGATGGCCGAGTTCGATTACACCCATAAGAAACAGACCGGCGGCTCCGGACAATACGGACGGGTGGCCGGGTTCATCGAACCTGTCAGCGACGAGGACTTCGCATTCGAAAACAAGGTCACCGGCGGCTCCATCCCCACCCAGTTCATTGCCGCCTGTGAAAAGGGGTTCCGCGAATGCATGCACAAGGGGCCAAAACTGGAGTTCCCGGTGACCGGCATCAAGGTCACCCTCAACGACGGTGCGTCCCACAGCGTGGACTCTTCGGACATGGCCTTCCAGGCCGCAGCCCGCGGTGGCTTTTTAGAAGCCTATGCCAGGGCAAAACCGGTGATTCAAGAGCCGGTGATGAAGGTCGTGGTGGAGACCCCCACCGAATTTCAGGGTGCCGCCATGGGATCGCTCAACCAACGCCGGGGCATCATCGTCGGATCCCAGGACGAAGGCGTCATGTGCGCCATCGAGGCTCAAGTGCCCCTTTCCGAGATGTTCGGCTACTCCACCGTGCTGCGCTCATTAACACAAGGTAAAGCGCAGTTTACCATGGAGTTTGCCGCCTACAAACAGGTGCCGCAGTCGATATCAGAAGAGATCACCAAATCCATCACCGAAAAGAAGCAAAAAGTCGCTTAGCCCTATCGTTGCATAAAAGACGAAATGGTGAAGATGGAATCGATTGTAACACCCGACCGACACGCCGCCCCATGGCGGAACTGGACGCCTCCCGCAGTCAAACGAGATCCCGCGGCCAAGGTGATCCATCTGAAAGAAAGGAGCCTGGTGATGTTGAAAAAAGATCTCATTCTGCGCAATCCCCTGCGATTGCTGGGACAGGAAGAGGAGGAGATCATCATGCCGGGAGGTTTCGGCGCTGTGCTGGCCCGCGCCGGTGTAGGCAAAACCGCCATGGTGATCCAGATCGCCCTGAACAGCCTGTTGCAACAGAAGAATATTCTCCACATCAGCCTGGACGAACCGGTGGGCAAAGTGAGCCTCTGGTACCAGGAGATGTTTGAACGCCTGGCCCAGCAATACCAGGTGGCCCAGATCGATCAACTTTGGGACGCCATCGTCCCCCATCGATTTATCATGACCTTCCGATCCGAAGGATTCAATGCTCCGCGGCTGGAGGAACGCCTGACCGACCTGACCGCCCAGAACATTTTTCTGCCCGACATGGTTATCATCGACGGCTTCTCCTTTGAAAGCGACAATCGACGGGAGTTGGAAGCGCTCAAGGCATTGGCCCGGCAGCTGGACCTGCCGGTCTGGTTTACCATCACCACCCACCGGCACGAGGACCTCGCCGAAGACGGACTTCCCGTCCAGCTTTCGCCGGTACAAGATCTTTTCGACACCGCATTGACCATCAACCCCGAAAAAGACGCTATCCACGTCAGGGCGATAAAAGGCACCCTCAAGGATGAAGCCGAACCGGCCTTGATCTTGGACCCTGCCACCCTGCTGATCCGACGGCAAGTCTAGCACCGCAGGCGTCTGCGCCGGCCGGATCGCGTAGATGCTCTCTGGTTCTGATCTTTCGGCAGAGGATCAGAACCGCAGAATATCGAACAAGGAATGTCGAATATCGAAGTGTGGAATCGCTGCGCTCTGCCATTCATACTTTAAATGGCAGAATACCTTCCTTCGACATTCGACATTCCTTGTTCGATATTCGATATTCCATTGCACCACCGGTGCTTTCGGACACCGACACTGCGCATGATCTGACCCATAATTTTAATGATGCTATGTGAGATGGTCGGCCATCGCTTTTGCCAGGCCTTCCTTGACCGCCTTGATAACATCGGGATAGATGGCGCCGCTTTTCTCATCCATGTAGACCTTGGATACTTCCGTGGGCAGAACAAGGATGCGGGGATCCCATTGGCTGAGCCTTCTGCAGAATTCACCTTTGCCGGAGAAGACGAGATTTTCAGCCACCGTGGTCTTTATGCCGGGCAATGAAATGGCCCTCAGGAGGTCAATCCAGGATTCGATATGGGGCGCCCACCTGGAACGATCCAGTGCCGCAGTTCCCAGATTGAAAACAGGGGGGGATGCGTAGCCTCTGTCCTGTTGGCGTGAAATATTATAGGAATGGATGTCGTAGACGACACAATATCCAAATTTTTCCAGTATGCAGGTAATCCATGTTCCCACGGCCCGATAAAAGGCATCATGGCTCCGAAGACTTCTGGCGTTCATTTCTGGTGAAGGTGGTTTTCCATAGACCCGGGTACTCCAGAATTTCTCCGGCTCCAGCGGCAAGGCCATATCAATGCCCCGGTTAAGATCGTAGACCGCCCGCGATTCGAGTCCCCATACCGCATTGGGTTGCCCTTGAATCATGTAATCTGTACCGGTGTCCTCTTCAAACATGCGTTGATCAGCCGTCAAAACCATAAGGGGGAGCAATTCCCGTCTTACGGCGTGCCCGGCATGGATGGCAGCGGCGATCCGGGGAACGGAGAAATCAAAATGAAAGGCAAAACCACCCCAACGATCTTTCCCTGAGATGGTTCCCTTGGATTCGATCTCCTTGAGCATATTTTCATTATATGGAATTTTCAATCCACCCCTGCCCATAATTGGCAGCCGTACGGCTGGCAAATAATTGATTTTTTATCGGACCTATAACCCAAAATAAGGTTCAGCGCTTCTTTAACTTTAAACTTTCTACTTTAAACTTTAAACTGGCATAGCTAACGCGAATCCGCCTTAATTTTGGTAATAGATCCGTTTTTTATAGGGCAGGGCTCCGTACCTGCCCGATTGGCTCCAATATCGTACTAGTCGAGGCCATAGCGCGCCAGGGCTGAAGTCACGATATGGTGGATCAACAATCTATAATCCTCCATGGGCCCCTCCGGTGACGGATGATGCAGGGTGAACATTTGCGGGCTCCAGCTTTTCATCGGTTTCAACCCCGGTATGCCGTTCACTTCTATAATCTTGAGTCGGCCATCGCGATCCAAGCGCATATCGGTCCTGACATGATCCAGACATTGCAATGCATCCATCGCTGCCATGGTCAAACGGACCGCTTCTTCAGCGTGATGATTGCAGGGTCTGATTTTGGTGGCGCCAACACCCCTGAGGTCACTTCTCAAAATGGGGTACTTGCCGAACAGAGATTGATCCACTTCGACACTCCCGGCCAGAAATTCCTGGTGCTTACCGTTTCCCAGCATCAAGACCGTATATTCCCTTCCGGGAAGGTACTCTTCCACCAGGGCGGGTTGGTCATATGTCCGGTGGATAAATGCGACCTGTCTGGCCAACTCCTTTTCCGAATGGACGACACTGTCATCGCTGATGCCGACAGACCGGGATTCATAGCTGGGCTTGACAAAGGCCGGATACGCCAGGTCCGGCAGCGCATCGCGCTTATCGATCTGATAGTGGTAAGGCACAGAGACGTTATGTTCCTTGAGAATCCGGTGCGTGGCGGTCTTGTGGATCAAAGCCTTCATTGTCGCGGCATTGGGCCCGATGTACGGAATCCCTCTGGCGTCGAGGATATCGGCGAGCCAGGTATGGTCCCCCTCGCTCATGCCGATGGTATCGGTTTTCTTCGAAATATGATATAAGGCACTCCAGATGATATCGAAGGTCCGCGCTTCAATGGCTTTGTAAAACTCCTCCATTGTCGTCACAAATGCGATTTCCGCATCGCAGCCCTTATCTTTTATCGCCCGACAAACACTTTCGCTAACACTCAAGTCGCCCCATCCCTGGGCATCTCCGGCCGGTCCCGTAATGATCAATACTTTTCGCATGGGTACAACATCCTCACTTAGCTTATTTTTTTATGTTGGGGGTTTATCATCGACAGAGAACAAATGATCATCGACGGTATAGCCGACCAGGGCGTCCCTGACCGAACGGGAGATATTCGGCAGCAAATTCAAATAAGCCCCCACCTGTTCCTTCTCCCATACGGCCTTTGAAACGATCTGCATCTCAACATGGGCGGGACCGGCCGATACGGTCCCGGCGGTCTCGAACATTTTCCGCGCCATCCGAAGGTTGGGATTCAGGATGGTCACCTTTGCGTCAACCCACTCGGCAAACGCCTGTTCAAAAAGCATCTGCCGATAGCCAAAATGGGTGCAGCAAAGCGCCGCATAAACATGGCCGCGAAAATCCCCAAGTTTCCTTCCAGCCACTTTGACGAATTTTTGGATCAAATCGTTGACGGTTTCGGCGAAAGGCGCTCTTTCAATCCAGCCGGCCAGATTGGTGCACCGTACGTTGATCACGCGTTCCTTTGCGATACCATGGCGTATCAATCCGGCTTCATGGCGCCGGGCGTCGATGGTGGTGGGCGTACCCAACAGGACGGCCACGCTGTCGGGATCGGCGATAAGATTATCATAAAGCATCTGGATCCCATGATCCACGATGCCTTCAACCTGAATATGGGGCGATCTGGAAAATCGGGTATGGGGGTAGATCACCGAAAGGGTGTTGCAGGCAATCAGCATCAGATCCGGGCCGAATTGGGCCATTGCGTTCAAGGCGTTGTCGAAGACCCGGGCTCTTTGCGCCATGGTGCCCAGATGATTGTATCCTCTTAGGGGCGCAGGCCATGCATTGAAGTAAACCAATCGGACCCTGGGCCAGGGGCTGCTTTGATCCAGCTGGTTAGCGATTTCATTAAAAACCGAAAGCCCCCCCAATCCCGAGTCCGTGACCAGAATGGATCGGGAAAAGGTGCGACGGGATGGTGGAGTTGCAGCCATTTTTATGGGTTCCGGATCGTCATAGCGATGAAACTTCGGTGTACAGCCACTCTCGGGTCAATTCCCTTGCCCATCCGGGCGAAGCCTCAAGCGTGCCGTCCACGATTCGGGTCATTAAATCTTTCCAGTGATGATAGTGCTGCAATGTTGTCAGGCGGTTGCGAAACATCGCCGCCCCTTTTTGGGGATCCTCTTTCAGTTTTCCAAGGATCATCGTAATTTCTTCCAAAAAACCGTTGGCTCCGGTAAGATGCAAGAAACCATGCCAGGTTGCTTCAAACCGCTCAGGGTCTTCCAGAGGAAGGGAGATCTCTTTCAATTTCCTGAAGAATTCCACTGCCTCCGAATCGGCGAGGGCCGTCAACCCTTTTTCGCCGATGCGGTACGGCACCAGTTCAAGGGAAACAAGTGCTTCTTTCCGTATGCCGATCTTCACCATATATCCCAGCTTGCGATATTTGAGCGCCGTCTCCTGGTAGAAAACAAAATTTCCGAGGCTGTGGCAGATGGGAACATTGTTGTGAAACGATAGCCCCTGGGGAACATGGGGGTGATGCCCAATGACGGCATCAGCGCCGGCATCGGCCGCCTGTTTAAAGGCATCAGCCACATAGGGCGGTGGAAAGGGAATATATTCTATGCCGCAGTGCCCGATGGCCAGAACGAAATCCACGCTTTTCTTCAAAGTTTTTATGGTCTGGGTGACCGCGCCAAGATCCCATCCCATCACGCCGGGATGGCCATCTTTTGCCGCTGTCAGGTCTTCTCCTTCACTGAAATTTACAATGCCGATCTGCAGTCCTTTGATCTCCATGACAAGGGGTCTGGCCGCATCTTCTTCGGACAGCCCGGCGCCGGTATACCGGATATGATTTTTCCGCAGAAGCGCCAAACTGTCCTGAAAGGCATCCAGCCCGAAGTCGAAGACGTGGTTGTTGGCCAGGGTGGCCACATCAAAGGGAACGGCGGTCAGGCCGGCGATGTGTTTCTCTTCCCCCTTGAACACGCTACCGCTCTTTGCCGCCGGCGCACCGCGGTCGCTTAGGGGGGCTTCAAGGTTTACAATGGATAGATCGGCGGATTGGATCTCTGATAAAAGGTCGCCATAAACCGCTGCCGGCGCTGTTTCGATAATGGGCTTGAATTGCCGGATGGGCGCCCAGTCACCCGCCACGCAGAGAACTATCTCCGGCTTGCTTTCAGAAGGATTCGACCAGCATCCCTGCTCCCAATTAAATGACGAAACAGACGGCATCGGATTCATTCCTTTGATCGGATTGGGCACCGGATGTCAAGAGAGATCGCCGCGGCCGTATGCATCGGTATAGTCACGGAAGGATGTCTTGATATCCAAGGTCTGCCGGCCCGGTCGCCCATCCCCGACGACCATCTCATCGACCTTGATGACGGGAACGATCTCCTTATTGGAAGCGGAGATAAACATTTCATCAAACGATGACAGCTCCGCTTTGTCGATGTGGCGCAGTTCTACATTATATTTTCCCTCGACCAGTTTCAAAACGACGCCGCGGGTGATGCCGGGCAGGATCCTGTCGGGGTGCTCTTTGAGGTGGGAATAAATCGCTCCATATCAACCGTAGCAACCGCGGCACCGTCGGTATACCACCAGTCCGGCAGTTCCAGTTTGGGGGTAACCATGACCATGAGGATGCCGTTTCCCTGGGGGGTCACCCCGTCGGGACTGATCCCGCCGGTGTAGACAATTCGGATGTTGGACTCCGTGTGGTGCGGATTTTTTTGGACGGTTTCCAGAACGATATCGCATATCCGGGAATTGCTGTGCTGCAGTCGCAACCCGATCTCATTAGCCGAATTCTCAAGCCTTGCCACATGTTCTTTTAAATAAAAAGGGCGCCGATGATAGGTGATCAGAAAGTCAAATACGCCGTACCCCCTTAAAACGGTGATGTCCTTTACAGATAAGCGTGCTTCATCTTCACTGACAAACGCCCCGTCAATGTAATATGTGTCCACTATAGCCTCCGCCATTGCATAAACCGTTGTAAAACGCCCGATAACTTAAACGTTCAAGTACGCAATCTCTGGATCATTGTCAAGCTCTTTTTGAACGGTTTACCGACTGCCCGTAGGTAATCCTGGACGTTTTGCGCTTTAAAGATTATGGTAGTTTTTTCATTTTTACTTTTTTATACTTATATAACAGCTAATTAAAATATACACAGATGAACCCATTCATGATATGCGGCGGCATCATCCCTACCATCACTGCCGGGTTGCAAATCCCCTATTCCATAATCCCGGCAATTATGATACGAGGTATTCTAGGCGTATCGTAGAAAAATCACGGGTTTTCACTTTAACGATAAAGTTCGTAAAGGGTTTGTTTAACAATCAAATGAACAAAGTCACCATTAAAGACATCGCCCGTAAACTTCAGGTTTCTGCCACCACGGTTTCCAATGCACTGAACGGTAAACCCGGCGTTGGGAAAGCGGCCCGCAAAAGGATCCTGCAACTGGCGAAGGAAATGGGTTATCAGCCCAATTACTTTGCCAAAGGATTGGTCTCCCGGCAAAGCTATGCCATTGCCCTTGTCATCACCAATATCGCCGACCCTTTCTATCCCCAGCTGGCCCTGGGCGTGCAGGAAAAGGCCAATGCCTATGGCTACAGCACCATGCTGTTTAACACCAATCACAGCATTGAAAGTGAAAAACAGATCATTCAAATGCTCGGATCCAAGGGCGTGGACGGCGTCATCCTCTCCACTGTCGAGCAGGACGATCCCAATATCGATCTGCTGGAGGACCTTGAACTGCCCTTTGTCCTGGTCAATCGGCTGATCCTCAACCCCAAAAAAGCCAGCAGGATCGACTCCGTCTCCCTGGACAACTATGGGGGGGCCTATAAAGCGGCCATGCATCTTTGCCGGATGGGACACACCAAAATAGCGATCATTGCCGGCGATATGGCATCTTCCACCGCCATCATGCGGACCCAGGGGGCCAAAGATGCATTGGCTGAATTCGGTGTGACCGTCCCAGGGGAATGGTTTGTGGTTAGTGGATATACCAAGGAAAATGCCTTTGATGCGACCCGTCATCTATTGAGCCGAAAAGAGCGGCCCACGGCAATCCTTGCCCAGGATGACAATATGGCGTTGGGGGTTCGCGAGGCGGCTTTTGTGTCAGGTTTTAAGATCCCGGAAGATCTGGCCCTCGTCGGATTTAACAATATCGGATTTTCTTCCCTGACAGGCATCGAACTGACAACGGTTGGCCAGGATCAACATGCCATGGGAATGGCGGGTGCTGAAATGTTGATCCACAAACTTCAGCATTCGCCCCACCCCGGCATCAGCAGCAAGATTGTAATGGAGACGGAGCTTGTAATCCGAAAATCCTGTGGTTATCACCTAAAAACTCAGGAGCAGACGTCCCCTTCGGAATAGGCGCGATGCACAGGTTCACGATCCGTTCAGTCCCGCGATCAATAAGCCGACACCAATGGAAACCGCTATCCATAGCAGGGCTTTTGCCGGCCCCAGCCAACGGGTCGGATCGGCATCAAGATTGACCTCCGCATCGGATGTATGGGGGGTTATCAGCCAGCGGGCGCGGCCCATGATAATATGCCATTGCGGCAATGGGGCCGGTGGGATGAACCTTGAATGATCGGCCGCAATGTCGGGGCAGTCTAATGCAGGCGTACAACTGTTCATGGTATTCTCCTTTGCGCCGAAGCGGCAGCGTTGCCTTGGCGCCAAATGCGGTTTATCTTTTCCCATCTGAGAGGGAAGATAATCCGGCCTTTGCTGCAAATCCAATCGTAAGAGCCGATGGGGATCTTCAGATTTTCTGATTGTATTGATGGGTGACAGATATGCTATGGTGACACCGATTCTTCTCAACAACGTATGCTGATCCAGGGCAAAGGAAGACATCCAATGGAACTTTATCAACTCAAGACCTTTATGGCGGTGTCCAAAGAGGGCCACCTGACCCGTGCCGCTGAAAGGTTGAACGCCAGTCAACCCTCGGTGAGCGCCCATATCAAGGCCCTTGAAGAGGAATTGGGGGTCATGCTCTTCGAACGTACCCCCAAAGGCATGAAGCTGACCCCCCAAGGGCTGTTGCTAATGCAAAAAGCCCAACAGGTGCTGGACGCGGCCGATACCATGCGATTTGCGGCCGATCAGCTGCGGGGCGAATTGACTGGAGAGGCGCGGGTCGGTCTGCATACCGACCCCGGTTTTCTGAGAGCGACGCGAATCCTCGCAGAACTGAAAAGGGATTACCCCAAGGTCTATTTAAGCTATATTCCGAAGATGACCTGGGAGGCGCCTGAGGAGTTGCTTGCCGGAAGGCTTGAGGCGGCTTTTGCCTTTGCCCACCCGGACGATGACGCCATTGCGGCCCATACGCTGGATAAGATTGGACTGGTCATTGTCTGTCCCATCACCTGGCAAGACCGTGTTCAAGGGGCCTCTCTGCCTGACCTGGCCGCCTTCCCATGGATATGGACCAGCCGCCAATGCCCGTTTTATGCGGTTGCGCAAAGACTCTTCCATGAAATGGACTGCGAACCGGTTAAGGCGGTACTCACCGATCAGGAACACGCCATACGACAAATGGTCGCAGACGGGGTTGGACTCAGCATCATGTCGGAAACAGAGGCCGAATCGTCGGCAGAGAAAGGCCAACTCCATATTATCGGATCCCGGATCGGCACGCTGGACCTCTGGTTGCTCTATCTCAAAAAGCGACTGCAGGATCCGCTCGTCAAGGCGGTATTGAGCAGCATTGCCAAGGCATGGCAAAGGGATGACCTCTGGACTCCGTCGGAAGTGGGTGTAGCGGATAAAATCGTTTGAAAGGCGCCCTTTCGCACCGACGAACCGGAGCAGGAAGGCGTTCCTGGACCAAAAGCGGACCTACATAATAAATCTGGACGCAAATGCGACAACACCCATCCAAATGAACAGTACCATCAAACAGACCGCCAACGGCTCATAGCCCGGTCCCAGTATATTCTCGCTGTCGATGTTGATTTGATCTTTCTTTTTGCTCATCATTACTGTCCTTTTTTCATTTAGCTACGTATTTTTTCCATGGTCCGCGCCCCGTCTCAAAGCCGAAACCGCGCCTTCTTTAGCAGAGATCGACCGATGATTGCAAGGGATAATCCTGACGACGCACA
>JARRKU010000083.1:0-20032 GCA_037387725.1 Desulfobacteraceae bacterium
GGTGAAGGCCGCGGAGTCGGGAGCGTTTCACATCTACCCGGTGGAAACCATAGCCGAGGGTATCGAAATCCTGACCGGCGTTCCCGCCGGTACGGTCGATGAAAAGGGAGATTATGCACCGGACACCGTTTTCGGAAAGGTGCAGAAGACCTTGATGCGCTATCTAAAGCAATCTCTGCAACTGAAAGCTCTGGAATCGAAGTAGAAGCTGTCTCTCCCGGAAGCCATGTTCGGCTACGGAGAGCGCCTGATTGCCACGTTATTCCAATGTGGCGCCGATTTTGCTCTTTTCTCCCCGATCGAGATCGTCAAGGGCAAAGCGCAAGGCGATTTCCACCAGGGCGGATTTGTTCTCGATATTGACCCCATCCAGCTTCATTTGATGAAACCTGCGGTTGAACCGCTCCAGCAATTTCTCGGAGAGGTAGAAGCCGGCTTTCTTTTTGGGAACCGAAGGCGGGTGACCTTTGCTGCCGGTGGCGGCGGCAAGGGGGTCGAGGTCGTGATCTTCAAAAAAATCGGGGGACGACTTTTGATCGGATGCCGTCATCGATGAGCCTCCTTGATAATTTGCGGTAGTCCTCTGCGCCGGTTGCGCTGCGGCGATACTCGAAGATGGTTTTGCCGACCGTCGCCGCCTCGGAGAGGCGGACATTGTGACGGATGGGATCGCAGATCTGTCGTGTGAAAAGGCGCTTGAGTTTGCTGTAGATCGCCTCGCTTTGGCGGGTGCGGCGGTCGTACAATGTGGGCAGGACGTATTTAAGGGCCAACTGCTCATTCTGTTTCTGGGCCGAGATCAGGTAGCCGAAGAAGGTCTTCAAACCTTCCAGGGCCGGTCCCTGCAGGGCGACGGGGCACAAAACCTCGTTGCAGGCCATGAGAACGTTGACGCTTAGCACATCCCAACCCGGCGCACAGTCGAAAATGATGAAATCAAGGCTGTCGCCCTTGGGCACCAGGGTCTTGCGCAGGTAGCCGTGCCGCATGTCGGCCGGCTGTTCGCCAAGCCAGGTCTTCAAGGCCGCCAATGGCAGGCCGCCATCCAATAACCACAGGTTCTCCCGTGCAGCGAACACCGCATCTTTTTTGGCGACGAGCTCGCCACCGGTGGTTCGGCCGGTGACGAATTCGTACATGCCGTGGGGCGGAGAGACACCCAGGAATTTTGACACCTGCGCCTGGGTGTCGCAGTCCACCAGTAATACCCGTTGCCCTTGTAAGGCCAAATGATGGGCCAGATTCACCGCGGTTGTGGTTTTCCCCACGCCGCCTTTGGCCATGGCCACTGCAATTTTACGCATATAAATACCTTTATATTCAAGTTGTTATGGTTAAGATCCGCTAAAATTCGATTCTCCGGCCGCCTTTTGGGTATAATCTTCTATAGAAGAATACTTTATAATACGAATTCTTCTATAGAACTATTATGCTGTCTAATCGTAAAAATCAAGGCATTTATCTCCCTTGTCTGATATCACGGGTGGCACCGGCAACTGGTTGCCGGTGGCCGCAGGCCAAGAGGAGGATTCATCCCGGGACCGTCAGATCCACGACCTTCGATCTGCTGTGCAGATGCCCAGATACCCATCGGCCGAGCTCAAGCGCCCATTTCCGGCCTTTTCCGGCACCACCCGACGGGATTGTCGGTGGTCGTCGGCCGAGAGGGTTTGATCCGGATGGCGCATACCTCTTGTTGCATGGCAACCCTGGCAACGAGTTGCCAGGGCCACCCATCCCCCATATTATCTTGATGCGGTCACGATTTGCCGCAGCCTCGGTATGGATCGCCATCATTTTTTGCCACTGAATGCCGATCAGCTAGAAGAATCGCTGCTGCTGCAGCTTGTCCGGTGATAAGGCTTTATGGTAAGGGGGCCGCAGGTATAAATCCTAAACAAGAGAGGCAGGTCATGGCCAACACACCTGACAAGATTATCTATTCCATGGTACGGGTCAGCAAATTTTACGATAAAAAACCGGTCCTCAGCGATATCTCTCTATCCTATTTTTATGGCGCCAAAATCGGTGTGCTGGGATTGAACGGCGCTGGCAAATCCTCCCTGCTTAAAATCCTGGCCGGGGTGGATCGGGAGTTTAACGGCGAGACGATTTTGTCCGATGGCTATTCGGTGGGGTATCTTGAACAGGAGCCGCTGGTGGATGTGGACAAATCGGTGCGCCAGGTTGTGGAAGAGGGCGTTCAAGAGGCTGTGGATCTCCACAAAGCCTTTGAAGAGATCAATGCCCGTTTTGCCCAGCCCATGAATGACCATGAGATGGACCAGCTGATCCAGCGCCAGAGCGAAGTGCAGGAGAAACTCGATGCATTGGATGCCTGGGACATCGACGCCCGGCTGGAAATGGCCATGGAGGCCCTGCGGTGTCCGCCATCCGATATGTCGGTAAAGGTCATCTCGGGCGGGGAGCGCCGCCGTGTGGCCCTGTGCCGGTTGTTGCTCAAAAAGCCGGATATTTTGCTCCTCGACGAACCCACCAACCATCTGGATGCGGAGAGTGTGGCGTGGCTGGAGCACCACCTCCAGCAATATCAGGGCACGGTGATCGCGGTGACCCATGACCGGTATTTTCTCGATAACGTGGCCGGTTGGATCCTGGAGTTGGACCGGGGCAAAGGGATCCCCTGGAAGGGCAACTACTCTTCGTGGTTGGCCCAAAAGCAGGAACGGCTGCGCCGGGAAGAAAAGACGGAGAGCGCCCGGCAAAAAACCCTGGAGCGGGAACTGGAGTGGATTCGAATGTCGCCAAAGGGGCGCCATGCCAAAAGCCAGGCGCGCATCAACGCCTACGAGAAACTGCTCCGCCAACAGGAGGAAAAAAGGGAAAAAGCGCTCGAGTTGTACATTCCGCCGGGGCCGCGCCTGGGGGATGTCGTCCTTGAAGCCGATCGGGTCTCCAAGGCTTTGGGTGACCGGTTGCTGGTGGAGGGGATGACCTTCAAGCTGCCCCCGGGCGGCATCATCGGTGTTGTGGGGCCCAATGGGGCTGGAAAGACAACCCTTTTCAAAATGATCACCGGGCGGTTAACACCGGACAGCGGTACTCTCCGCCTGGGGGAGACCGTCCAGTTGGCCTATGTGGATCAAGACCGTGAAATGTCGGCGGACAGTTCCATCTGGGAGGAGATCACCGGCGGCAAAGAACAGATCGAACTGGGCCAGCGGCTGGTCAACTCAAGGGCCTATGTCGCGCGATTCAACTTCACGGGCAGTGATCAGCAGAAAAAGGTCGGCACCCTCTCAGGCGGGCAGCGCAACCGGGTTCATCTGGCCAAGATGCTCCGGGAGGGGGCCAATGTGCTGTTGCTGGACGAGCCCACCAATGATCTGGATGTCAACACCTTGAGAGCGTTGGAGGAAGCCCTTGAAAATTTCGGCGGATGTGCGGTTGTGATCAGCCATGACCGCTGGTTTCTCGACCGCCTTGCAACGCATATCCTTGCATTTGAGGGCGACAGCCGGGTGGTTTTTTTACGAAGCGGACCGCAAGCGGCGCCTTGGGACCGATGCCGCCATACCCAGGCGCATCAAATATCGGCAAATGACCCGTTGAGCCATCGCCGCGGTCTGTCGGCGATCATTGAACCGGCAGGCTGCTGCCCTGGCCGGAGGTGACCAGAGAGGTTTTGGCGATGTTGGCGCAGTAGACGATCACCTGCTTCATCAGATCCAACAGTTCCACGTGCACCTCGTGGGTTTTGACTGACTCCTGCCGGGCATGTTTCAGCCGTTTCAGATGGCGGATGCGGTATCGCAGTTCCAGGTCAAGATATTTGCGTTCCTTGGCCATAATTTTGCTTGCCTTTTCCGGATCACGTTCGGCAAAGGCCTCTTTGAGCCGTTGAATCTGGCGGCATGCCTTGCCATGATAGATCAGCAACTCCTCCTTTCCTTCTTCAGAAAAATCCAGGTCCAGGCGGGATATCTCACCCGGCGTAAAACAACTGATGTTGGCGGCTGTCTGATGGCCGCTTCGACCGCCGACAGAACGCTTTGCAGCAAGTTAGCTGCTGATAGTGTGCTAATATGTTGTAATAAAAGAATTTATTAATTTGGACAACCCTAAATTCAATAAAGCGGGGTTCATCCTTTACCCACACTTTAATGGACCCGGCTCTGCTCTTTGCTTTGCGAACGCAATGGGAGAAAGTTCACCCGGCCACCGGACACGACAGGTGCCATCGACCATCGTGCCGCTCCAAAATGCGGACGTTTTGTCATAAGAGCGGCGTATTGCAATGCANAAAAAAACTCGACTAAAAGGTTGAAATGGTAAATAATAACGTAATTATCAAATGAAGGCATTGTTGATCCGGATATTCCTGGCTCACCCTAAGTATTCTTGATTACACGACTTTTCCCGATATGTGCCTGAATCAGCCCTGTTCGCTAACTTCAATGCATACCTGCTTCTGGACTTTAGAGAGCAGCCCGGAGTGATTTAATGATCCAAAAAATCAACCGCCCGGAAACCAAGGAGATGCTCCGGCGTTACGAATTCATGATCAACGCCTCCAAAGACTGGCATACGCTGATCAATCGCGATTATGTCTATGAGGCGGCCAACAGCTCGTTTTGTGAAGCCCACAATATCACCCGCGAAGATATCATAGGGACGTCCTTATCGGCGATGTGGGGTCGGCGCACCTTTGAGAATATCCTTAAAACCAAGTTGGACCGCTGTTTTAAAGGGCACGAGGTGAACTACCAGGCTTGGTTTGATGTGCCGGCCATCGGGTTGCACTACTATGATGTCACTTATTATCCTTACATGGCGCTGGATGCCGACGTTACCCATGCCGTGGTGGTCACCCGTAACATCACCCAGCGAAAAAGGGCCGACGAGGCCAGACGCAAGCTGGAACGAGAGCTCCAGCAGGCCCGCAAGATCGAAGCCCTTTCAACATTGGCCGGAGGGCTCGCCCATGAGTTCAACAACGCATTGATGGTGGTGGCCGGTCATATAGAACTCCTTCAGATGACGGAACCGGACAATAAAGCGGTCACCAAGTTCGCCAAGGCGACCAATGAATCGATTTTTCGCATGTCCAACCTGACGCAGCAACTGCTGGCCTATGCCAGGGAGGGGGATGTCCGTCCCAAAGCCGTCCACCTGAGCGAACTGGTCAAGTCGCTGCTTCCCCGGTTAAAACGCGGTATCCATCAGCAGATTCAAATCGAGACCGAGTTGATGGGGCAACTGCCCAGTATCAATGCCGATAACGCACAATTGGAGATGATCCTTACTTCTGTGGTCAACAATGCATCAGAGGCCATTGACCGCACGGGACATATTCGAATCGCCACGAGTTTTAAAGAGGTCGACCATGAATTCGCTGCCGATCATCCTGGATTGATGCCGGGACCTTACGTCTGTCTGACCATCGAAGACAATGGCAAGGGAATGGACAAGGATACGTTGGCCCGCATTTTCGATCCGTTCTTCACCACCAAATTCCAGGGCAGGGGCCTTGGGATGTCTGCGGTCTACGGCATCATCAAGAATCATCGCGGCTATATCTACGTCGATTCCGAACCGGGGAAAGGCACCATGGTCTGTATCCTGCTGCCGCCGGAGGAGACGCCCGAGCACAGGGTCGATATGTCCAAGGCAGAGCTGTTGATTTCAAAACCCACCATCCTTGTCATCGATGACGAAGAGGGGGTCCTGATCACCATCCAGTCTTTGATCGAGCAATTGGGATATAAAGTGCTCAAAGCGCGTTCAGCCAAAGAGGCCATCAAGTTGACGGATACCTATGACGGTACCATCGATTTGGCCTTGCTCGACATCAAGCTGCCCGATATGGAAGGCGGGGCGCTCTATCCCATTCTCAAGCAGGCGCGACCGGGCATGAAGGTGATCGTTTGCAGCGGCTATTCTCTTGATTTAGGGGCAAAGGAGATACTGGCCGCCGGCGCACAGGGATTTCTCCAAAAGCCCTTTGCCTTTAAAACCATCACAGCCAAACTGAAAGAAGTGCTGGAGGTTTGACGGGTGGAGTCACCCAATGACCATCGCATCCTACGACATATGCCCAGCTCTGAAAAAGCCCGAATTCCAGGGCGAATGGAATGGTTTGGCATGGCAAAATGCGGGGATCCTGGAAATCAGTCATTTTCGGCCGGAGGGCTCTGATCATCGTCCCAGGACCCAGGCCAAACTATTGTATGGGCATGATGCCATTTACGGGCTATTTCGCGTGGAGGACCGATTCGTTAGATGTGTCCACCGGCGCCATCAGGACCCGGTCTACAAGGACAGTTGCGTAGAGTTCTTTATCCAGCCCCCTGCGGGACATGGTTACTTCAATTTCGAGTTCAATTGCGGCGGCACCCTCCTGGCGTCGTACGTGATCGATCCCCGGCGAACGACTGACGGATTCGCGGCCTTTGCCCGGCTGAGCAAATCAGACGCGCGGGAGATCTCCATCTATCACTCCCAACCCAAGATCATCGATCCGGAAATCACTGAACCGGTCATCTGGTACCTTGAGTTCGGTATCCCTTACCAGTTGATGGAGCGATATGCCGGCGCCATCGAGATCGCTGATGACATTCCCTGGCGGGGCAATCTTTTCAAGTGCGCGGATGAGACATCACACCCCCACTGGGCATCATGGTCCCCTGTTGATGCCCTGAATTTTCATCTGCCGAACTGTTTCGGCGATTTCACCTTCGTGTCCCATGAGACATGCCGATGAGATCCGCCCCTTTTCCATCACAAGCATCTTCTTTACAAAAATTTTACAGAACTTTCAGAAATAGGCCTTAACATTTGGATTAGCCTTATCGTTATGATCTTTTTGCCATCTTTTTATGCAACGACAGGGGCAAGAAAGGAAGGCTGAAATGGACGTAAAATACACTAGAACGTTCTGTCTGGCGTTGTTCACATGGTGCATCATGCTCTTGGGATGCTCCCAAAACAATGTGCCAGTAGCAGGCGGTATTGAGAAATCAAAGGAAAACGACATGGCCGAAGAAATGGAACAGCAGGCCGTTTTACCCATTCCACCCATCGATGCGGCAGCGCCGGAAGAATTTCAAACGGCTTCCTTCGGATTGGGATGATTTTGGGGAATTGAATCCCGGTTCGGGGTTCTTGATGGGATTATCCGAACCCGTGTCGGTTATGCCGGAGGAAAGGCGGAAAATCCGGACTACGGCCATATCGGGGACCATACGGAGACGGTCCAGGTCGATTACGATCCCGGACGCATCACATACGAAGAATTGTTGGTCGAATTCTGGGAAGGCCACAATCCGAGGGAAAGGGCGTGGAGCCGCCAATATATGAATGCTGTCTTCTATCATAATGAACAACAGCGACGGGCGGCCTTGGCCTCCAAAGCAAAAGTGGAGGAAAAAACAGGGCGGACCGTCCATACCCAAATCCTTCCGATACGATCATTCACTCTGGCCGAAGCATATCATCAGAAATATATGCTGCGCCAAAATACGGATCTCTCGTGGCACTTCAAGCGGATCTATCCCAACTTGAACGACTTCATCAATTCCACGGCCGTAACACGGTTGAATGGCTATGTCGGCGGATATGGCAAGCTGTCTCAGCTTGAAAGGGAGTTGGCGGCATTGGGAATCAGTGAGATCATCCAGAAGAACCTCGTTAAACGGGTACGCCGATCAGGAAGACATTTCTTTGATTGACAGGGGCCATCCCATCGGGCTCCCATCACCCACCGTCGCGTCATCGACCACCCGCAAAGGGGGGCGGCTTGCCTTCTTGGTTCCTTCGGCCCAAGAAGACAAAAGCACATTAGTGCTTCGATCGTTGCAGTTGTAATCTCGCCTCAGGCGGGACATAGCACCCGGTGTAAAACAACGCATCAGATTTTACAAATCAGCAAACGGGCCTTATCGTATCCAAAGCTGTGAACCTGTAGAGGCATAGGAAGTCGTGATGGCGGAAGAGGTGCAGACGGCGGCCGACGTCAAGGGATCGGTCAGAAACAGTATCCTCACCAAAACCCTTGACCCGGTTGGAAGGCACGGGTTGGGGGTGGTCAACCACCTCGGGGCGGCGGCCATATTCTTTTTGAAGGCAATGGGGGCGGTTTTCTCCCGCCGGCAATTGCACCGTACCGTCTTGCAGGTCTACTACATCGGCGCCAAGACCACCGCCATTGTAGGTTTGGTGGCTTTGTTCACCGGGATGGTGCTGGGGCTGCAACTCTATTACACATTGGTCAAATTCGGATCGGTCGGCGTCCTGGGTTCCGCCGTGGCGTTGACGCTCATTCGAGAATTGGGACCGGTGCTTACAGCCATCATGATCACCGCGCGGGCGGGCTCGGCCATGACCGCGGAGATCGGCATCCAGCGTATTTCAGAGCAGATCGACGCACTGACCACCATGCGCATCGATCCGCTGGCTTATCTGATTACACCCCGCATCGCCGCCGCCATCCTCTCATTTCCCCTGCTTACCGCCATGTTCGATATGATCGGCATTTTGGGGGGATATCTCACCGGCGTCGGTCTGGTGGGGGGCGATCCCGGCACTTATCTCTATCGCGTTCACACCAGCGTTGATCTCTCCGATGTCACCGGGGGATTTGTGAAGTCATTGGTCTTTGCCGTGATCGTATCGACCATTTGCTGCTATCAGGGGTATTTCACCCACATGCGCGAAGACAGCCACGGATCCAAAAGCGTCAGCCTGTCGACAACTTCGGCGGTGGTGCAATCCTGCGTTTTCATCTTGATTTCGGATTACATCGTAACCTCGTTCCTGCTGTAGGAGGCCTATGGACGCGCCGTTGATCGAGTTCAAGAATGTGACCAAGCGCTTCGATACCCGCACGGTCCTCGATGACATTAGCTTGAAGATTTACCGGGGGGATGTCACCACCATCATTGGAAAAAGCGGTGTGGGCAAAAGCGTTCTGCTCAAGCACATCGTCGGCCTAATTGACGCGGACCAGGGCGAAGTACTGCTGCATGGTCGCCCCCTGAGCCGCCTTGACCGTAAAGAGAAAGACGAACTGATGGGGGGCATCAGCTACATGTTCCAGAACAATGCGCTCTTCGATGCCCTCACCGTCTATGACAATGTGGCCATGCCCCTGCAGCACACCACCCGACTCGGCAAGCAGGAGATAAAAGCCAAGGTCATGGAGCGCATCGAGCAGACCGAGTTGGCCGAGGTGGCCCATCGCTACCCTTCCGAACTTTCCGGTGGAATGAAAAAACGGGTCGCCCTGGCCCGGGCGCTGGCAACGGATCCGGAAATCGTCCTCTTCGATGAGCCCACCACCGGACAGGACCCCATTCGCCGTAACGCCATTCTCAGCATGATCGCCGAATACCAGCGCCGCATCGGTTTTACGGCCGTGCTGATCAGCCACGATCTGCCGGATGTGTTCTTTATCTCCAACCGCGTCATCGCGGTATACGACGGCAAAGTGATCTTCGAAGGCTCCCCGGAGGAGTTTGACGATTTTGAGCATCCCTTCCGATACGAGTTCATTCACAGCCTTGAAAATCTTCAGGAGGAGTTGACCGGGCTATACAGCCGCAGAAACTTCAAGGCGCGCTATCAGACCGAACTGCAGGGCAACGCCCAATCCCGCACCTATGCCGTCGTCGTCTTCAGGCTGGAGGCGTTTGATACGATCCAGGAAGGATTGGGGCATACCGCTGCCCAGGAATTGATCCGGTCCATTGGCGCATCGATCAGTCATTATTTTACTGATGTCGGTGGTTTTTCAACCCGATACGGTGTCGATCAGTATACATCGGTGCTGCCTTATTCAAACCTCGGGGAGGCGCGTCAATTGGTGGCCGGGTTTGCCGATCATTTTGAGCGCAGGAGCCGTACCGGACTCCAGAAAATGGTCCGGGCGGAATTCGCCTGCGCTGATGCCGTTACCATCTCCATAGCGGCCGGAATCGCCGAGGGGCAGGCCGATTGGGACATCGAATCGATATTGAATTCCGCCGATGCCGCGCAGGATACCATTTTAACCTTTAGCGCCACCTGCAAAGAGAGGTGATCATGAAAAAATATTCAAGAGAGACGACCGTCGGCCTCTTCATGGTGGTGGGGCTCGTGTTTGTCGCTTACATGGCCATAAAATTGGGGCAGGTTTCCCTTTTCGGCGAGGACGCCTATATGATCAACGCCCGCTTTCAGAAGGTGACCGGGTTGCGAACCGGCAATCCGGTGACCATGTTTGGATTGCGTATCGGAACGGTGACCGCACTGGAGATCGATCAGGAAAACCAGATGGCCGTTGTCCGGATGACGATCAAAAACGGTATTCGTATCTATGGTGATGCCATTGCCGCCATCAAAACCGAGGGGTTGATCGGCGATAAATATGTCGACATCGATGCCGGCGGAGGTCTGGATCCCATCACGCCCGGGGGCACCATTGTCGATACGGTTTCACCGGTGGATGTGGGAGATATCATCGGCAAATACGCTTTCGGTTCGGTCGACAAGAAGTGACGGATCGTGTTCAGAAAGGGTGCTGTGAATTTTCAGGCGATAGAACGGTTTGGAATACTGAGGGCTTTTGCTTTTCCGGTTGGCGGAAACAAGGCAGCGCCCTGCCTATGATTAGGAGACTGAGATGAATAAAATCATTCCCATTGGATTTGTTCTGGCAATGTTGGTGCTTCCGGCCGGCGTGTCGGCCGCAACGCCGCTCAATACCGTTGAAACCAGTGTAAATCAATTGCTGTCTGTATTGGGGAACCCTGCCCTGGAAGGGGAGGCCGGCCGGCAGAAGAAGAGAGAGAGCATTCGCGCCATATCCGATACGCTTTTCGACTTCTATGCGCTCTCGCGAAGAACCCTTGGCCCCAATTGGAAGAAATTCAACCCGGACCAACAGAAGGAGTTCATTGCTTTGTATCGCAAATTGCTGGAGAGCATCTATATGGATCGTCTCCTTCAATACCAGGATGAAAAGGTCAAGTTCATCAAGGAGATAACCCTGAGCGATACACGGGCAGAAGTTCAGAGCGCCATTGTCGCGGCCAGCGGCGACATCCCCATACACTATAAGATGTACCGTAAAGACGGCGCATGGAAAACGTATGACCTCATTGTTGAAAACGTCAGCCTGGTGGGGAATTACCGCACCCAATTCAACAGCCTGCTGTCGAAAAATTCTCCGGAGAAGGTACTGGAGGTCATTCGGGAAAAGGTGAAGGATTACCTCTAAAAGTACGGGAGATGCTACAAGGAGAGAAAATATCGGTGAAACTGGTCGTCTTTGTTGAGTTCGGGGTGAAATGTGGTGGCCATGATGCGGCCGGCCTGAACAAAGACCGGGTCATCGCCTAGCACGGCGTGGACGGATACATTTGTGGCCCAGCGATCCAGTCTGGGGGCGCGAATGAATATGGCCGGATAGGAGGGGGTATCGAAAAGGGGGATCTCGATCCATCTCTGACTGCTGTTGATCTGGCGGCCGTAGGCGTTCCGGGTGACATCCACAGGCAGCGCACCGATGGGGCCGGGATGGCCGTCGATCGTCTCGGCCAGCAGGATAGCGCCCGCGCAGACCCCCCAAACCGGCATCCCTTCATCGATGCGCGACTTGAGCGGTGTGACCATCTCATATTCCTTCAGAAATTTGGTCATCACCGTGCTCTCCCCCCCGGGGATCACCAACCGGTCGATACGGGACAGTTCCTGCCGGTCCCGGACGATACCGTACTCGACGCCCAAGCGATCAAAATGGGGGATGTGATCTAAAAAAGCCCCCTGCAATCCCAAAAGTCCAACCCTCATTTATGGAAAATCCTTTTTTTCTTACGAATGCCGGACAACCGCATATGAGCCGCCGCACGCGTAGAACCAGCCGGTGACGTGCAGCTTCTCACATGCGATATGGCAAGGCATCACGAGGCTATACGCCGCGCTCGGCCATTTTGACATCCAGCGCGTCGTTTTCGAGGCCGATCATGGCCGTACCCAGGCCTTTGGATATCTCCACCAGCTTGGCCGGATCTTTGTAGTGGATCACCGATTGTACAATGGCGTGGGCCATCATCGGCGGATTCTCTGATTTGAAGATCCCGGAGCCCACAAAGACCCCGTCGGATCCCAAGGCCATCATCAAAGCGGCATCGGCAGGCGTGGCGATGCCGCCGGCGGCAAAATTCACCACTGTCAAACGCCCCAGGTCCCGGGTCTCTTTGACCAGTTCCACCGGGACCCGCATCTCACCGGCCGCCAGGGTCAGCTGGTGTTCGTCCATTCCCTTGAGGGCTGCTATCTCTTCGTTGATGGCGCGCATATGGGTGACGGCGTTGACGATATTGCCGGTGCCGGCTTCACCTTTGGTGCGGATCATGGCGGCGCCCTCATTGATGCGGCGCAAGGCTTCGCCGAGATTGCGGGCGCCGCAGACAAAGGGGACCTCAAAACGGCTCTTGTCCACATGCCGGACTTCGTCCGCCGGGGTGAGCACTTCACTTTCGTCCACAAAATCGACGCCCATGGCCTGCAGGATCTCCGCCTCCATGAAATGGCCGATGCGGACCTTGGCCATGACCGGGATACTGACCGCGTCCATGATGGCTTGGATCATGGCCGGGTCGCTCATGCGGGCCACCTGTCCGTCGGAGCGGATATCGGACGGTACCCGTTCCAAAGCCATGACCGAGCAAGCACCGGCGGCTTCGGCGATGCTGGCCTGTTCGGCATTGGTGACGTCCATGATGACGCCGTTCTTAAACATTTCGGCAAAACCTTTATTGATTCGTTCGCGTGCCATGCTGTCATCCTTTCAATGAAAAACGGCCTTTGTATTTGAAAATCGGCTACAAAGGGTTGCAATGTGTATGTCATTTAATCTATTAACGTAGTACAAATATGCAAGTGTACGATATATGTCAAGGGCCAACATCGAGGCGCACATGAAGGCACCGGGTTACCAATCCATTGCCCAAACCATCCGTGACCGCATCCTTTCCGGCCGTTATATTCCAGGAGAGCGGATTCCCTCCATCCGTGAATTCGCCGATCATTTCAACTGCAACAAACTAACCGTGCACCGCGCTTTTGAAACCCTGCGGCAGGAGGGCTTGATCGAGATCAGGGTGGGCAGCGGCACCTATGTGCGCTTCCCGGAGAAAGTGGCGGTCAACCAGGGGATCTATGATTTCCATACCGATTATCTGGACGAGAGCCATTTTCCCTATCAGCAGATCCAGGCCATCATCAACCAGCTTTTCGTCGATGTGGGGGCCCATGCACTGGCGCCGACGCCGGCGGAGGGAGATCCGGAACTGGTACGCGTTCTGAGCCGGTTCTACGGTGTCTCACCCCGGCAGATGGTGATCATTTCCGGTGCCCAGCAGGGGTTGGATCTGGTGGCCAAGGTGTTTGCGGCCAACATCTCCGATACCATGCTGTTCGAGGACCCCACGTATCCAGGGGCGATCTCCCTGTTCAAGGCGCGCCACTTCGTTCCCCTGGGCGAAGACGGCCCCGACCTCGACGCTCTGGAAGAAACCCTCGACCGTACGGACATTCGCCTCTTCTATGCCATGCCGGCGGTCCACAATCCCACCGGCATGGCCTATGGGCTGGCCAAGAAAAACGCCATAGCGGACTTGGCCCTGAGGCACGGGTTCTATATCGTGGAGGACGACTTTCTCTCCGAATTCCGCCAACAAAGCAGCCCCAGATTCGTCGATATCTGCCCCCGGCAAACCATCCATATAAAAAGTTTGTCGCAAACCACTGTTTCCGGCATCCGGCTGGGCTTTATGATCGTGCCACCCGCGCTTTTCGATAAATTCTTATACGCCAAATTTTCCTCTGATATCGCATCATCCGGCCTGATGCAGCGCAGTATGGGGGAGTTTTTCAGGCAGGGGCGCTATCAGCAGCACCTGGAACAGGTAAAAAAGATCTTATCCTATCGTAGAAGCCGGTTGTGCGACCTTATCAACGGGATCGGCCACCTGCGATATTCCCCCCATCAAGCCGGATTCAGCCTGTGGATCAGGAGTGAAAAGGGGCCGCCTTCATCACCGGTGCCATGGAGAAGGGGAGAAGATTTTTCTTTCAAACCGGAAGCCCGTGATTGCTTCCGGCTATCCTTCATGCATATGAGCGATGCGGTTTTCGAGAACGGGGTGACCTATTTGGCGCCGCTTTTGGCTTAAATATCTGTCACCTGCGGGTTGTACAGGGCTATTGCATTTGGCATTTTCCAATATCGGTTTGACCCGGCCGGTACGGATGCCGGCCCTGCATCTCTGGTGCTACACCATTGCGGGTAGCTGGTCTTCGTAGGGCCGGCCTCTGCGCCGGCCTGATATGATCCACGCCATCGTTGCAATAGATTTTCTAAATGCGGTTGCCCAAGTGGATGCCGGTCTCCCAGCCAGGATTACCAAACCCTTATTAAGGCTTGTTCCCTGACGTCTCGGCTGCGGTGTCCCCGGACTCCTGCAACGATAGGGTTAGCTGCTCACTATCGGGTTTTTCACCCGATGCAACGGCATTCCGATCTTCACCGGGCCGAACCTGAAACGGCACGTTGGCCGTGGCGGCATGACCGTTACGGTCCAGGACATAAACAAAGAGCCGATACTCTCCGGCGGCAAGTGGCGCCTTCAGGTTGAGGGACGGCAAACCGTTTTGCACCATCCCGGCCATGCGGGCGGGTCGCTCCTCATGGGAGCCGCCTTTGCTCAACCGGACCGGCTCCCTCAGCAGTTCCCAGACATAGATCAAAGGGTCATCCTCCGGATCGCTGGCCTCGACCTGTGAAACCATGGGATCTCCGGGATTCAGGACGATGTTTTTCTCGGCCGGGACGCCGTTGATGTGCAGCGCCGACACTTTGGGGGCCCGGTTGTCCGGCCAGCGGCCGGTCCAGTTGAACTGCATGGCGTCCACCATGGGGCTGGCCAGACCTTCCCCGCCGGGCAGATCATCCAGATACATGCTGTACCAGGTAGGGGTGCGCTCCTGTTTGAAACCCCAGAGGAAGACATAGGAACCGATACAGCGGTCGCGGTTGGCCATAATATCAAGACGGTAGCGCGAAATCTGGAATTCGGATTTCCATGCGCTGGTGGGTTCGATGGGTCTTCCCCAGAGGGTTTTCTGCGCCTCCCAGTGGCCGGTGACGCCCCACTCGGTGATCAGGTAGGGGCCGGTGTAGGTCGAAGCGTCCACCATGGCCCGCAGGCCGGCAAGCGTACCATAGGAATTGACGCCCACCGCATCCAGGGACGGTGCAAAGGCCTGGATAAGCTCCAGGGTCGTGGGTATGCAGGCGACGACGGTGATGACCGGATGAAAGGGGTCCAGCGACTTTATCATCCGGGCCAGGGTATCAATAAAGGTCCAAGCCGTTACCGTATCGGCGTCCTCCAGGTTGATCTCATTGCCCAGGGCCCAGAAGAGAAGCGCCGGATGGCTTTTATGGCCCTGGACCAGATCCCTGACCTCCTCGGTTATGCTGTCGCGGTAAGCCGGATCTTCATAGTCGGCCGGGTCGTGGGAGAGCCAGATGCCCAGGGTCACGGTCATGTCCAGGGCGTGGGCGCGGTCGAGCAGGGGGTCGGCATCCTGGGCGCCCCAGGTGCGGACGGAATTGGCTCCGGATGCGGCAGCGCTCTCCAGGAAATTGCTTCCGCCGATCCCTTTGATAAAATAGGGTTTTCCGCTGCGGTGCAACTGAAACGCATCCCCATTCCGGATGATTTCCACCGGCTGGGGGCCGCCGGCGCCCGCTGAAAGCGCCGTGGCGTTTCTGCCGGCCGTGACACTGCCCTCGCATGGCTGCCCCCAGCAGATCAGGCACAGGAGGGTTGACACGATTATGACCGAAATTATATTCACAGCACCTTACCTCGATGATATAAGATCATCGCCATTCCGGTGCCAAAGCTTTAGTTGCGGATTTCGGTCCTTTCACACGAGGCAAGGCAACGGCATGGCATGCATCGTGGTTGGTTATCTATTAGTCGGTTAAAAACAGCTTGTATTTCATTTAAAAGCAAACTAATGACATTAATCAGGCTTTTTTTGTCGGGATCTCAGGTCCTTTATAATCTTCACGCTTACAATACTGCTTTTGAGAATTCATCGTTCTTGAAGTAGTTGAAATAGTTCAGATTTCTCCCTTATGAAAATTTCTAACGCCATCATTGTTCTGGCCGTGGCCTTTCTGGCGATCAGCGCATGGGCCCTGGCCAACCGGCCTGAAGAGGAGCCGCCCTGGCCCTCGCGCATCATGGGTTTCTCCTTTTCCCCTTTCCAGGCCGGCCAAAACCCTTTTGAAAAGACGTATCCCACAGAGGCGCAGATCGACGCCGACTTGGCCTTGCTCAAAGGGAAAACCCACGCCATCCGGACGTACTCGGTGGAAAATGTGCTGGCCAAGGTGCCGGAACTGGCCCGCAAACGCGGCATAAATGTGGCCCTTGGGGTTTGGGTCGATGCCAAATTGGAAAACAACGACACCTACATGCGCACCATGCTGGACATCGCCCAGGAGAATCCCAACGTCATCCGAGTCATTGTGGGGAACGAATCGGTGCTGCGCAACGACCTGCCCATTGAAACCCTCATCAGCTACCTGGACTGGGCGCGGCGCGAGCTGGATATTCCGGTAAGCACAGCCGAACCATGGCATGTCTGGGAAAAACACCCCGAACTGGCAGACCATGTAGATTTTCTGGCGGTGCACATGCTGCCCTACTGGGAAGGGGAGCGCGTCGATCAAGCGGTCGGAAAGATCGTCGAAAAGATGAACCTGCTCAAAAAACACTTCCCCGACAAGCCCATCGTCATCGCCGAGGTAGGTTGGCCCAGCAACGGCCGCACTCGCCAATCGGCCGTGGCTTCACCTTCAAATGAGGGTATTTTCCTGCGCCAGTTCCTGGATCGCGCCGTCAAGGAGCATTACATCTATTATGTAATGGAAGCTTTTGACCAGCCCTGGAAAAAAACAAGCGAAGGTTCGGTTGGCGCGTACTGGGGCGTCTACAATGTGCAGCGCCAGGAGAAATTTCCCTTCAGCGCGCCCATCGTGCCCATCGCCAATTGGTATCTGCTGGCCGGCATCTCGGTACTGATCGCCGTGGTGGCCTTTGCCGTGCTGCTTATCGACAGCAAGACCCTGGGTGCGCGCGGCCGGCTGTTTCTGGCCTTTATCGTGTTTGCCGTTGCCTCCGGTGCGGTCTGGGTGGTCTACGACTATGCCTCCCAATACCTGACCGTGGTAACGGTTCTGGTGGGGGTGGTGATGATCGGTGGCATGATCGGGGTGGTCTCCGTGCTGCTCACCGAGGCCCATGAATGGGCCGAGGCGCGCTGGATTATCCGCTGGCGCCGTTCCTTTAAACCCAAGGCCGTCGCAAGCGACCAACTGCCCATGGTTTCCGTGCACCTGCCCATCTACAACGAACCGCCGGCAATGGTGATCGAAACGCTTGACGCCCTGGCCAGGCTGGATTACCCGCGGTTCGAAGTGATCGTCATGGACAACAACACCAGGGACCCCGGCATCTGGCAGCCGGTGGAGACCCATTGCCGGTCTCTGGGGGAACGCTTTCGATTTTTCCATGTCGATCCCCTGGACGGCTTCAAAGCCGGTGCCTTGAATTATGCCTTGGCGCAGACACACTCCGAGGCCGGGATCATCGCGGTGATCGACAGTGATTATGTCGTCTCTTCCCATTGGCTCAGGGAGCTGGTTCCGACGTTCACAGATCCCAAGATCGGCATCGTCCAGGCGCCGCAGGATTACCGGGACATGAGGCAGAGCGCGTTCAAAGCCATGTGTTACTCGGAATACCGCGGATTTTTCCACATCGGCATGCTCACGCGCAACGAGCGCAACGCCATTATCCAGCACGGCACCATGACCCTGATCCGGCGCACGACGCTGGAGGAGATCGGCGGCTGGGCCGAATGGTGCATCACCGAGGACGCGGAACTGGGTCTGCGAATTTTCGAAAAAGGGTACGAAGCGACCTATGTGCCCAACTCCTACGGACGCGGTCTGATGCCCGACACTTTGCTGGACTATAAGAAACAGCGTTACCGCTGGGCTTACGGCGCCATTCAGATCCTGCGCCGGCACCTCTCCTACCTGCTGCCCATCAAGACCAGCCGGCTGACCCCGGGGCAGCGCTACCATTTCGTGGCCGGGTGGCTGCCGTGGCTGGCCGACGGGGTCAATCTGATCTTCAACCTGGCCGCCCTGTGCTGGTCCGCGGCGATGATCCTCGATCCCAAGCATGTGGATCCGCCCCTGGTGATCTTCTCGCTGCTGCCCCTCGCCCTTTTTATCTTTAAGTTGGGCAAGCTGTTCTATCTTTACCGCACGCGGGTGGGGGCCACGGTGCGTCAGACAGTGGCCGCGGCCGTGGCCGGGCTGGCCTTGTCGCACACCATCGCCAAGGCGGTCTGGGCCGGCTTCTTGACCAAGGATAAGCCATTTTGCCGTACGCCCAAGATGGCCCGGAAATCAGCGCTCTTCAAAGCACTTGCTGTGAGCTTCGAAGAACTCCTGCTGATCGGCACCCTGCTCAGTGCCGCAACGGCCATCAGCTTGCTGCACGATATGGATACCCTGGACATAATTCTCTGGGTGGTGGTCCTGGTGGTCCAGTCCCTGCCGTATGCTGCAGCCGTGCTCATGGCCCTGGTCAGCGCAATGCCCTCGACGACACAGCCATCTGTTGCGCCGACCACCGAAAAATGGCAAGACGCCTGATTCCTCGCTGGAATCCATTTTTCGAAGGCGATCCCGACCCCAACCCTGATTTGCTTTAGCTCCGGGCGCGGTATCCGGGGCGATTTTTTCCATTGCTGAATAGTGTTCAGGAACAGCCGCTGTTCACATTCCCCGACAGTTGAGCTGACAGAGCATTCGCAGTAACTGGTTTCCGGGGTATTGCCCCATATCATAATTAGTAATCAGCGATATGCTGCGGGGGGTTGATGAGCGAGCACTATCTGAGCATATATCTTCTCAGCGTCGGGCTATGCGGGGCGCTGTATATCTGGTGGAGCAGGAAACGGATCATACGCGTCGAGGACCAACGCAAAAACCGGGTCCAACGGCTGAAACGCTTTGAATCCGCCGAAACGTCCACACCCGTCGAAACGCCCGAGGCGGAGGCCAGGGAGACGGCGGTGGACAGCATCAAAAGCCGCTTTTCCATTATCCGCAAGCTCCACTTCTTCCTGATTGTATCCCTCTGGGTGTTGGCGCTCATCTTCCCGTTTCTCAACAAGATGCCGGCCACCGTGGTATCCGTTTTCGTGGCGGCATCGGGTATTATCATCGGCGTTGCCGCACGGCCGTTCATCGAGAACCTGATTTCCGGCATTGTCATCTCCTTTTCACACCCCATCCGCATCGGCGATACGGTCATCATCGACAACAACTACGGTGTCGTCGAAGATATCACCATCACCCATACGGTGGTAAAGGTCTGGAATTGGCGGCGCTACATCATTCCCAACAGCCGGATGCTCTCCAAGGAGATCACCAACTGCACCATCAACGATGCGTACCAATGGACCCACGTCGAGTTCTATGTCTCCTATGACAGCGACATTTCCCAAGTCAAAGAACTGGCCGTCAACAGCAAGTATTTTGCCGACTACGAAGATCCGCGCTTCTGGATCATGGACATGGAAGAAAAGGGCTACAAATGTTGGGTGGCGGCCTGGGCCGATTCCCCGGTGGATGCCTGGGAACTGAGCAATGATATCCGCACCGAACTGATCAAGCAATTCAGGGCCTGCGGCATTAAGACCCACAAACTCGAACACGGCGGAATGGCCAGACCCGGCGATTATTAGATCATACAGGCATCAGATCAGGCTTGATTCTGAAAAGACAATATCAGCTGCATATTGCCCGACCAATATAACATTCGAGCGGATGCTTCGGCGGCTGCGCAGCCGGAACAGTTCGGCACCGAAAGGGTGCATGGACTTCAGGCTGCTGGTGTGGATGAAGACCTTGCCGTGGCTGGGATCGCAG
>JARRKU010000084.1:0-16005 GCA_037387725.1 Desulfobacteraceae bacterium
TATTGTAGAAATCTAATCAGGGTCGGAACGTAGAATTCAGCGGGCGAGCGAGCATTCGTACCGCCTCCCACGGAGTCTTTGCGGAAATACCATGGCCACTCGCGTACGCTGAAATTCCTGGTACACGGAAGGAAATTTTTTTACTTAAATTACTTTAGCCAAACCAAAAGTTGGGCATAATCCATATCCATCCATGCCTGCCAACCGTTTCGCAATTCAGATATCGGATTGGAAAAAATTATAGCTCCGTTTGCTCAATCCGTAAAATTGATCATTAAGTCCGAATATAAATCAAAATGATTCCTGAACGATTGAATTTACGCACAGAATGTGCCAACGTAATTTTATGCAGAATTCCTATAGGTTACAACTTTTCGAATCTGTTGTTTTGACAAAATACGCAGACCAATTGACAAATATCGTCTTTTGAACTTCACAATTAGAGCACACACGTATTGCTCACGTGGCGCGGTTTTTGCGCTCACGTGAAGCAAATGGTTATGCACTTTTTTCATACGTTTGGAACGGTTTATACCGAGGGACATGAAAGATTAATGCCCCAAAGCCAACAAATCCAAAAACCAATAAAAATAAAATCTTGCCGTACATAAAATATAAAACCATGCCATAAACAGCAACGCTTTCTGCAAGAGCCCAATTAAGAAAGTTGACCAGAAAAAAACGTATACCGCCACCTGTAGTATTTATTCTAAATGTACTGCGTATTGCTGGTCGAATAAGAGCAAAATATCGAATGACTAAAGTTAGCGATATTTGAATTATTGAAAAAATCGAAAGCGCAACAATAAAAATTATATTCATTTCACTAATCGAACTATTCAATTTTGAGTGATTAAATGAATAGATGGCCATAGGGAAATAAAGAATTACTGAAATAACTGAGAACGACCATATTATAAATGATATAACTTTTAGAAACATTATCCCCCCTGATTGCATAACGACAAGCTCACCTGACCGAGGGCCGATAGGCCCTTGGGTCAGGTGGAGCGTCATGTTGTGCGCTGCTTTTTAAATTCAAAGAGCAGACGGGTCGATTTTAGATTTAATACTATTAAGAACGCTATACCAATAAACAGGCTTAAATAAGCCTTGAAATCAATATATGGCAAGTAAGCCATTCCTTTATCAGAGCCTAAATTTGCAGAAAAATTCAAGAAATTTGGAAAAATGGTGCCAACTGCGGCAATCAAAAATCCCCCTAAAAATATTACTAGACAGAAATTTAATAAAAAATACGACCATCTTTTTGAATAGTACAATCCAATTGCCGATATGAACACGCCAATTGCCATCAAGGGTGAAAAGATAAAATAAAAGATTAAAATATTACCTTTTAATATTTCTATGAAATTAGAATGGCTTACATCGTAAAATGATTTAATTGTGACGATCTCATATGCTGATGATATCAACGAGATTGTCCCCACAATTAAAGCGAATATTTTAAGCCATTTTAGATTCATAGATTATACGCACAACGCCCGGCCTCTGCGGCGAGGGAACCGAGTCCGCAGCAGGCCGATGTTAACTGCTGGTTCTTTGAAATTGATAATCGTCAGCTTCACATTCAAAAGTGCTATCACGCAAATAAAAAAGGTAGTGATTCTCACTTTTCTTTTTTGACAGCTCAACCCAATCAATTGCCTCAACAATTGAAGCTGAGCTTCCTTTAACCAAATAAAACTCGCCCCAACCAGGAGCAAGCTTTCCAAACCTGCACTGGCCACGATACCAGCCTTCGTCGTTTGTTGGGCCTATCCTATATTTTGAGCAAGCCTTAAAAATTAAACGTGCTCTTTCTTCCTCATTGAAGCCTTCATATGCCCAAGGATTTACTGTAAATTCCAACACCAAATCCGACCCCTCGACATACACTTTTTCCTCGGGAGCATTCGGCTCTGCATTCCAATCTTTATTCAGTTTTATGAATTTAATACTCATAGGCAGTTAACAACATAGATTCTGCCGCAGCTGCTTTTTGATAAGCAGGCAGAATCGCAATATTGGTCTAGTTGTTTATTAATTTATTGTTATTATAGAGATAATTTATTATTTGGACCTTATATGCAACTAAATTTTGGATAAATTTAGCTTTTTCTTATCATGTGTCCACTACCGGCAGGGATTGATTTTGCATTGATCGTATATTTAATGAATATTCAGATAGTTTTCAGATAAAAGGTTTCATCTTTTCTGCCTGCTGCGTCTTGAGACTATCCGTTTGAGTGCAACAATTTGTTAATTTACACACTTATGTGTCTGACACATAAGTATGGTGGGGAATTATGCGATGAATTAAGACACGTTTGCGCAGATGGATTCTTTTTACCCACTTCGGTTCCTAAGGCCGGCCCCTCTGATTCGATTTTACACGCCCTGCCCATCGATTCCCCATTTCATACCAATCTCACCATGCGGTTAATAATAGCATAAATCAATTATTACATGCTCTTAAAACAGCATGTGAAAATAGTCGATATCCTTGGCACAGCCATTGCGATAGGTAAAGATATCGAAAATGAAAAATACAACAAACTTGTAAACATCAAAGTGAAAAAAGCAGAAGGAGTAAATTCCAATGAAACGGACGAAAGCAACTATCGGCATTTTGACCTTCGGACTCATCATGGCCATTGCGGCGGTGGCCTTTGCACATGACGGCTACGGCGCTTACGGGGACGGTTACGGAGGCCACATGATGGGACCCGGCTACGGTGGACGGCATATGATGGGCCCTGGTTATGGTGGAAGGCACATGATGGGATACGGTTACGGCGGAGGGCACATGATGGGATACGGTCCCGGATATGGGCGCCACATGGGTGGATATGACCGATGGGGAGCGCTGTCGGAAGAAAATGCCGCCAAAATCGATGCGGCCAGAAACGACTTTTATAAAGCGACGCGTGAACTCCGCAACAAAATCGAGGACGCTGATATCGCGTTGCGCAGAGAAATGGACAAGGATAAGCCCGATGAGGGCAAAGTGCTGGATCTGCAAAAGAAACTATCCGGACTGCAGGCGGAATTCGACCAGAAAGCGATAGCCCACCGGCTGGAAATGCGCAATCTCATGCCCGAGGGGTATCGCGGCCGCGGCGGTCGAGGCGGATATTGCCGGTAGGCAGTTGCCGGTAAACTCCGGGGCCGCAGTATAGCGCCGGTTCCGGAGAACGGCGATAGCAGTGATTCAAGGAGAAACCCATGAATAGAATAACCTCTACTTTGATCAGTTTGGGAATATCTGTCGCGCTGATCGCGGCCGGCATCTGGTTTCTCTCCAACCACCATAGCTTTTTCGGCTATGGTGGCGGCCGATGGATTATGCCGCACCATATGTCGATGGGAGGCGGCGGCATGGGCTTCATTATGATTATATTCTGGGTGGCGCTTCTGGTTGCTGTGATTCTGCTGATTTCGGGATTGTTGACCGGTCGCCGATATTCAAATAAGGATGTCGGCAAGCCATCGGCCGGCCCCGATGCATTGGAGATTTTAAAACAGCGATATGCCAGGGGCGAAATCAGCAAATTGGAATATGAGAGCATGCGGCAGGATTTGCTTTAGCGGTCAGGCCCCGGATTTAAAATCAGACCAAAGAGAGGTGCCTCATGGCCCGACATTTAAAACCGGATCGATATATCGATCCGGTCTGCAACATGGCTGTGGAACCCGAAACAGCACCGGCCAAATCCTGTTACAACGGCGTTGAAATCTATTTTTGTGCCCAAGGGTGCAAAGTGGCCTTTGAAGCAAACCCGAGCGATTACATTTCGAAAAAGAAAAAGGGTTTTTGGCAGCGTTATATTGACCGACTGACCAAAGCCACCGGTGGAAAGCCACAGCGGTGTCATTGAACCCGCAGGTGGACGAAAAAAAGCCGACAAAAGTGCGGCATTGAATCGGTCATCCATATATTGTATCCCTCAAGTGGAGCGAATTCGGATACTTGGTTGCGTATCGTCCAACCGTATCTATCTTGTGATGGAAGCAAGTAAAAGGAGGCGGCCATGACCGAACAGACTGTTACACTGCCCATTACCGGCATGACCTGCGCCAACTGCGCCGCCAATATCGAACGCGGTTTTAAAAAACTCGGCGGCATCCAGGACGCGGCGGTCAATTTTGCTTCGGAACAAGCCAAGGTGCGCTTCGATGCCGAAGCATTGAATATCGTTGACCTGGTGGCCAGCGTACAGCGCTCCGGATACGCCGTGCCGGCCGCCCATGTGGAACTGCCGATCACCGGCATGACCTGCGCCAATTGCGCGTCCAACATCGAACGGACCCTGAACAAAAAGGTGGACGGCGTTGTCAGCGCCGCTGTTAATTTTGCTACCGAACGTGCAGCTGTGGACTACCTCGCCGATGTCGTCTCGGTGCAAGATATTGTCGCCGCCATAGAAAAAGCCGGATACGGCGCCATCGCGCCGGATGACACCCAGGATGCCGAAGATGCCGAGCAGCAGGCCCGGCAGGCCGAGATCAGCGACCAGACCCGCAAGTTTATTGTGGGGGTCATTTTTGCCGCCCCCCTGTTTGCATTGAGCATGCTGCGCGATTTCAGCATCCTGGGACCGTGGAGCCACGCGCCCTGGGTCAATTGGTTCTTTCTCTTACTGGCCACGCCGGTGCAGTTCTACACCGGCTGGGACTACTACGTGGGCGGTTTGAAAAGTCTTCGCAACAAAAGCGCCAACATGGACGTGCTCATCGCCCTGGGGTCTTCGGTGGCCTATTTCTACTCGATAGCTGTCTTGTTGTTACCGACAGTAGGCGAGCACGTCTACTTTGAAACCTCCGCAGTGATTATCACCCTGATCAAGCTGGGCAAGCTGCTGGAGGCCCGCACCAAGGGCAAAACCGGCAGCGCCATCCGCAAGCTCATCGGCCTGCAGCCCAAGACCGCCGTGATTATAGAAGACGGCCGGGAGAAGGAGATCGCCCTGGCCAAGGTCCAACGGGAGATGATCATGGTGGTGCGCCCGGGCGAACGCATTCCGGTGGACGGCACGGTGATCGAAGGCCAATCCGCCGTGGACGAATCCATGCTCAGCGGCGAACCCCTGCCGGTGGACAAGAAGTCCGGCGACGGCGTCGTGGGCGGCACCATCAACGGCCAGGGGCTATTGAAATTCCGCGCCACCCGGGTGGGACACGAAACAGCTTTGGCCCAGATCATCCGACTGGTGCAGGAAGCCCAGGGCAGCAAAGCCCCGATCCAGGCCCTGGCCGACCGCGTTGCGGCCGTTTTTGTGCCCGGTGTGATTCTTATTGCCGTTACCACTTTCGTTATCTGGTGGTCGGTTACCGGTGACTTCGTGCCCTCCATGATCCGCCTGGTGGCCGTGCTGGTCATCGCCTGCCCCTGCGCGCTGGGGCTGGCCACGCCCACCGCCATTATGGCCGGCACCGGAAAAGGCGCCGAAAAAGGCATTCTGTTCAAACGCGCCGAAGCATTGGAAACCGCTACTTCACTGGACACCCTGGTTTTGGACAAGACCGGCACCATCACCCAGGGAAAGCCTGCCGTGGCAGATCTTGTCCCCCTGCCCACAGCCGGCGCAGAAGAAGAATTACTGCAACTGGCTGCTTCGGTTGAGCAAGGATCGGAACATCCACTGGGAAAAGCCATCGTCCGCGAGGCCAAAAACAGGGGGCTTCAGCTTGCCGAACTGAAAGATTTCAAGGCCCACGGTGGATACGGTGTGGAAGGTATCGTTGGAGACGTTCCGGTAAAGGTCGGCAAACCCAAATGGTTCCAGGCCGATCTCCTGTCGGATGCACAAAGGGATATCCAACGCCTTCAAGCCCAGGGCAAGACCGTTATGGTGACCACCCGCAACGACAAACTGGCCGGTTTAGTAGCTGTGGCCGATGCCCTGAAGCCCGAGTCCGCCGAGGCCATCGCTGCTTTGCAGAAGCAAGACCTGCACATCGTGATGCTCACCGGCGACAACCCGCAGACCGCCCGCAGCATCGCCGACCAGGTGGGGATCGAAGATATCTTCGCCGAGGTGAGGCCCGATGAAAAGTCTTCGAAAGTCAAAGAACTCCAGGAGAAGAACCGCAAGGTCGGCATGGTGGGCGACGGCATCAACGACGCACCCGCCCTGGCCCAGGCCGATGTGGGCCTGGCCATCGGCACCGGCACCGACGTGGCCATCGAAACCGCTGACGTGATCCTGTCCAGCGGCAGCCTCACCGGTATTCCGCGCACCATCGCCATCAGCCGCCGCACCATGGGTACGGTACGCCAAAACCTCTTTCTGGCCTTTGTCTACAACATCGTGCTGATCCCTGTAGCCGCCGGCGTACTGGCGCCCGTCGAATCACTGCCCATGCTGCTGCGCCAGCTCCATCCCATCCTGGCGGCGCTGGCCATGGCCATGAGCAGCATTTCGGTGGTGAGCAACAGTTTGAGGCTGTACCGCGCCCGGATCGATTGACAGGCTTTACTATTTAGCGCTGTAAGAGCGTGTGATGAAAGACCCCATTCCCTTAATAGCTGGCGCTTTGAGGGCTTGCACGCCTCCAATCTTCCATAACCCGCAGCCCCCCCGGGATAGCATGCCAAAACGCGATCTTCATCGCCTCATTTCGGCTTGATTGTGCGCAGCATTCTGCCTGCGTTTCACAAAGGGGTTGATTTCGAACCGGAATTTGCCTAGATCGGTAGATCTGGATTATATTGATCCATTATGCCTTGAAAAGGAATGACCGATCTTGAAAGTCTGGTTGTATTTTTTTGTATCCTTGTGGGTGGCATTCTGTCCGGCTATGGCCGCCAATCCGGCCAACCGCGATGTTGTAGATCCCACTGGGCGCAGACTGGAAGTGCCGGCTGCGCCCCGGCGGGTGGTGGCTCTGGCCCCCAGCATCACCGAGATCGTATTCGCGTTGGAAGAGCAGGCGCGACTGGCGGGGGTATCGCGGTTCAGCGACTTTCCCCCGTCCGCCGAAAATCTGCCCAAGGTCGGCTCTTACATTAAACTGGATGTGGAGCGCATCCTGTCCCTGCAGCCCGATCTGTGCATCGGCATCAAAGATGGCAACCCCCTGGTGGTGGTGGAACAGCTCGAAAGGCTTGGGATCCCCGTATTTGCTGTAAATCCCGTGGATTTGGCAACCGCCATGGCAAGCATCGAGGCCATCGGTGACCTGTTGCAGGCCTCCGCCCGGTCCCGGGCGATTGTGGCGGATATGCAACAGCGCATTCAGCATGTGGCCGCTGTCGCCGGCCGGGCGACACATAAGCCTAAAGTTTTTATGCAAATCGGCGTGTCGCCAATTGTTTCTGTGGGCCACCATACCTTTATCGATCAACTGATCACCCTGGCCGGCGGCATCAATGTGGCGGCCGGCCCCAACCCGTACCCCCGGTATTCCATCGAACAGGTCATCGCCCTGGCCCCGGACGTGATCGTGATCTCCTCCATGGCCAGAGCAACGGTGTTCGAACAGGTCAAAGCCGGATGGATGCAATGGCCGGCCATCCCTGCCGTCCGCAACCAATCGGTCTTCATCGCGCCCACCAATATTTTCGATCGCCCCACCCCCCGATTGGTGGACGGGTTGGAACGGATGGCCCGTTACATTCATCCCCAGCTGTTCAAGGAGTGACCATGGGCGAAGCGACTCCCCGGATGATGCGACGCCTGTGCGTGGTAAGCCTGGTGCTGTCTCTAGTGCTGGCCGCCGCCATCTGCATGGGGTTGGCCGCGGGTTCTACGGGTTTCAGCTTGTCCCAGGTGCTGGGCAGTCTGACATCGGGCGGTGGCGACAGCCTGATGAACGATATCATCTGGCGGCTGCGCTTTCCACGGACACTCCTGGCCGCACTGCTGGGGGCCACATTGTCCGTTGGCGGTATGGTATTTCAGGCTTTGCTGCGCAACCCTCTGGCCGAGCCGTACATTCTGGGCATCTCCGGCGGATCGGCCATTGGCGCCATTGCCGGCATCATGTTGGGACTGGCGCGTTTTCCCGGTGTCTGGCTGACCGCCTTCGCCGGCAGCCTGGCCACCCTGGGCCTGCTCTACGTCATGGCCACCGGCCGCTCCATGCTGCGCGGCAACACCCTGCTGCTCTCCGGCGTGATGGTCAATGCGTTTTGCTCGGCGGTGATCCTGTTTCTGGTCTCCATGGCCCAGGACAGCCGCCTGCACAATATCATCTTCTGGCTGATGGGCGACCTGGCGGCCGCCACCAGCGACAAGGTCATCGCCCTGGCCGTCACTGTGATCCCCTGTTTCGTGATCATCTTTGCCCGCTCCCACGCCCTGAACCTGCTGACCCTTGGAAATGACATGGCCCGCAGCATGGGGGTCAACATCAAAGCGGTCACCTCGCTGTTGCTGATCGTCACCTCCTTGATGATCAGCGCGACAGTGAGCTATTGCGGACTGGTGGGATTTGTCGGACTGGTGATCCCCCACATGCTGCGGATGATTCTGGGGCCCGATCACCGCGTACTGGCGCCGGCCTCTATTCTGGGCGGAGCGGCTTTCATGGTGCTCTGCGACATGCTATCCCGCACCCTGCCCTCCCAGGGAGAATTGCCCGTGGGTGTCATCACCGCCCTGATCGGAGCGCCGGTTTTTGTTTATTTGCTGAGAAAATCAAACCGATGACTTTTAACCGGAGTGTTCATGCTTCCGGGGGACATCCGCCTGGCTGAACACCGTAAACTGAACACGCTAAGATGACAACTGCCGTAACCGTCAAAAACCTGAATCACGCCTTCGACGGTCGTCCTGTTCTGCAGGACGTGGCCTTCGAGGTGGAAGCCGGACAGTTTTTCATTATCATCGGGCCCAACGGTTCGGGTAAGACCACCCTGCTGAAACTGATGGTAGGGCTGTTGCCGCTCAGGAGCGGCCGCATCGACCTGCTGTCCAGAGAGATCGGTGGTTATACGGCCCGCAACCTGGCCCGCCGTATCGCCTACGTGCCCCAAAGCGCCCCGGTGGAGTTTCCTTTCAGCGTCACCCAGGTCGTGCTCATGGGCCGGGCACCCCATTTGGGCCTGCTGGGCTTCGAAGGGGAGCAGGATCTTGAGATCGCACGCAGCGCCATGTCCATCACCGGAGTGGATCATTTAGCCGGGCGCCGTTTAGATCAGCTCTCCGGAGGCGAACAGCAGCGGGTTTTCATTGCACGGGCCATTTGCCAGCAACCCGAGATTCTTCTGCTGGACGAGCCCACCGCCGCCCTGGATCTTTCTCACCAGGTGCGCCTGATGGATCTCCTGGAGCGCCTGAAAAAAGAGCAAAACGTCACTATCGTGATGGTATCCCACGACCTCAACATGGCGGGTATGTATGCCGACCGGCTGCTCCTGCTCTCCCAGGGATGCGTGGCCCGCCTGGGCACCCCGCGGCAGGTCATCGATTTTGAGTTGCTGGAAAAGGTCTATGGCTGCACCCTGCTGGTGGATGAGAGCCCGCTGGGGAAGTACCCGCGGGTCCACCTCGTCCCCAGACGGTACCTGGATTCAAAATTGAAGCGCTGATCATTCATAAAAATGTTTAATGTCAAAATCCGAATAACAAATGTCGGATGCGCTGCCCGCGGTCATTTGTCAGGGCGATCGCATGTAAAAAGATCTGAACGTCCAACATCGAACATCGAACGCCCAACGTCGAATAAGGTATTCTGCCGATTTATAAATTTGCTGAGCGTAGCGGGTCAACGACCACCCGCATAGCGGGTGGCTTGTCTTTCCGGCCATAGGCCGGAAAGACAAAAGCACGGCTGTGCTTCGATCGTTGCAGTTGTAACCGGGTGCATAGCACCCGGTTTGAAACAACTAATCCATCCTCCGACATTCGATGTTGAACGTTCGAATTTCGATGTTCAAAAGACATATACAGTGACCGGGCCAAAGCATCTGCTGCACTAAAGCGACATGCGATTGCCCTGGGTCATTTGTTTCGCCCCTTGACAATCGGGTTATCATCGGCTAACTGGCATTCCAATATGTTCAGGTGCTCCTTCGGGAGCTGAAAGAGGGAACCCCGTGAGAATCGGGGACGGGCCCGCCGCTGTAATCGGGGACGAAGGCTGCAACCGGCCACTGTTCGAATGAATGGGAAGGCGCAGCCGTCAGGATGATCCGAAAGTCAGAAGACCTGCCAGGACATGCGAGGCCGTACCGGCGTGGACAACCAACGGCCAGGTGGATTCGAAGGATAAAAAAGGGACATCCCGGATCGAAAAATTTTCGGTCCGGGATTTTTGTTTTCCGCCCCCGGCCCCTGACTGCTTTTCTATGGAGGATGGACAACAGATGCGAAAATTTTGGTTTATCGGAATGGGATTGATTGCGGTGTTGGGGTTGGGGCCCGATGTCCGGGCGGATGAAAAGGTGACCATGGACACAGTGGTGGTGACCGCCACCAAAACCGAGGAGCAGCGCAAAGACGTGCCCAACGCCGTCTTAATCATGGACGACGCGGATATTCAGGAGTCGCCGGCCACCAGTGTGGGTGACCTGTTGGGCGGCAGAACAGGCGTCGATTGGCGCACGCGCGGTGATTACGGCGGAGCGGCCGAAGAGATTCATATCCGGGGAATGGGTGCGGACGGCACCCAGATCCTGGTCAATGGGATCACCGTGAACTCGCCCTCTCTGGGCTCGGCGGATTTGGGTAAAATCCCCATGAACGCCATCGACCGCATTGAAGTGGTCAAGGGTTCGGGATCGGTGCTGTATGGCTCAGGCGCCATGGGCGGCCTGGTCAATATCTTCACCAAGGACCCCAAGCACGGTAGGATGGCTTTAAAGGCCAGCGCCGGTTATGGTACGGAAAACACCTACCAGATATCGGCCGAGCAGGGCATGTTCGCTTTTGGCGATTTCGGCTATTATGTTACGGCCAATCGCACGGAAACCGACGGTTTTCGGGACAACAGCGATCTGACGCAAAATGACGCCTCCATCAAGCTGGTATTGGATAAAGGCAAAAAACTGCACATCGGCCTCTACGGAGACATCATCGACAGGGAGAACGGCCGGCCAGGGGTCAAGCCGCCGGAGGGCACCGTACCGTTTTCAGTCAACGGCACGATGGTGTACAACACCGAATCGGCCAACCTGCTCAACCGGACCAGCGAGAAGGACACGCACCTGGTGCTCAAGGTGAAAAGCCGCCCGTCCGATTGGATGGGGCTGAATTTTCAAACCGATTACACCACGATGGAGAGCGAGAACGACAACCGCTATTACAGCAGTTTTACCCCGGGGAATCTGCCCGGCAGCAAAACCGAAGTGGTGAACGAAATTCTCGGCGCGGAGGGCAACTTCGAGATCAACCCCTTCCAGGGGGCCACCTTGTTGATGGGCGCCCAGTACAAAGCCTATGACTGGAAGAACACCAGCATCACCTTGGATGGGTTTGGAAGTGAAACCACCCGGATAAAGGGGGATGCGGACCTGCATACCACGGGCCTTTTCGCAGAAGCCCAGTACCGTCCGGCACAGTATGTGAAATTCTCAGCCGGAGTGCGCCACGAAGACCACTCTGAATTTGGAACCGAGATTTTGCCGCGCTACGGCCTGGTCGTCAATCCGTTGGAGAACACCACCTTGAAATTCAATACCGGCCGGCATTTCAAGGCCCCGACGCCCAATGACCTTTTCTGGCCGTTTGAGGATTGGGGGTTCGGCTCCGGGGCCCAGGGCAATCCCGATTTACAGCCCGAAACCGGATGGCACACGGACGCTTCCCTGGAGCAGAGCCTGGCCGATGAGAGGATCTTTTTCTCCCTGACCTGGTTTAAGTGGGATATCGACGACAAAATAGAATGGGCGCCTGACAGCAGTTTCTTCTATCGACCGGAAAACCTATCCCACTATGAAGCGACCGGTTTGGAGACGGGGCTCAAAATCGGCCCCTTCCATAATACCACCCTTGACCTGGATTACACCTACACGGATGCCAAAGAACAAAAGGCCGGCGGCGTGAAGCGCCAGGCGCGCTATACGGTGCATAAGTTATTTAAAGCCGGTTTGACCTACTGGTTCGACTTCGGCCTGGATGTGACCGCGACTGCACGGTACACTGACAAGCGGCCGGCCTCATACGCCAACGATACGGATGTTGAACCGGTCGCCTATTTGTCTTCCTACTGGACGCTGGATTTAAAAGGCAATCAAAGGCTCTCAGACCATTGGTCCCTGTCCTGCCAGGTGAACAACCTCTTTGACGAATCCTACAATACTTATGTGGAGACCTTCTATGACCAGTCTGGAACCGGCACATTGTCAAAATATCCCGGAGCCGGCCGATCCATATATGTTTCCGCCTCATATGCGTACTAGCGACGACGTATATGACTCGAGTGCCGGTATTAAATTCTCTTTGGGAGCGGCAGGTCGCCGCTCCCAAAGTCCGACAATGTCTAAGGATGTGGACGCGGTGCGAAATCACCGGATCTATTACTTCCCTTGCGATTTCACCTGCCGGGCCGGCGTGCACACCGGTGACTTCGTGTCGTGGCTGGCGGCCCGACTTTACGGCGATCGCTTTGCCCAGCTGGAAGCGCAGGTAGAAACCGACCGGATTATCTCCAGGCGTCCTTTGAACCTGGACTTGTCCTACTTGAAAAGCGCTGAAGTCATCGATACCCGGATATATGATTTCACCCACAAAACATTGCTGGTTGGCTTTTCCAAACCCATGCAAGTAGTCTCCACCCTGTCAGGGCTGCGCAATGGGGTGACCGCGGTGGGGAATCATTTTTTTCCCCCGCCTTGCTGGTCCATCGGCCATGAGAAAGGCCTGGAAGGGCTGCGAACCAAGGTTTGCCGGGTGCTGAACCGCCAAGCCGATAAAACGGCGCTAATGTTCACCGGCGTTGACATGGATCACCTCTCCGTACAGCGCCGGACCTTTCGTGATATGACCGTATACGCCCTGGTGACCGCCGGCGCTGGATCCAATGCCATGCGGGCGGCCATGGATACCGGCGCCTATTACGAACCGGGCACCATCAACATTCTGGTAATGTCCAATATGCAGCTAACGCACCGGGCTATGACCCGGGCGATCATATCCGCCACAGAAGCCAAGACAGCCGCCCTGGACGACCTGGACATCCGCAGCAGCTACACCCCCAAAGTCAATGGGGCCACCGGCACCGGTACAGACAATGTCATCGTGGTCCAGGGCGCAGATACCATCATCGATAATTCCGGCGGTCACACGAAAATGGGTGAGTTGATCAGCCGGGCCGTCTACCAGGGGGTCCGCGAAGCACTGTTTGGCCAGAACGGTTTGCATGGCGACCGCAGCATTTTGCAGCGCCTGAAGGAGCGCGGCATCTCCATCCGGAGATTGCTGCGTCACCGACCACCCGCAAAGCGGGTGGCTTGGATTTCCGGCCATAGGCCGGAAAAACAAAAGCACGCCAGTGCTTCGATCGTTGCAGTTGTAACCGGGAGCATAGCACCCGGTTTGAAAACAACTAATCAAAATGACTGCCCTTGCGGTCTCAAACCGAACCAGTTTGCTGCAGCCATGGAAACCCGGCTTCTGGAGCCAGCCTGGTCCTCATTCATGTCGGCCGCCCTGGCTGTCAGCGACGATTACGAGCGGGGCTTGATCAGAGATTTATCGGCATTTCAACTATGGGCCGCCAGCATGGTCGACCAGATGGCCGGTGGCCCCTCGGCGGATTTTGACGATCTGATCGCCTCGGCCGATCTGCCACCGGTTCTGCATCTGGCCCTGAACGCCCTGGCCAACGGCGTCAAAGCCGCCAGGATTCAGCAGGCAGCGGTTTCTGAATGAAGATTGAAGATAGTGTGACACTGGATTCTGATATGTACATTTATCTCTTAACCTAATGGAGAGGGTTTCCCTAAAGACCATGCTACATTTTTTTCTAAGCGGCGGTCCCGTCATGTATCCCCTGCTGGCATGCTCGCTGATCGTCATGACGGTCGTCATTGAGCGCAGCCTTTTCTGGCTTAAAACCGAAATGCAGCGCAACCGGCATCTGGTGGATGAAGTTATGGAGCTGTGCCGTTGCGGCGACTGGAAGGCCGTACGCAAGACGACCCAGGGGTGCCGGGACTATGTGGTGCGCATCCTGATCAGCGGAATTGTGCACCGTGATTTTTCCATGCTCAAGGCCATGGAGGCCGCTGCGGCCGACGAGGTCCAGCGCATGCGCCGCTTCATGGGTGTTCTGGACACCATGATCACTGTGGCGCCCCTGCTGGGCATCTTCGGAACTGTCCTGGGGATCATCACATCCTTTAAAATGCTGGGTGCCGTCGGCATCCAAAATCCCCAGGCGGTTACCAGCGGTGTGGCCCAGGCCTTGATCACCACCGCTGCAGGACTGGGAATTGCCATTTTCTCGGTCTTTCCCTACAATTATTTCAATGCCAAGGTGGAACGGGCTGCCCTGGATATCGAAAAGTACGCCACCAGCCTGGAGATCGTTTACGAAAAGATGGCGCATGAAAACAGCCAGTCGTGTGAGTCGGAGCAATGAAGATTCACCGAGTGCATACGCGCCCGCCGCGTGTGGAGATGCTGCCGCTCATCGACGTGGTTTTTTTGCTGCTGGTGGTATTTATCTACGCCATGCTCTCCATGGCGGTCCACAAAGGAATGCCTGTGCAGCTGCCCTCCTCCAATCAGATTCAGCGGGAAAAGGAGCAACCCCTTTCGGTGACCATTGAATCCGATGGCGCTATTTTCCTTAACAAGGCACCGGTTCGTCTGGAAGATCTGGCGGACGTGCTCAAGCGTCAGCCCGGCGTCGATACGGAGACCGGCGTGCTGCTTTTTGCCGACCGCCAGTTGCGCTACCAGCAGCTCTTCGACGTATTGGACCGCATTCGTCAGGCCGGCCTGCACCGTATCAGCCTGCAAGCCGAGGCGTCCCAATGAATCGTCTGACCATAGCCGCCACGCTGGCCCTTGGCGTTCATGTTGTCCTTTTGCAGATCGATATTCCCTGGAAGCCACCGGTTCTGCTGACGCCCCGCAGTCAAGCAGTGGATATCAGCCTGGTGACCTTTAAAAAACCGTTGCCAGAACAGGCTCCCCCCAAACCCGCAAAGGTACAACCCAATCCCAGAACAACACCCGAACGGCGCAAAAAACCTGTTTCCAAACCGCTTGTTCAACCCCGACACGCTCCTCGCATCGTTCAACCGGAACCGGCGCCCGACCCGTCACCCGCAACGGCAGCGCCGATGCCTGAACCCCACGAGGAAGTAATCGCCGAAGCGCCGGCGGCGGCCATTCCGGACGAGACGGCTCCTGCTTCCGATGAGGAGCACGCTGCTGTTCAGATGTCCGCGGATATCCGGTCTTGGATCAGAGCGCTTTGGCCGCCGTTCAGCAATGGCGCTTCGAACCGGCCCGCCAGGGATCAATCCCCATTGAAACCTGGGTGCAGGTGCCGGTCCGGTTCCAATTGAAATAATAATGACATGCTTCGCATGCGTCAGTGCGCGACCATGACGTGATCGCAGGCAGAATCCAATCCCAGGAAAAAGGCATGCTGTCGTATTTCGAAGCTTAAATCCCTTCGCTCAAATTTGCCCTTAATTGCCGATTGTCATTGGGTATCTGCTTGCCGACTCTCCCGCGGGATGCGTTTTAAATGGTGTCAAGCCGAGTATATTCGTTTATAGGTTTTTAACTGATGAAAAGTCTTTCAGCTTGTTCAAAATTTTTGTCCATTTGCAGCTTGAAGCTGTTGCGGCCGCTTTTAAAAAGCTCGGCCCAATGCCCGATCGCCTTGCGTCCTTCTTCAGATACACCCGGCACTTGTTCCAATGCGGCATTTGCTATCCTTTCGAACTGATTCTGAACCAGTACCGATGCATTAAATATATTGTCGAAAGTTATTTTATTTACTTCAAACATCTGTCTGAATGTCTTTTTCTGTTCCATGGACCATCCTTCCTTTGTGAACGAAGTATCATTAAATGGGTTGCTTTGTTGATTTGGC
>JARRKU010000084.1:16086-31370 GCA_037387725.1 Desulfobacteraceae bacterium
CTTGATTTTTCATTGGGTGCGGCAGTTTTTGCTTTGGTATCCGGTTTATTGGGTTTTGCCGCAGCATCCATTGTGTCTTCATCAAGGTGCTTTTCAAGAACGGAAAATCTATCTTCCATATAAACTCTATAGCGGTCGCGCTCACTTTTGCAGGTACCGACCCAGCTTGAGATGGTCTGCCGTTCTTCATCTGGAACCCAGCCTGATCGGTTCAACATCGTGTCAACCGCCAGAGCCGCTTGATCCTGTAGGAAGGACATTGCATCATACCAGCAGGCAAAGGCGCGTTTTTGAAATTCAAGGTTTTGTTTTTTGATTTCATTGGCATTCATCGCCGTAATTTTCCTCCTTAACAAACTTCAGCAGTAAGCCTTCAGTTCTCGGATTTGCCGTTCAGGCAAAATTTAACAAATTTTCTTTCAGCCGCTTTATAATCGTCTTCTGCGTAATAATCCGTATTCTCAGGGAGCCGGAATTCATCGCGACATTTTTCCAGCAACAATTTAATTCCCTGGGTGGTGCCATTGCCGTTGCTCATTGAACCTCCTCGCTTGTTGGGATTTACCGTGGCGGCTCGGATTGAAAAAACAAACCCAGCGCCGACACCTGTGCATTAACCTTATGCCCGTAAACTGAATGCAGAATCACTGAACCGAACAGGGAATTCACTCAAAGCGCAGGATCAGATTAAAAACTTGAAAACAACTGCAATGTAAGTGGGAATCGTGAATGAGGTAATTTGATACCTCATAGAACCGGATGGCGCAATACGCATAAATGCGTATTTTTATAAAGCCGAGGTATTTTTTTGGAGCTATCTCAAAGCAGAAGATGTTATATGGTTTGCAGCACTGAAAAAGTTATTTCTTCAATTTTTCTAATCTTCTGCTGACAACCAATTTATAAAAGACGCAATGCGACGTGCAAGGGATCTTCATTGTGCATTGCCCATAGAATCCTTTTCAAGTCGTCGATAATGGGCTAAAATAATTTTTAGGCCTGTTGCCCCGAAAAATTAGAAGCCGGATTGTCGCGTTCTCTAAGCCTGCTAATCCATACGCTCACCTGGGAGCCGCGCAAATGAATCCAGAGCGTAAAACAAAAAAACAATTAATCGATGAACTCGGTTTGTTGCGCAAGCGCGTATCAGCCCTGGAAGCCAACGAAAAAAAGTGGGCACAGTCCAGGCGCGAGATTTACAAGTCCAATGCCCGCCTGAACGCCATATTGAAGGCCTTCGACGGACTTATCTATGTTTGCTCCCGGCAGTTCCGGATCGAATTTATGAACAACAAACTAATTGAGCGTTCCGGCTACGATGCTACTGGTGAATTGTGCTACAAAGTTCTGCACGGACGAGACAGCGTCTGCCCATGGTGCGTCAATGAACGCGTCTTCAACGGCGAAACGGTTCGCTGGGAAATCAGAAGCCCCAAAGACGGCAAATGGTATTACATCGTGAATACGCCACTGCGCTATGAGGACGGGAGCGTCTCCAAGCAGTCCATGATCGTTGATATCACCGAACGCAAGCTGGCCGAAGAGGCCCTGCGACAGGCCCATGCCGATTTGGAACTGACAGTAGCAAATCGCACTGCGGAACTGGCTTCAAAAAACAGTCTGTTGATCCAAGCTGTCGAGGATCACCAGCTCACAGAAAAAGCCCTGCGAGAATCGGAAGAAAAATACAGGGGACTGGTGGACAACATCGGCATCGGGATTGCGCTGATCAGCCCTGGCATGGAAATCCTGACCATGAACGAGCAGATGAAACAATGGTTTCCGGAAATCGATATTTCAAAAAAGCCCATCTGCTACAAAACGTTCAATACGCCTCCCAGAGAATCCGTATGCGACTACTGTCCAACTTGCATGACGCTGCAGGACGGACAGGTGCATCAATCCGTCACTGAAACCCCTCAAGAAAATACAATCCGGCATTACAAGGTCATTTCATCTCCGATTAAAGACAGCGGCGGGAATATTACCGCGGCCATCGAAATGGTTGAGGATATCACAGCGCATCTCAAGATGCAGGAACGGTTGCGGGATTCCGAGCTCAGGTATCGAACCATTTTTGAGACCACCGGCAACGCCACAATGATCGTCGAAGCCGATAGCTCCATATCCCTGGTCAACACCGAATTCGAAAAACTCAGCGGTTACACCAAAGAGGAGATTGAAGGCATCATGAGTTGGGAGGCGTTTATCTCCGAAGGGGATTTGGCCATGATGCAAAAGTATCACCAGTTGCGAAGAAAAGACCCTGAAGCGGCGCCAAGGCATTACGAATGTCGGGTCAAGAATCGAATGGGGCGGATAAGGGACGTATTGACCACCGTGGCCATACTCCCGGGGACATTCCGGAGCGTTGTATCACTTATGGATATTACTGAAAGTAAAAAAGCGCAACTGGCTTTAGAGGCGTCGGAGAAGCAGCTTCGCGAATTTTCTTCGCGCCTGCAAAGCGCCCAGGAGGAAGAACGAAAAAGGATTGCCAGAGATTTGCATGACAGCATCGGACAGTCGCTGATGGTTATTAAATTGAATGTGGAAAAAACAATCAAATCCATTCCGGCCGGGGATGACAATGAAGAAACGATCGCAAGCCCCCTCCAGTCACTCATACCTTTGATTCAGAGTTGTGTCGAAGAGACGAGAAGAATATGTTCAGGCCTAAGACCGCACGTGCTGGATGACATTGGCGTAATCGCAGCCATCGGCTGGTTTTGCCGTAATTTCCATATTTCCTTTCCCAACCTTCTCATCAAGCGAACCATCGATGTGGCCGAGGACCAGATCCCTGAGCATTTAAAGATCGTCATTTTCAGGATCCTCCAGGAGGCCCTCAACAATATCACCAAGTACAGCCGCGCCACGCTTGCGGATATCCGCCTGGGACAAAATGAGGGCCGACTCGAGCTGAATATCAGAGACAATGGGGCTGGGTTCGACCTGGATACGGTATTGAACGGAGACAACCGCAATCGCGGATTGGGGCTGTCGGGCATGCGCGAGCGTACCGAATTGTCCGGCGGCCGATTCAAAATAGAATCGACCAAAGGCAAGGGGACTTCCATTTTTGCATCATGGATTGGTGATGAACGCTAATATTCCGAAAAGCAATCGTCTTCGCGGCGAAATTGCTCCCGCCGGCAAATCCAGCCCACGGTACTGACATAGGTAAAACCGCATGCTGGTGCTTTGCGGCGTTCTGTGCCGTCACGCCTTTCAAAGGCGTCAGGCGGAATGGTTTTATCCATCTTGTCCTCAGCATAGCCGAAGTCGTACATACCCACCTCTCATCAATTAAGAAAATGGATAGAAGTGGTTTCAAAACCTTCAATCGGGTTCAAGGTCAAGGCGGGACGATGAGTTCAACCGGAGGAATACATAGAGTATTTTGAGGATTGAACGCCTCGTCCCAACACCGAAATCGGGCCCGAGGGGAGGTTTTGAAACCACTTCTATTTCCTCATGATCCCGGAATTCCCCCCGGTAAACAAAAACGCATCGAGAATTTCCTTTTATCAACAATCTTGAACCTGATACAATTGGCAAAACCACCCAATTGCGCTCTCGTCGCATGGGTATAAGTACGTACTTCCCAATGTTGCAACATTGGGATATGCGTAAAACTACCCATCTTTTTTCCCAGGAATGGGGAATAGTACCGATTGCATTGAATGCGCTTTTTTTCTAAAAAGGTATCAGTTCTTTGTTTTTCTGCCGAGGCGCCCCGTGCCTGCTCGTATTGATTTGCTCCTCCTGCCTGCTTTTAAAAGACACCGCCGCATCATAAACAAAGAAACGCTTTTCTGCCCTTTCGCAGACCAATGGGAAGTAAATTGATGAGGTGTTGGCCTTGCCCCAAAACCGGCAAGGGCATTGAGTTTTCACCAATTGGCGTGGATGAGTCACATGACCCGCATTCGAAGCTTGAGCCGCCTCTGGCGACCTGCCGATGATCATGGAAATCACAATCTGCATTCCGGTGCTTCGAAAAGCCCGTGCTCGCAAAACGGTATGCAACCCGTTAAAGGCAAGCGCCGGAATCCCAAGCCCAAAAATCGTCACGTAATGCTTGTACAAAGGCAGTCCATTGAATTGCAGGCAATGGCCGAGATGCTAAGCGTGCTGGGCTATCGCGTCATTCCGATTGAAGATAGCGCAGCGGCACTATTGTATTTCGGCCGCGAGCCCTGTGAGATGGTCATCAGCGAGCTGGGCATGCCGCAAGTCAACGGCTTTGAACTGGCACAGTGGATTCGCCGACGTTCACCGCAGACCCACATCCTGATAATGACGGCATGCTGCCAGGCTGAAGTAGCGCCTTATATGGAGAGCCAGGTGGTGGACGGATGGCTGTTTAAACCATTCGGATTGGTTACGCTTAATCATATGCTGCAAAGTGTGAAAAATCCTGAACCGAAGGTCGTAAGAGCAGATCACTCCGCGCAATCGGTGTAGCCCCTGGCAATTGCGTATTTGACCAGATCGGCGGTGTGTTTGAGGTTCAGTTTGTTTCGTATGTTGTAACGGTGGCGCTGAACGGTGCGCAAGCTGATGAAGAGCAACTCACCTATCTGCCGGTCGGTGTGACCCTCAGCGATCAATTTCAAGATCTGGCGTTCCCTGGCGGTCAAGGGGTCGGCCCGTGCGGTGCGGTTTCCCCGACAAATGGCGATGATATCCGTGGAAAGGATCTTGGTCAGCGTCCTTGAGAGGAAGGTATGTCCAGCGCGAAGCCGGCTGATGGCATGCAGCAATTCATCGCCGGTGTCCTCTTTGAGCAGGTAGCCGTTGGCGCCGGCCTCCAGGGCCATGGCCAGAAATTCCTGGCTCTTATGCATGCTGAGCATCAAAATACGGACATCCGGATAGCGGTTTCTGATTTCCCGGGCAGCTTCGATGCCCCGCAGTCCTGGCATGGAAATGTCCAGGATCACCATGTCGGGAGGAGTTGACTTTATTATTTTCAACAACTGGTGTCCGTCGCCGGCCTCGCCGATAACGTTGAAACCCGGGACAGTCTCGATGATATTGCGGATGCCTTGGCGCATCAAAGCATGATCGTCGGCCAAGATGATCGTATATTCTTTCATAGGGCTCCGCGAAGCATTTTGCGTGGTATTCGCAAATGGAGTGTCCGGCCGCCTTTCCTAGTTATTCTGGCACACAAATCTCTGGCATGTCAAAGCATTCTGATGAAGAACTGTCGAGCACCATCATCATGCTCTCCACACTGTTCTCCATCAAAACCTATTTCATTTCCTTTCTGGTTCACAGAACCTGCGGATAGAGATAGCGCAACACATCCATCAGCAGTTGAATTCCATATTTTATCCTATCCCCAAAGCCTGGAAAACTTCAGACGGCAATATCTTTTATCAATCCGAGCAACCGCTTCTATCATAAGGCTGTGTTCGTACTGCAACTTTGCTGCTTCTTTGTACTGATCAATACCTGTATACAAAAGCATACTTTCCATTCAAAAAATATCAATTTCCAGTCTCCAACTCTGCGTGGGATCATTCGATTGATTTTTTATTTCTTATTATTACAGGTGCTTATTTGATCTTAAAAATAGAGGAACCAAATTGGCATCTAATTTGCGGGAAGTAGAATCGCCTTTCCCTAAAGTAGGCGGAATTAGAAGCAAAACTGTAACTGACGATCTTATATATGGCTGTTTATATAGTTCATATTCGTTTTCATGGGGCTGAACGAATTAAACAACGCTGTCTGAAATTGATTTAAAGGCTTTATACCTTTTGTATAAACACTCTATCACTGCTGCCTGTAGTGTGTTCGCTACTTTGCTGATTGTTTGCGCGGTAATGGCTGCACCATGCGACAACACCTCGGGCATCCCGCTTGTCAGCCACGATCTGACCGCAAGCCCCTCCACCAGCTCCAGCTACTGCGAGCTGTGCGGCACCGGGTATATCACCATCGTCGTCTCCAATCCTTTTGACAGAAATACCGACATGATCGACATGACGGTGGAGGAGGATCTGGGGACTTCGGGCCTGACCTATGCAGGATCCATCCAGGCCTGGGTTAACAGCACGCCGGTGGCCGGTCCGTCAGGGCCCTTGATCTCCGGCGTCAACAACCAGATCCTGACCTGGACCTCCACAGAAATTTCCGACTTGGGGCGTCTTTCGGCCACTAACAATGCGGGTACCGCCAACATTATCACCATCCGGTTTTCGGTGGAACGGGACGCGTCCCTCACCGAAGAAGGACTGATCTCAGCCACCCGCGACATTTCGGTGAGTCTCGACTATACAGCCGAAGACGTCAGCGGGATTCCTTCAATCTGCCCTGGAACCCCGGCCACAGTTACTGATTCAGATACATTGCCGCTTCGCGAGCCCAATCCTACTGTCGCCAAGTTGGGGCGCAACGTGGATGCCGGCCAGGATGCCGGAGAATATACCCAACAGGTTTACGGTAACATCGATGACGATATTATCTGGCGTATCGCAGTGGGCAACGCCGGCACCGCCGACCTCCAGGATTTGGAACTGAACGATGTACTGGATGTGGGCAGCCTCGGCATCAACGACCTTCTCTACATCTGCGACTCGGAAGCCGCCGCCACCAACGCGGCGGTCACCGGCGGCGCCGGCACATGTGCCGCCTTTCCGGGGGGGAACAGTTTGACAGCATATGATGTAGACCTCCCCTTTGCTTCACCGACGGCGGTGGACGTACCCGCAGGGGGCACGACCTACCTCTACCTGGTGGGCAAGATCCCCAACGCCCCCAACGGCTCCTGCTCCTCGGACCGGACCAACACGGTCTCGGATATCCACTGGGGCTGCGATGCCGAGCCGCCGTCCGGTGACATCGCAGCCACCTCATTCGGGGCCAGCCCCGGATCAGCCACGGCCACCCTGAACACCCTCTCCGACCGGGATCTTGATATCGCGGTGGATTACGACGGCGTCGGCGCCGGCAACCCGGATGCCGGCACCAAAGGACGGGTGGTGATTACCATCACCAATAACAGCGGCGGCACGGTGAGCGACCTGGTGGTGACCAATGCCCTGCCCGCCGAATATGTGGTGGATGCCACCTTTACGCCCACCATCGCGGCAACGGGTGCCTATGGCGGCTATGACGGCTTGACCAACCAGGTGACCTGGGACAATCCCAACGGCGATCCGCTGCTCAACACCGACCCGCAGTTCAGTCTGACCAGCAGTGCGAGCACCAACGATGGCCATGCCAACCTGCTGCGCCACGGCGACCAGCTTGTGATCACTTTCGGCATCGTGCTGGTGCGCTCCGCCTCCTACGATCGGGAGGCGGATCTCGATATTATCGAGGAAGACCCGGCTGCCAGCAGTACAGATCCCGACCACAGCGCGCTGGCCAACCTGCCCAACAGCGTCAGCGTGACATTCAACGATTTCTGTAGCGGCGGCCCCAATACCGATACGTTCAACAGCACCCACACTACCCGGCCGGAAGACCTGGATGTACAGACATACGGCCCCAGCGGCCCGGTGCTCGATTACATCCTGACCAACAGCACCAGCACCACCCTGACCGTCCGGCTGACCAACAACGGCGGACATTCGGCAGCAGACTACTATGCATACGTCGCCTTCGGCCAGACCATGGAGGTGGACACAGCCAGCCTGCCCGCGGGCTGTACGGACACCCCCACCGACATGCCGCCGCTCACCGAGTGGCAGACGCCCCTGGGGTTTCCGGCCGGGGCCACCGTCATCGAGTGCAAGGAAAGCGCCGGCGTGGGGGCGATCGCCCGCAACGGCGGATATGTGGACCTGGATTTTGTCGTCAACAAGTCCGCCGACCCGGCCCGCATCGCCGCCGACGACCTGACCTTCCGGGCCGACGTGATCGGAGAGATTACCCTGGACAATGGGGCGCGGCTGACCTTTCCAGCCATCGTGCCAAGGGGCGACGGTGTCACCGATCGTGCCAACGACTACACCATGGACGGCATCCGCGCCCGGGTGATGGGGTTCAATCTCAACAAGACCCAGTCCGGCAACTGTTCGGAAAACAATCCGCCCCCCGGCTCCCCGGACGACCAGGTGCAGATCGGCGAAGAATGCACTTATAACGTCCAGGCCGGCGGCTGGTTCGGCTTCCTGACACCAGGCTACACCCCCATCCAGGTGCGCAATGTCCAGGTGGACGATATCCTGCCCGACGGTCAGGGGTATGTGGACCGCTCCGCCTATACCGTCACCGCCCAGATTGCCGATATCGACTTCCAGCGCTCGGTGGCACCGACGCCGCCGACCCAGTACGACATGGCGGAGGGAACGCTCTACTGGACCTTCAACGATGCGGGCAGTTACATCACCACCATCGAGCAGTGGTTCGAACTGGACGTAACCGCGCGCCTGCTCAACGATCCCATCGACACCAGCGCAGCCCCCAACCAGCACGCCGCCGGCAGCACCAACACTTTGACCTCCACCTTCGATGTCGTCTTCCTGGTGGGTGATCCGGATGAATTCACCGTGCCCTACGGGCCCAGCATGAGCGTCTACCCGCCCCTGTCTGGCCGCCAGGTCTCGCTCACCGTCACCGAACCGTCCATCACAGTGGTCAAGGAGGTCTGTAACGAGACCCTTTACGGCAGCGGTCCCACCTGTACCAACTGGGTCGCAGCGGCCGACGACGGCGACGCCCTGAACACCTATCTCTACCGCCTCACCGTCACCAACGAGGCCAGCAACAGCGGGGTGACCCGGGCGCCGGCCTACGATGTCACTGTAACCGATACCCTCGACGCCAGCGACCTGGCCTTGGTAGAGCCCTTCGGCGCCGATGGCCTGAACAACGACGGCGATGCCGCCACCGACGGGGCCGATGCCGGCGGCGAAGGCGCTATCAGCGACAACACGGTGAAAAACGCCACGCCGGCGGTGATCACTTTTTCTTATACCCACAGCGACGCCCTGCTGCGCATCGACCCCGGTGCTTCGGTGCAGTTGTACTACCGGGTCGATTTCGATGATGACGCCGCTCCGCTGCAGACCTTCACCAATACAGCCTATGCCACCTACGACTCCCTGGAAGGGGCCTACGGCAGCCAATCAGATCCGCTGCCGTCCCCGCGGGCTTACGGCGATATCGGCGATGCCCGCGACTACACCTCGCCCACGGCCAGCGCCGATGTGCAGATGATTCCCATCGAAACCCAGCCCAAGCGCATCAACGCCCTCTCCAGCACGCCCATTGCCGGAGCCGGTACGCAAGGGGTCTCCATCGGCGAGGAGATCGAGTACCGGCTTAACACGCTGCTGCCGGTCGCCCTGCTGCGCAACTTCGTGATCCGCGACGAACTGCCTGCGGGTATCACCTGCGCCGAAGCCCCGGTGGTCGACCTGGGGCCCACCGGCCCTTACGCCGCGGCCGGTTTCACCCCCGGCGGCACCTTCACCCCCACCTGTAACGCCAGCGAGGTGCAGTGGAACTTCGGCGACCAACGCGTCACCGCCGGAACCGCAGGGCTGGGGAACCGGTACAATTTCGGCATCGGATTCATCGCCCGGGTGACCAACACCGCCGGCAACAACGACGGTGATACCATCACCAACGGCAATCCCACCACCAACGCATACGCCCAGTACGTGGACGAGGTGGGCGCCACCATCACCCAGAACTTCAATGAGGTGGACGTCCAGATTCAGGAACCCCTCATCGCCCTGAACAAAACCTTTGCAGTAGCCAACGCCGACGCCACCGACGTGCTCACCGTCACGGTGATCGCCACCAACAACGGCACGGCCACCGCGTACAACCTGCAGGTATTGGACGACCTGACCGGCACCAACCTGACCTACATCGGCAATATGGGCGGCGCCAATCCGCCCGACACCGTGGACACCGCCACCCTGGGCGTAAACCGTCCCATCTTCAACTGGAACGCCCCCAACGGCATCGATCCCACAAATAGCGTCACTTTCACCTTTGAGGTGCGCGTGGACAACGGGGTTCAGCCCCAGGAGATCCTGGACAACACCATCCAGGCGGCCTGGACCTCCCTGCAGTCGCAAACCACCGCATTGAACAGCGGCGGCACCATCGGCGCCAACGGCGCGGCCGACGGCATGCGCAACGGCGCCCTGCCCAACGCGGGCGACACCCTCAACGATTATGAAACCACGGATAGCGACGACGTGACGGTACCCGCCGTGGTCATGACCAAGACCGACCTCAACCCGGCGGCCATCCCCGCCGTCGGCGAGCACAAGTCCTTTCAGATCGAGATCACCCTGCCGGAAGGCGTTACCGACAATCTGATGGTTACCGACACTCTTGACGGTACCGGCCTGAGTTATGTGCTGGAAAATGCCGCGCCCTACGCCATCACCTATACCTTCCAGGGCATCGCCGCCATCAACGGCGCAGCCCCCGGCGAAGCGGCCATGATCGCCTTCCCGGCCGATGAGACCAGCGGCAGCGCCGTGTGGAATATCGGCACGGTGACCACCCAGACCGAGAACGACACGGCCGGCCGGAGACACCTTGCAGAACGCCGTGGCGGCAACCTACACCCACGGCGAGACCGCCGCCACCGTGACCCTTAACGACAACACAGCGGTCCAGACCGTTGTGGAGCCCTCCCTGGGCCTTTCCAAAAGCGTGGCCAATGTCACCAACCCGGGCAATCCGCCCCAGGCCGGCGATACCCTGCGCTACACCTTGACTTTCACCGCCGCCGGCGGCGGAGCAGGCGACAACTACTCCGACGCCTTTGACGTGCGCATCGAGGACAGCCTCAGCCTGGGGCTGGTCTACAGCGGTAACCCCACGGTGGACGGCGCCGGCAACACCATCTCGGTGCCTGCAACCACCGGCGACGGCGTTACAACCCCCCAGACCCTGACCTGGTCCCTGGAAGACGGCAACGCCGACATCGACGTCACCGAAGGCACGGTGGTCACGGTCACTTACGATGTCCAGGTGGACAACAGCGTGCTCATCGGCCAGAACCTGGGCAACAGCGTCATTATCCGCTGGACCAGCCTCGACGGCGCCAGCACCCTGGAACGCAACGGCACGGCCACTCCGGCGTATAACGACTATTTTACCGGACCGGTCACCGCCAACGTGGTTGTGGGGGACACCACCGCCACCACCAAGACACGCCTGCTCGACACCTACGGACCCGGCGACAATTTGGTGCGCATCGGTGATATCGTGGAATACGAAGTTCGCCTCTCTCTCCAGGAGGGCACCACCAACAACGTCACGGTCACCGATACCGTGCCACAGGGCCTTATCTTCGAAGAGATTGCCGGCATCAACGGAGACACCTCGGCGCCCTATGGGGCGGTGGCACCTTTTGCCCATGCCGATATTCCGGCCGCCGGTATCGTTGTGGCCGGCAACGCCGCCACCGGTCCCACCACCGTAACCATGACCCTGGGCGACATCGTCAACCAGGCCGACGGCAACCCGGCTAACGACGACTTTGTCATCGTCTACCGGGCACGGGTGCTCAACCTGGTGCACCCCCAGGTCAACAATATCGCCCTGACCAATACAGCGGCCATGGGCTATGACACCATCAGCGGACCGGCCACCACCATCACCGACACCGAGACCATCGACGTTCGCCAACCCAACCTCAGTGTGGCCAAATCCGCTGTAGCGGCTGGCGGCGACAGTGTACTGGACGCCGATGAACTGGTCACCTACACCATCGATATCGCCAACAACGGCACGGCACCGGCCTACGACACGGTCCTGCGGGACATCATCCCCGTGGGCATGCGCAACGGCACTGCCACCATCACCATGGTGAGCGTGGCATTGGTGGCCGGCGGGCCCCTGCCCAATCTGGCGCCGTCCTATGATGCGGCCACCGGCACGGCCACCTGGGATTTCGACACCGGCACGGCCGATGCGTACACCATCCCGGCCGGCGACACCCTGCGCCTGGTCTACCAGACCCAGACCGACACCGGGCTGGCCCCCGGCATGACCCTGACCAACCAGGCCCAGGTCCAGCTTTACTATTCATTTGACGACGATGGCGTGCCCACGCGGGGCGGCGCTGTCGGCGTGCGCGAAATTTACGGACCCAGCAACACCGACAGCGTCACTTTTACAACAGCGGCAGCGGCCGCCCTGGACAAGGCCAACGTCGTCGCTACGGCGGCCATCGGTCAGCCCTTTACCTACCGCATCACCGTACCAGCCGCCGCCCAGACCACGGCCCTGCACGACGTGCGCATCCTGGATGATCTGAGCGCTTCGGCGGCCTCCCTGACCGTTCTCGGCGTCTCCAAGGTTTCCGGCTCCGGTTCGTGGACACCGCTCAATACCGGTACGGCCACCAGCCTGGTGATCGAAGACGCCACCTCGGGCATCGACATCCCGGCCGGCGAACAGATCGAAATCGATATCACCGTGCGACTGGACGACACCCAGCCTGCGGTGGATCCGCCGCCGGCGCCCAACAATACCGGCGCAACATTTGCCAACACGGCGTCCTACACCTTCAACCAGGTGGACGGGGATGCCGGCACCCAGCAGGCCGGCGGCGCGGACACCACGGCCGACATGACCATTATCGGGCCGGACATGCTGGCGATGGACAAGAACGGTCCGGCCAACATGGTGGTGGGCGCGCCGGCCGGCTTCGTGCTGGATATCCATAATACGTCCACCGGTGCCGCCTGGAACCTCACCGTGGTGGATCGGCTGCCCGATGATGCGGTCAACGGCGGCACCTGCGGCGCCGGACCGAGCAACATCACCGCCCAGTTTTTCGACAACGGCGGCACGCCGACTTCCGGCGTGCTGACCGCCGGAACCGACTACACGGTGAATTTCGACGGCGCCAGCTGCGAATGGACACTGCAGCTCCAGTCGGTGGCCGGCGCACTGCAGCCCGACGACCACCTGGTCATCAACTATGATACCGAACTGGACGCCGACACCCTCAACGCGGCGACGCTCACCAACGTGGCGGGGGTCACCCAATGGTACGGCTATAATCCCGACGCGGCCGACGCCGCCCCCCATCAATACACCTATGCGCTGACCGACGGCACCCCGGCCGACAACACCGACCAGGAGGACGCCCACACCATCAACACCCAGGCGCCGGATCTGGATTTTTTCAAACACGTGCGCAACGTCACCACCGGCCAGGACCCGGGCCTCAACGCCAGCCCGGGCGACACCCTTCACTACACCCTCGAGGTCATCAACAACGGTTCGGGGGGCCTGACCGGCATCTCCATCACCGATGAACTGGACGCCCTCAACAGCCCGGCCTGGTTCGTGCCGGGCAGCCTGGTGCTGACCAGCGTGCCCGCCGGGGCGGACACCAGCGGTACAGATGATACGGGCGGAGCCAATGGCACCGGACTAGTCAGCGTAGCCGGCCTTAACCTCGGCGCCGCGGGCAGCGGCACCGAACAGTTGGTGGTGGAGTTCGATGTCACCCTGGCGCCGGCAATTCCCAGCGGTACGGTGGTGCTCAACCAGGCCGGTCTGAATTCCATCTTACCGACGACCATCTTAAGCGACGATCCCAATGTTGCGGGCAACAGCGATCCCACCGAGACCCTGATCAATTCGGCGCCCCAGTTCCAGGTGCAGAAGATCTCCACCGACCTGACCGGCGACCCGGCCGTGCTCATGGCCGGCGATACCCTGCGCTACACCATCACCATCAAGAACATCGGCGATGAGAATGCCGTCAATGTCCGCCTCCAGGACTATACGCCGGCCAACACCACCTACGTGGCCAACAGCACCACCCTGAACGGCAGCGCCGTGCCTGACACGACCCCCGGCGTCAACCCATTGAGTACCGGCATTTTGATCAACGCCCCGGAGAACACCACGGCCGGCTATATGCGGGCCGATGCAGCCCCTGCGGCCAACAACACCGCCACCGTGACCTTCGACGTGGTCATCGATCCGGCGGCCATGGACGGCCTGATCATCGAGAACCAGGGCTTTGTCAGTTTTGACGGCCAGGGCAGCGGTACGCAGCCGGTTCAACCCTCGGATGATCCGGACACGCCAGCGCCCGACGATCCCACCCGGGACGTGGTGGGCAACGTGCCCCTGCTCTATGCCCATAAGACCGTTGTCATCTCCGTGGACAACGGTACGGCCAACATTGTGGACCCGGGGGACACCCTTTTCTACACCATCGATATCCGAAACAGCGGCGCCATCCCGGCCACCGGCGTGGTGCTCACCGACGCCATGCCCACCAACACCGCTTATGTGCCGGGATCGACCCAATTGAACGGCGTGGCCGTGCCGGATGTGGGCGGCGTTTCACCCCTGGTGGGCGGGTTGACCGTGCAGTCGTCCGACAACCCCGGGGCCGGCATCGTCTCTGCCGGACAAAGCGCCACAGTCACCTTCGAGGTGGTTGTCAACGGCGGCCTGGCCACCGGCACTGTCATCAGCAACCAGGGGGATCTGACCTCCAACGAACTGCCGCCGGGCCTCACCGATGCTGACGGCCTGCCCTCCAACGGATACCAGCCCACCATTGTTGTGGTGGGCGCCGCCCAGTTGCTCACCCTCTCAAAATCGGTGGCCGTGGTGGGAGGTGGTCCGGCTCTGGCCGGCGGACAACTCGAATACACCATCCGGGCCACCAATGTGGGCAGCCTGCCGGCCACCAATGTGGTGATCACAGACAATCTGGGACCACCATTGGATACCCTGGTAACCTATGTGGCCGGTTCAGGCACCATGGACGGGGCTGCGGCAGGCGTCACATATGCCGGTGCAATGCTCACCGCCGACTACGCGGCCACCTACGGTGATCTGCCCGTCGGCGCCGCCTGTGTGGTCCGTTTCCGTGTGCAGATCAACGCCGGCGTGGCCATCGGCACCACCATCACCAACACCGGTCAGGTGCGCTGGAACAGCCCGGCCGATACCGACACGGCCAGCGTTTCCATCGATGTGGGCGGCACTCCAGGCAGCGCCACCCTCAACGGCAACGTGTGGCACGACGCCAACCTGAACACCGCCTATGACAGCGGCGAACAGCAGCTCCAGGGGTGGTCGGTGGCCCTCTATCGCAACGGCAGCCTGGCCACCACCGTGACCACCGATGCCGGCGGCGCCTATCGGATCGGCGGCCTGCTGCCCAACGCGGGCACGTCGGATACATACGAGATCCGCTTCACCCCCCTGGGCGGCGGCCCCACGTCGGCCATCCTGGGCAACGGCGACTCCACCTACACCACCAGTTCCAACTGCTCCCCTACAAGTCCACCCTGCTTCACCGACGG
>JARRKU010000085.1:0-61838 GCA_037387725.1 Desulfobacteraceae bacterium
GACCAATTCTACAAAATATTCCGCACCACGGCTGAGCAGGCCGGGGGATACTTTATGACATCTGAGGAATACGCCAAACGATTTGTTCACCCTGATGACAACGAAATGGTCAGAAAAGAGATTAGCAAATGCATCGAAACAACCGATCCCAACTTCAACCAGCAGCTTGAGCACAGGATCCTATACGCCGACGGGGAGGTCGGCTATATCACCGTCCGATATTTCATCGTCAAGGACAGCCAGGGCAAGACGGTGAAGACATACGGTGTCAATCAGGATATCACCAACCGCAGGCAGATGGAACAAGAGCGATTGGCCAACTTAAAGTTCTTTGAGAACATGGACAAGGTCAACCGGGCGATCCAGCAAAACAATGATATTGAGCAGATGATGAGTGACGTGCTCGATGTCGTGCTTTCGGTCTTTGAAAGCGATCGCGCCTGGATTGTATATCCTTGCGATCCGGACGCGGCGACTTGGCAGGCCCCGATGGAGCGCACCAAGCCGGAATTTCCCGGCGCTCTTGCCCTGGGGCTTGATGTCCCAATGGACCCTGATGTGGTCAGGGTATATAGAACCGTCTTATCTTCACCTGACCCCATAGGATTCGGTCCAGGGAACGAGCAGCCTCTCCCGAAGGATGTTGCCAATCGTTTTCATGAACAATCCCAGCTATCCATGGCCATTTATCCCAAGATCGATAAGCCTTACATGTTCGGAATCCACCAATGCTCACGGCCTCGGGTCTGGTCGCAGGAGGATCGGCGGCTTCTAAGGGAAATCGGCAGAAGGTTGGAGGATGCCCTAACCACTTTGTTGATGCATCGCAACCTGAGGGATAGCGAGGAGCGGCTTCGAAGAATCATAGAGAACACGGGTGCTGGATATTTCTGGATTGATCTGGATGGCACCTTTCAGAGCGTCAATGCATCATGGCTGAGAATGCACGGTTATACTACAGCCGATGAAATCATCGAGCGGCATTATTCAGCGACCCAAGTCGACACCGATTTAGAGCAGGCGCAAACGATTGTTGAACGCATAATGTCCGGAAAGACAATAACGGCGGATGAGTTCTCTCGAAGGTGTAAAGATGGGTCTGTGGGCTACCACTCTTTTTCTGCGAATCCTGTCATTAAGGAGGGAAAAATCATCGGTGTGGAAGGATTCCTCATTGATATTACCCGCCGCAAGCGCGCAGAGGAAGCGTTGCGCGATAGTGAGAAGAAATACCGCGCGATGATGGAGTCCTTCGCAGATCCGCTATATATCTGCTCCCCCGACTTTACCGTTAAATATATGAACCCGGCCATGATTATGCGTACCGGAAGGGATGCAACCGGCGAAAGATGTCATTTTGCATTGCACGGATTGGAGAAAAAATGTGACTGGTGCGTTTTCGATAAAGCCGCGTCCGGAGAAATATTGGAAATGAATATTAAGAGCCCGCTCGATGAAAGACATTACCGTGTCACGAACATGCCGATCCGCAATGCGGATGGCACTGTTTCTAAAATGACCATTTATCGGGACATTACCGACTATTTGCATGCCGTCAAGGAGAAAGAAGACGCCCAGGCGCAGTTAGCGCAGGCCCAGAAAATGGAATCCATCGGTAATCTTGCCGGTGGTATCGCACATGATTTCAACAATATCCTTTCTTCCATAATCGGTTTTACCGAACTGGCACTTGAAGAGACGCCCAAAGGCTCGGATGTAGAAGACAGTCTGCAGGAAGTATATTCTGCGGGAAAGCGGGCAAAAGACCTGGTTCGACAGATCCTCGCATTTGCCCGTCAATCGGATGAAAAAAGAGCCCCGATTCTACCCGGCAAGGTTGCAAAAGAAGTACTGAAGTTCATCCGTTCAACCATCCCCACCACCATAGAAATCCGGCTGGATCTTGACAGCGACGCTTGGATCATGGGCAATGCAACCCAGCTTCATCAAGTATTGATGAACCTCTGTACCAATGCAGCCTATGTCATGGAGGACTCGGGCGGAGTCTTGGGGGTGAGCCTCACTGACGTGGCTGTCGATATAAAGGCGCCATTGATCGGCATGCGAAAAGGCCAATATGTCGAAATCAAAATATCCGATACAGGTACCGGGATCGCTCCTGATATGATCGGATCGATCTTTGAGCCTTATTTCACGACGAAAGGCCCCGGCGAAGGTACCGGGATGGGTCTCGCCATGGCGCAGGGCATCATCGAAAGTTACGGCGGCAGGATTACTGTTGAAAGCGCGCTGGGAAAAGGGACAACATTTTCGATATATCTGCCCGCGACGAAGAAAGGATCCGCCCATGGGGTCGATGCGCCTGCTGCGCTCCAGAACGGAACGGAAAGAATTTTGTTTGTAGACGATGAATTATCCATAGCCAAAATGGGAAGCCAGATGCTTGAACGTATGGGGTATTCCGTAACGACCCGAACCAGCAGCGTTGAGGCGCTGGAATTGTTCAAGGTAAAGCCTGATGCATTTGATCTTGTCATTACGGATATGACGATGCCGAATCTGACTGGAGACAAATTAGCAATTGAGCTAATGAAGATCCGACCCGATATCCCGGTGATTCTATGTACCGGCTACAGCAGAAAGATTGCAGATGAAACCGCCTCAGAAATTGGAATCAAGGCCTTTGCATACAAGCCGATGGTTAAAGCCGATCTGGCAAAAACGATACGGAAAGTTCTGGAGGAAGCCAAACCATCGCCCGTACGATAACCTGAGATACAGCACCCAAAATACCCCCATAAAGCCCTCATTACTTGTAAAAATTTATAAATCCTGACTATTGATTTGTGGAACGGATGGTTGCAAATCAAGATGAGAGGCCACAAAGGCTGAAACCGATGGCGAATCCTGGAAACAGATGGACGTTGAACGATCAAAGCCACGCATCCTAACCTTGGCTCAGTGGATTTGGGCCATTACGGCCGTCATCGGGGCCTGCATTTTTATTGCGACAGGATTGAATACTTATCGCATGTTGGTTTGCAACGACTGGCCGGTCACCGACGGTGTGATCACCCGTTCCGAACTTAAGCGGGGCCTCATGCGCGAGGGAGCGCTAAAGTTTCAACTCCATCTTGCTTACCAATATCGAGTAGATGGGCAGACGTATAGTGGGAAACGGATCTGCTTCGGCGACCCATCCGGAAGACGAGAAGACATTAATGCGCTTTTAAGCACCTATCCGAAAGGGCGTAAAATCCAGGTGTACTACTTTCCGAACAATCCAAAAGTAGCCACCTTGGAGACCGATGTTTCGTGGAAAGGATCTAAGTTTCTTATCGGCGGTTTGCTGATGATCGGTATCGGACTGACAGGCATCCGGCAGCGTTGGTCCCTGCAGACCGACTACCTGTTTAAAGAACAGGATCCGGATCAGCATGTTCCCAAATGGAAAATTGTCGCAGGGTCTGTCGGACTTCTGGCCTGCTTGGGCCTTTTCTGGCTTTGGTGGGAACTCATTAAAATGTACGCGGGTCGGTGAATGGATATCAACGCCTCCATAGAAAAACACAAATTCAGTATTCCCAAATATAACCCGGTGGCATGGGACCATCATGGAGGCGGATTGGGGCTGCGACGATGCCGACTGTGAATATAACGTCGACAACTTCGTCAAGGTGGTGTACTCCAAATAGAAATGCAGCATAACCCGGCGACAGGCCGGATCGAGACTGGTGAGAAATGAAAAAACACGCCTTCAAATATATCATCGATATCCTTCTGTTTGTCGATATCTGCAGTGTGGCCGCTATCGGGCTGTTGTTGGGATTTGTCATCCCTAGAGGAAGAGAACCTCAGGCCGCCAAGTACTTTCTCGGTCTTCACCGGCATGACTGGGGGGATATTCATCTCTATCTCGCCCTGCTGTTGCTGGCTATTCTATCCATCCACCTCTGGTTGAGCTGGACCTGGATCGTTCAGTCTACCAAACGATTTTTTGGAGACAACTGGAAGCACATTTTGTGGGCGATCGCTGCGGCATGGATCGTGATTTTGATCATCGCCTGGATTGCTGTTCTGCTTTGACTCACCCTGAATTCAGATCAGCGGGATGACCGGTTCTCACCGGATTTTCTCAGTTGTCGATCCAGTTTCGGAAACTTGAAACTGACAGACATCAACGACTGCCTCAGGGGAGGAACTCGGCAACTCGGCCATACAATGCTCTACCGCCTTTGAAAGCTGGGCGGCGGAATCGAACCGTTCATCCAGTTCCTTGGCCAGCAGCTTGTCGACGATCTCCTGGCAGCAAGCCGGAATGTCTCGCTTGAATTCGGAAAACGGCTTATAGGTGCTATGGGTGATCGCATGGAGAATCGTGGAGATGGTATCGCCGTTAAAAGGTTTGGCTCCCGCAAGCAACTCGTAAAGTATGATTCCCAGGGAAAAAAGATCCGAGCGGCCGTCCAGCGTTTGGCCGGCCACTTGTTCCGGCGACATATAGGTGGGTGTTCCCAGAACAACACCGCTGCGGGTCTTGGATGCATCCACCACCAGTGCGATACCGAAATCGGTGACCTTGATACGGCCATCCGCCAGCAGCATGATGTTGGCCGGTTTGATATCCCGGTGAATCACACCCTGGTTGTGGGCATAATCAAGAGCGGCGGCCACATCCGCAATGATGGGCAGGACCTGACAGACCGGCAGCAGGCGCCCGTGTCCGCAGAACCGGGTCAGGTCGGTGCCGTTCAGCAGTTCCATGGCCATATAAGCCATGTCGTGCTCCTCACCCACATCGTAAATGGATACGATATTGGTGTGGGAGAGTTTGCCCGCGGCTTCGGCCTCCCGGAAAAAACGCGTTTTCACCTGGTCCAGGTCACCGGGACCGACATCAGCGTATTTCAGCGTTTTGATGGCGACCTCGCGGTTGATTTTGGGATCGCGACCCAGATACACCGTCCCCATTGAGCCCCTGCCCAGCTCCCTGAGAATCTCGTAGCGGCCGAAAACCGGCTTGATGTCATTGTCGACCATCAAAAGGGGCGTTTCTACGGTGCCGCCGGCAACGGGCAACGCCATGGTGCCGTCCGGTGCAGCGAGCCGGGTGCTGCGCTTGTCGATATCCTTGAAGGGACCGTATTTACCGATGAGACGGTAAATCATCAGCGCTTTCTCGAACATCCTTTTGCGCTCGAAATCAAGGCCCAGATTGTAAAGCAGCTGCTTGACCGCCTCATCCTGAACCTGGCACTTGATGAACCTGTCATAAGCCATATCGAGCAGACCCTGTCCCTGATAGTGCAGCCCGAGGGTCCTATTGGCATCCAGTACTTCGTGCCGCCATCTACGGGAATATCCCGCCGCCACGGTGAGGACAAAGCCGCTGCACGCCAGCACGGCCGGGCCGAACGGCTTGATCCAGTACCCGTACCCCAGCAGGAGACCAAGGGCGAGGATATACCAGGTGACCAGGAAAATGCCGAGAATCAAGGCGCCGACTTTGAAATCCACACGTGGGATCACAATGATGAGGAAAAAAGCGAAGTAAAGCAAGGCCACAATTTCCAGGGGCCGGGCCCACGAAGGCCGCGAAAGCCGAACCGTCGAAAGGATGCGGGCAAGGGCATTGGCGGTGATTTCGACCAAAGAGGCCTTGTCATACGGACCGATGCGATAGAATGGGGTCATCCCCTCGCCGGTCGCGCCGATCAAAACGATGTTGTTTCTGAAAATGGCCGGATCGAGCGATCCATTCAGCACATCCACAAAAGAGTAAGTCCTTTCCCTGGTCCATTGACTGTCATAATTCATCAGGATGCGATAAGCGTCGTCCGTAGCGACCTCAAGGTGGTTGATCCGCAAACATGGCTGGCCGAAAAAATTCCGGCCGACCGTCATGTCCTTCAGCCAACTCCCTAAGTGCCGGATCGCCAGTTGCAGCGACATGGCCGGGAATAACCGGTCTTTGTATTGAATCAGCAACGGCATGCGGCGATACAGCCCATCCGGGTCCGCATCCAAATTCAGATGTCCCAAGGCACTGGCCTTGGATGCCAGCGCATCAAACGTCTCCCAGACACCGGTGGCGGTGATAAGGTCCTGGCTTACGCCCTTCGACGATTCGGCTTCGACCGGAGGCGTTTCGTCAGCCCCGGATGCCAGCACTTCCGGATTCAATGAGTTGACGATCAGCATCCCCGACATTTTGTCACTGTCGGTTGCCGCCGGCCGCCCCTTTGTGAAACGCAGCGGGAGGACCACCTTTCTTGCTCTGCGAACGGCGGCGATCAGCTGGGATTCCTGGTCCAACCGATCTTCAGCGGTGTCCAGCATCTCCTGCACAATTCGGGCGGCCTTCCGGCCGCCCCGCCATTTTCGATCGCCGACCAGCTGTTTCATATCCCTGACTTCCTTTAAGCCGGGATCGGAATCGGGCTGGGTGTACAACGGGCAGATGCCAATGGACGCAGCCCCCTGGTCTGTCAGATGGCGGACCATTTCGGCCATTCGCGAACGCGGCCAGGGCCAGTCGCCGAGTTCCCGGATGCTCTTTTCATCGATGGCAACAATGACGACGGGTTGGTCCTGGGGGCTGCGGAAATGGTGTGCCCAGAAATCGTAATGTTGAGTTTCCAGGTACTCCCAGGGATTTAGCGAAGACAGCATGCCGATCAGAATCAACACGCTCAATATGGCAATCTGGGCTGAAGTCGCAACGAGTATCTTTTTCAACATAGGCCACTACAGTAATATTTATAATATCAAAATGTTAACAATACAGATGCCGCATACAGCTTACCTCGAAGCCACACTTTCCTCTATTGAACGGGAATTGAGACCCGGTCATCATAAAAATATCGCCCATCATAGTCAATTCATAACCGGAAAATTGATATTTCCACGGTCAATGACCTGAAACGACACGAAAACGGACGGTATCCCGGTGGTCACCGTATCCATCAATCCGCTTGGATTTCCAACGACAACACCTTTTTGCCTTATTCACCTCTCTTCGAAAATGTCGAGCCTTATTCAAAAGTATTGTCCGATAACGTCACCCGATACTTCCTTGTTACTTGCCGATAAGACGACATCCCAATCAACGCTGAAAGACTCGAAAGTGACGAAAACCGTCAGTTTGATACAAAAAAATTGATAAGATAGCCTTTCATGATACCCAGCACGATGTTTTATCTGAGCCTGCAATAGATATATGCAACTTAATATATTGTATAAATAATCAACTCTGAAAATTCAAAGCTTTGGAACCGGCCTGCTATCGCGAAAACGAAAGACAATCAAGGAAGGTTTGTAAGCAAATAATATGCCTAACAATTACATAAATCAGAGTTGCCGATCGGGTTGGACAGGGACGTGCAATGGGACGCATTTCAGATCATGATTCCTGAGAGCGAAGCGACGTTTTGTTCTTCCTCGTTTACTCTTGAGCACAAGAGCGGTTTAGGTCCCAATTTTGGCATTGTTCTTTGAGAATGGCATGTAGATTTGCTCTCTATGCTTCAAACGACCAGGACAATCAATAGTGGAACGGGGAATTCCATATTAGAAATATGAACTATGGAATTCCCCGCTTGGTGCATCTCAGGCTACGATACACCGTTTGAGCGGCCGGATGCTTATTGCAGGAGCATACTGACCTGGCCGGGGTCGCTGATTAAGGTGTTGGGCGACTGCACGCGGGGTGCAGTCTCCGTCTGGACTCTGAAAAAGTACTCGGTCCCAGGATCGAGTCCTGAAATTGTCATCTCAGAATCCGTTTTATCCGCTGTTGTGCCATAAAGGGTAAACGGGCCGGCATCGGAGTGGCTGTAGAAAACCGAATAGCCTCCCTTGCCGCGGTCATAAGCAATGGGGTCCCAATGGATGGAAACGGTATCCGATGCAGTCTGGGTTGCGGTGATATTTTCAGGCGCAACGGTCTGGGTGGCATCCCAGTCCGGATCTTTGGTTTGGAGGAAGGCAACAACGGCCGGATCGTCCGTGTACAAGCCGTTGTAACCGAGCTCCAGCCGGTCCAGCCCATCCAGATAGACAATTCCCGGCGGGACCATGCCGACCATGGCATTGCCGTTCAGATAGAGCCGTTTCAGCTCGGGGGGTGCGGGGAGCATCTGCAACACCGAAATGTCAAAATGATTGCGGCCTAAATTGACAGTTGCGGCATGCTCCGGAAGATACACCGGGCCCGAGATCTGATTGCCGGCCAGGTTCAGCACCCGCAGGCGGGAGATGGTGTTAAAAAAAGGCAACTGACCGATGATATGGTTGTTGCTTAAGTTAAGCACCTCAAGGCGGGCATGGTTGGCGATCATCTCCAGGTTGTCGAAACGGAACTGGTTGTTGCTCAGATCGAGAAAAATCAGATTCGGGGTGCCGATCAGCCAATCCAGCGAATCGAAACCTTGGCCGCCCAATTTATTGTGGCTGGCGTCCAGATGTTTCAGGCCGGTGGCGTTGCTGAAGCGGTACAGGTCCCCAAAACGCAGATTGTTATGGCTCACGTCATAGTACTGCAGCGCTGCAAGATTATCCTGCATCGGCTCCTCCGTCAGGGCATTGTAGCTGACATCGATGTATTCCAGATTCGTTTTTCCCATGAAATCGATGGGTGCGCTGATCTTATTGTGGCTCAGGTCGACATGCTTCAGATTGGCCGAGTCCGGGAAACCCACTTGTTGCCGGAAGGCCAACCGGTTGTAACTCGCATCCCAGTATTCAAGCGCAGTCAAGCCGCTGACCATGTTAAGCGCATCACTCTGGCGCCCCAACCGGTTATGGCTGATATCCACATGCTTGAGGTATGGCTGAAATCCAGATATTCGAGATTTTCGCCGCCGGCGAGCGTGAACTGATCCCATTCCAGATCATTGTCGCTCAGGTCGACATATTTCAGTTGATTCCACTGGAAGTTGAATAACCCGCTCAAAAGATTATCGGACAGATTCAGATGGACGAGTTGCGGCAGATTCTGGATGAATGACAAGCCTTCGTAAGTCAGCCGGTTGTGGCCCAGATCCAGATGCTCCAGATTCATGAGCGCAGCCAGGGCGGCAAGATCTTCATAGTCGAACCGGTTACGGCTCAAATCGAGTCTGCGCAACTGTCCAAGCTGACTGACATTCGGTATGATGGGACTTTCGAATAAATTCCCGCCCAAGTATAGATTTCTCAAATCGGCCAATGCGGACAGAAATGCAAAATTATTCCCGTACAGGTTATTGTCTCTCAGATCGAGCGTCCGCAGATAGACCAACCCTGATAAGAAGGATAGATCTTCTCCTGCAAGGCCTTGCCGAGGCAGCCGCAGCGCCGTCACCCGGGTATTGGTTTGATTGCAGGTCACCCCGTACCAGCGGTTTTCCGTGCCCGGCATGGCAAACCCGTCCGGGGCAAGGGGCGGCTCCTTCCAGCCCGTGTTGATGCTCCACATATCTCCATCTGTCTGTTGGTATAGCGCCACCAAGGACTGACGCTGCGCCGGAGAGATGTCGGCCAAGGCCGTCGTCACACCGGCGCATAAAATGGGAACCATGCACATAGCTAGACAAAATTGCTTTATTCTCTTTCGCATTTTTACTCCTTTGCTTCGTTTAGAGAAAGAATAGGTAATGCCTGGTGATAGTCGTCAAGGATCCCTGAATTAACGGCATATGACGTATGCGCTTGTGACTTTGTCTACAACGCGATCATCAAGGTAATCGGTGTGGGGGTGAGCACTTTTGCAGCTAAGCCCTTGCAAAAACACGGAAATTTACGCCATAAAAAAGATAAAAAGAAGTAGCCTTTTATGCAACCGAGTATGCCAAGGAAACGCGGGTGTGTCCATAACTATATGAATACAATAAGTTAAGCGCTATATCGATCAGTAGAGAATTATTTTACGGATAAACGCCACTGCGCGGTGTTCGGACCAATAGCGGCCGTTATGGCGAAAGCTGACGAAACCCACATGCCCTCCGTAACGCGGTATCTCGAGGGTGAGCAAAGGGTTGCCGCCGCATTCGGCAACCGGGAAACAGCCGCCGCTCAAAAAGGGATCGTCCCAGGCATTGACGATCAGTGTGGGAACCGCGATGTCTTTGAGCCACGGGCGGGAACTGCATTTTTGCCAATAGTCGCGGGCGTCGGCAAATCCGTGGATCGGCGCCGTATAACGATCGTCGAATTGCCTGAAGGTTTTGATGCGCCGGTACCCCTCGTCGTTCAAAGCCTGGGGGAAGCGATGTTGCTTGGATTTAATTTTACGGTGCAATGATCGCAGGAAACTCTTCATGTAGAGATAGTTGACGGGTCGCTCCAGCGTCAGGGAGGCATCCGCCAAGTCGCACGGGGCTGAAATTGCGACGGCTCCCCGCACCGCCGCAGGCACCTCCGTCCGGTGCCGGCCCAGATAGAGCAAGGTCAGGTTTGCGCCCAGGCTGAACCCGATCAGGTGAATCCTGTCATAAGCCCCCTTTTTTATTGCGTGCATGATCACCAGGTGAAGGTCGTCCACTGATCCATTGTGGTACATGCGCAAGCAACGATTGGGTTCGCCGCTGCATCCGCGGTAGTTCCACGCCAAAGCGTCCACATTGGCGTCATTTAGAGCCCGCACCATGCCGCGCATGTAGGGACGTCCTGTGTGGCCTTCCAGCCCGTGCGAGAGGATGGCCAGGTTGCGACTTCCTGTGTTGGACCAGTCCAGATCGAGGAAATCGCCGTCCGGTGTTTCGATCCTTTCGCGCTCATACCGTATACCGGCAATTCTGCGGCAGTACGTGGGAAAGATGGTCTGGATATGACCGTTGCGAAATGGCAGCGGCGCAACGTAGGATGGGCTATGCATTTGGGCGTCAACCAGTGCTGTGTGAAATCGACGTTAAAGACTTGGCCAGCAGCTTGCAGTCCAACATGAAATAGAGATTCCTGAGAATAAGACCAGGCAACAAGCATATCCCCTCTACGCGCCATTTGATTACACTGACGAGCGTATTGTCAGGGATAGTGTCTTCAGCCTGCAATCCGCTGCTAAAGAACAAGTTCACCCCGCCTGATCATCTCAACGAACGGTACATCGGCTGGTGCGAACTCAAATCGGCCAATCTCATCGGGCGAAACCCAGGCCATTTCGGCGTGATCATTGAGCTTGATACGACCAGCAATGATTTTTGTCCGGTATGCCATAAGATCAACAGTATAAAAATCGTATTTGTGTCGGTTTGTGCCAATGTGCTCACCAACTTCCGCATCGATATCGAGTTCTTCGCGCAACTCTCTTTGCAAGCATAACTCAGGCGTTTCACCTTCCTCGACTTTCCCGCCGGGAAACTCCCACATACCAGGCATTCTTCCAGGCGGTTTACGCTTGGCGATAAAGACCTTACCGTTATCGGTGATAATAGCGGCCGTTACAACAATCAAAGCATTCTCATTCATAGTCTGAAGACGGAAACATTTCGATACGGACGATGATCAAATGTTGTACAGGTAATGGCACACCCTGCACCCTTCGGGTGCCGAGGGCATGGCCTTCTGGGCGTTGTCGAGGGCTTCCTTTATTTTGGTCAGCGACGCCTCCAGGTCGCTGCGCGCAAATCCGGATTCGTAAGCACTCATGCGCAGTTCAAAGCGCTTGCGGTAGAATTGGCAGCGCTCTGTTGCCCAAAGGTCGGACAGGCTGGCGTCGGGCAGTTGACCGTAATGCACGCTGGGCATTTCCACCGCTTTGCCCAGAAAGGTGGTGGGGCCTCCCAGGGCCAGGTTGATGCAGGGGGCCACGCGGCCATCGTGGCGGATGAACATGCTGTTGCGCGGATCCTGAGCGCAAACCGGCAGCTCTTCGGGCACCCAGGCAAAGGTGGTGGTCTCGATATGCTTCTTTTTGGCCAATCGCACGGCCCGGCGAAGCAGCTTTTCCATGCGGCGCGTCTCTTTGGTGTGCTTATCGGCAAAGAGTGCGAAGCCTTTGCCGGCGTCGCCGCGGATCACGTCGCACTGCTTAAAATTGATCTGATCGACGCCGAGTTCGTCGGCCAGCACAACCATTTCTTCCAGCTGATCGGCGTTTTGCGGCATCATGACGCAGTTGACCGCCACCCGCGGCCGCTTTCCGATCCGTCGGCCGGTGAGGGCCTTTACATTGCGGCAGACGGTCTTGAAACTGGCACCGGGCCGGATGGTTTCGAAAACCTCGGCTGTGGCGCCGTCCATGGAAACGCAGATCCAGTCGATGCCGGCGTCGATCAGCTGCTTTGCTTTGTCTTCGGTCAGCAGGGTGCCGTTGGTCAGCAGGCCGGTTTCGCACCCGGCCTCGCTGGCCTGGCGCACCCATTCGACGATGTGGGGCTGCATGAGCGGTTCGCCGCCGCCGGTAAAATCCACGGACTGCACCTGGTCAAGGTGGGGGACGACGGCCGCCCACACCTCGGGCGCCATCAGACCTTTGGCGGAATGCTTGTGGGCCATGTCGCGCCACGGACACATGATGCACTTGAGGTTGCAGGCGATGGCGCTTTCCACCTGCAACAGCCGCCACCGGCGTGGTTTGTCGGGTTTCTGGTCGGCCGTATGACGGCCCACGCCCGCAAGCAGCCGGTCCACCCACTTGGGCAGCATGAGCGCGGCCACGGACATGAATTTGCCCTGGCGCTCCAACCACACCTCCCCTGCCGGACCTTCGGCGGCCTGAAGCACCTTGCGGGCCACGTCGAATCGCGGCCGGCCGCATCTTTCTTCGGAACACAGACCGGGCAGATTGCGCTCGCGCATGGCATTCTCCTCGAAAGCGGTATCGATGGTACCAGGATAGATATTGATCACCTCCACCCCGCTGCCGGCCAGCTCCAGGCGCATGGTGTTGGCCATGATAGCCAGCGCCGATTTGGTTCCGCCGTAGACGCCGGCGGTGGGAATCGGCACCCGGCCGGCAGCGGTAACCACATTGATGATTCTGCCCGAATGCTGCGATTTCATGTGCGGCAGCAACTCCTGGATAAGCATCAGGGGTGCGATGGTGTTGACCTCAAACAGGTGGCGGACTTTATCTTCGACCGCCTCTTCCATGAAAGCATAATAGCCCACACCGGCGATATTGATCAGGGCGTCGATCCCGCCGCTCTGCTGTCGGACGCTTTGGGCCAGCCGGTGCACCTCTTCCGGCCGGCTCAGATCGGCGGCAATGGCCGCAAGCGGTTCATCCGGTGCCAGGCGTGCGCACAATTCATCCAGGGCGGATGCGTGAGAGGCGGTCACCCAAAGGTGCGCGCCCAGCTTGTTCATCTCCACGGCCAGTGCCGATCCCAAACCGCCGGTGGCACCGGTGATCAGGACGTTTTTGCCGCTAAACCAGGACGTAGAATTCATGCTTCCGCCCTCTTTTTTATTAGTTGTTTTCAAACCGGGTGCTATGCGCCCGGTTACAACTGCAACGATAGAAGCACTGCGTGCTTTTGTTTTTCCGGCCTATGGCCGGAGTTCCAATCCACCCGCTTAGCGGGTGGTCGTTGACTCAACACTGGGGTTAGGGAAACACGCGCTCGGCCTCTGCTCGCCGCAAGTTTGCGCTTTGCTTTTCGATCAGGGCAATGGTCTCGCTGACCGCCGGGTGTTCGGCGGACAGTCCCGGTGTAAGGGCTTCATCCAGTTCTTTTTCCATCTGCCCCAGGCGGTTCAGAAAAATCAGATAATTGCCACGCGTCCGGTAAGCGGATCGCACAAGCGCTTCGTAGTCGCGACCAGCGGCTTTGAGCAGGTCGGCATAGTGTTCGGCCAGCACCAGTGCAAAGCGTCTGTAAGTTTTCATCGCCTCGGCCGGTAGGCGGATATGATCCATCAGGGTGTCGATGGCCGGAGGGCCGTCTCCGGCCACACTATCCGCGGCGGCCTCGATGGCCTGCCGTCGCGACTTCATGTAGTGCCTGACGAAATCTTTACGGCCGTTGGCATATTTATTCAGGCGGTAGAAATAGTAGACGAAGATGACCGGTATTAAAATGTACCAGACCGTCAGCGGCGGTTTGAAGATCACCCGCTCGGACAGCCGCTGGGCCTGGAGGGTTTCATAGCGAACGATCAGTTCTTTTTTGGCCTCAAGGTCAATAGCGATTCACTCCATTGGCATATACCGGAACCCAAGCCACAAAATCAAAAGGCAAATCACAATCCCGGACACAAACGGAAGCGTCAGGCCGATCTGATCCGGCGCTCCCAGTTCGATGGCATTGCGCAGATAGCGTTCGCCGTCGTAGGATGCTTTGATTTCAGTGTAGAAATAAGCCCCCGCATCGATATCCTGCTTGTCGATGGTCTGCACGATCTTGTCGAAGATTGGAATACGGGTTTCGAAATAGGGGCCCACGGCCACAGCAAACACCCACAAGGCAGCCAACACCCCGATCAATTGCCCCCAGGCGACCCACCAGCGCTTGGACCGATGGATGTGTTTCATATCATTATTGTCGGCAGGGGTATGCATGCCGGAATTCTCCTTATTATGGCCTGTTCCACCCGGCGATTCAACGCCGGATGGGACAGGCGTATTGTGTGGGTTGCGATGCCGCTGACACCGCCGCACTGCGTTCAGATCGTGGCCGTCAGTTCCGGGAATACGAGGTAGAACATAACGTAAGCCACCAGCAGGGTCAAACAAAGGTTGAAACCCTGGCCGACCACATAGAGGATCAACGGCTTGCCACCGGTAAAATGCTCTCGGAGTTCCCTGAAATTGGTGGCCAGGCCGATGCTGACGAACGACAGGCAGAAGAACCATCCGCGGTACAGGTCGCCCATGCCCTTGATAACGCCCTGGTCGATCATGGCCGATCCCAAACCGCTCACCTGGCTGTTGAAGCTGGTGTAGAGCAGGGAGAAGACAATAGAGGCGACGATGAAACCAAGGACGAATTTGGGAAAGCGGTACCATATCTCCATGGCGCCGACCTTCTGGCCGGTCTCCGCAGCCTCCACCCGAGTGGTGAAGTAAAGGGCCACGAAGAAGGCGATGACACCGATCAATACGTTCTGGATCATTTTGATGGTTGCGGCCACATAGAGCGCCTTCTCACCCAAAAAGGCGCCGGCCGCGGCCACGGCGCCGGTGGCATCGATGGTGCCGCCCATCCACGCACCGCCGAGGATCAGCTGTTTGTCCACCGGGAAAACGCCTTTGATGATAATGGGCATGACGATCATCATGATTGAAGTGAACACCAGGGAGAGTCCCACCGACAGGGTCAGCTCCTCTTTCTTGGCTTTACAGGCTGCAGCGGTGGCAATGGCTGCCGACACGCCGCATACCGACATGTCGGAGCAGATCGTGGCGTTGAGCCGCTTGGACGGCATTTTAACCACTTTCTGGCCGAACCAGTACGTCACCAGCCAGACCGTGGGGGTCACCACCCAGGCCACGAAGATGCCGGCCGTACCGATGACGATGATCTTTTCGAAGAGAATCTTGGCGCCCAGCAGCACCAGGCCGGTTTTGATGTAGTACTCGGTCTGGACAGCCGGCATGGCCCATTTGGGTGTGCCCACCGTGTTGCTGATCAGCATACCGAAAAAGATGGCCCAGGCGGCGTATCCGATCCCGTAATGCTTCATGGTGGCCTGGCTGGAAGCCAGATAGGCGACCACCGCCACGGCGAACACGAAGACGAATCCTTTGGCGAACTCGGCAAAGGATTTGCCCATGGCGGCGGTGCCGATCCCGAAAAAGATCATGAAACAAATCATCAGCCCGATCAGCTTGAACACCTGGTTGTAAGGTTTGGCTTTAGTTTTGGCGCCGGCCTTGCTGGCGACGAGATGGGTGTCGCGCCAAGCTTCGATCTTGGTCTTGGCCTCGGCGTTGAGCGCCGCGTCATTGAAGCCGGCCGCTTCGGCCGCCTGTTCGGCGACCATGGCGACACTCAGGGCTTCTTTTTCCTTGGCCTTGGCGGCCTCGGCTTTGGGCACGGCTTTGGCCAGCTTGGCATCGACTTTTTCTTTGCCCATGACAAAGGCATCCACAGGATTGGTCGTCCACCCGTGGGTCTTGCCTGAAAAGGATTTAAGCCATTTGCCGGCCGGAATGCTGTTGGCTTTGACTTTCTTTTTGGCATCGTTGAGCTGGTGCCAGGCGATGGTCTTGAATTTGGTGGTCCGCTGGGCCGCCGTACCGTATTTGGCATTGGCCGCATCCAGCTTGGCCTTCATCTCGCCGGCATGGGGGAAGTAAAGGATCATCCCGGCGATCAACAGAGCGAAGCCGAGCCAAACGGCCCACCAATCTTCCTTTTTGATCAGCTCCGACCACTCCCACTTGCCTACATCTTTGACGACTTCAGTGTTGTCTGCCATCAGCTGCTTACTCCTTTCTTATCGGCCTTTCCGTTTCAGTAAGCCATGAGGCCGCCGGAAAGGAACGGCGCTCATATGATTTAATCAACCCGGCTCTCCACCGAGGCGCGCAGGAGGGGTCTAAGATCGCAAATGACGTTGAAAAACCGAGCTATACCGTTGCCTAACAGGTAATGGTTCCGCAATATCGATGCCATCTTACCAGACTTGGCATATCTACTTGTTATTAAATGTATTTTTAATAATTTAAAGTCGTTGTCAAAAGGCCGTGCCTGCCATTGCAAAGCGGCACCATGATCAGATTCCTGGAACGGGCGGAGGGACACTATGAATAATTTCTCATATTTACAATCAGTTAAAAATCATGTCGGCAATAGAGGTAATCCGGAGGGATGTTGGGAGGGGTGCCGCCTTAAGTTGGCAGTGCCAACCCGAGGTGGCAGGACAACCGGCGATCTCCTTTTGCGACGCAGTCATCGCCTGTCAGGGCCGGAAATGCGACACGTCGATGTTGTAGCGTTTGATGATCTTTTGAAGGGATTGGCGGCGCAGGCCGCTGATTTTGGCGGCCAGCGAGACGTTGCCCCTGGTCTGCTGCAAAAGCCGGTTGAGATAGTCCAGGGTGAACGCCTCAACCGCACGTTCTTTGAGATCCTGATAGGGTTTTTCCAGATCCAGACCTGCGGAATCGTTCTGGCTGGCGCCGGTCTCAGCAGCCAGATGGTGCGACCTGATCTCGCGGTCCGAAGTCATGGCATACCAGCTGCGTACAAGATTTTCGAGCTGACGCGTGTTGCCGGGCCATGGGCGGCCGAGCAGCGCGTTGATGACTTCCGGGCGCACTGCTTTACAGGGTTTTTTCTGCTCACAGGATACCTGTTCGAGAAAGTGGTCCACCAGTAAAGGGATGTCTTCACGGATCTTGTCCAGGGCCGGCATGGTCACCCTGGCCACATTCAGACGGTAGAACAGGTCTTCGCGAAAGGTATTGCGCTTCATCTTGCGTTCGAGGTCCTGGTTGGTGGCGGCAATGATGCGCACATCCACCGTATGGCTCTTTTGAGAACCCAGCGGTTTGACTTCCTTGGCCTGGAGCACGCGCAGCAGTTTGGACTGCACCGACGGGGAGATGTCACCGATTTCGTCGAGAAAGATGGTGCTGCCATGGGCCTGGTCGAACATGCCCAGACGCTGGTCCACAGCATCGGTAAAAGCCCCTTTAGCGTATCCGAACAGCTCGCTTTCCAGCAGGGTCTCAGGCAGGGCCGGGCAGTTGACGGTCACCAGCGCATGGCGCCGCCGGTCGCTCAGATTGTGAATGGCGCGGGCGGCCAGTTCCTTGCCCGTGCCGGTTTCGCCCTGGATCAGCACGGTGGCTTCCGACTGCGCCAGCATGGCGATCTTCTCGCGCACAGCCTGGATGGGTTTGCTTTGCCCTACCAGTCTGGTCAGCTCGTCCTTGAGGCACATCTCCTCGATCAGGCGTGAGTTTTGCCGCACCAGGCGATTCAACTCCAGGCCCTTTCTGATCAGGTGCATCAGCCGCTCCTGATTCAACGGCTTTTTGATGAAGTCATAGGCCCCCAGCTTGATGGCCTCCACGGCCTTTTCGATGGTGGCGTAAGCGGTCATCATGATGACCGTAACAGCCGGATGGCGGGCCTTGATTTCCCTGAGCAGCAGCAGGCCGTCCATTTTGGGCATGATAATGTCGGCCAGCACCACATCCACCGTATCGTCGTCCACCATCTGCAGGGCGTCGGCACCGTTGCCGGCCACCAGAATCCGGCAGTCGAGGTCGGATTGAATCGTGCGCCGCAGGCCTTCAGCCAGATCAGGCTCGTCGTCGACAATCAGAAGCGTATCAACGGTCATCCTCAGAGTCCTCGCTTTCCGCTGCAAGGGGCAGGGAGACGGTAAAGGTACTGCCCTTTCCCGATGCACTCTTCACGTTGATCTCACCGCCATGTTGCTGCACCAGGCCGTAGCTGACCGAAAGCCCCAGCCCTGTGCCCTTGTCCGCTCCTTTGGTGGTGAAAAAGGGGTCGAAGATGCGCGGTAAATTCTTCTCTGCTACGCCGACACCTGTGTCGGCCACCGATACGTTCAAACGCCCGCACCCGCGATCCTGGCGGATGGCGATGCGAAGGGCGCCGCCGTCGGGCATGGCCTGCACGGCATTGATGATCAGGTTCATGAAGACCTGCTTCATCTGGGTTTGATCGACCACCAGCATGGGCAGGGAAGGCTCAGCCTCGAGGCTGACCCCAATGGCTTGCTTTTTCATCTGCGGCTCCAGAATACCCAGCACATCGTCGAGTGCCGCCCGGATGTCACAGCGCTCCTTGCTGGGCTCCGATGCCCGCGCGAAGTTGAGCAGCGCCTGCACCACGGATTGGCACTGATCGGCATGCTTTTGAATCACCCGTACGTCGTTGGCCATCTGACCGTCCAGCTGGTTTTTAGCGATCAGGCTGGTATAAACCTGAATCACACCCAGCGGATTATTGATCTCGTGGGCCACACCGGACGCCAATTGTCCGATGGCGGCCAGCTTTTCCGCTTTGGCCATGTGCTGCTCCAGCTCACGCCGTGTGGTTACATCGTGCAACCAGGCGTCGATGCCGTCGAAACGGCCGGCCTCGTCCCTGCGGGCGGTGGCGGATATCATGACGATCAATTTGCGCCCGTTGCGGTCCACCATGGGCAGTTCCATTTCCTCTACAATCCCGTCATTGCGTATCTTGTCGATCAATGCTCTGGCCATGGTACCGTCCCAGAACAGCTGGTAGCAGGTTTCGGTTTCCAGGGCTTCGGCCTTATCCTTAAAGTCGAACAGATGGCATCCGGCCGGGTTGATGTCCATTACGCAGTTGTCCCGGTCGCAGATGATGATGGCATCCTGGCTGCTCTCAAAGAGCTTGCGGTATCGGCTTTCCGAGTCGCGCAACTCATCGTGGGTCTGCTTCAAATCGGCAGCCACAATCTCAAAGGCCTGCTTTAGCTGATCGAATTCGTCATGGGCTTCCACCTCCGGAACCAGCGGCTTGTCACCGCTGCCGGGATCGGAGATTTCTTTAAACCGGGTCAGCAACCCTTTCATCTCCAACACCACCGTGCGGTTGAACAGCAGGTAGAACAGCCCCAGAAGCGCAAACAAAATCACCCCTGCCACCAGAAATACATTCCAAGCCGTCTCCTTGACACGAAAGAAGGTCACATCCACCGGAATGTAGACCGCATCGGCGGCCACGACCTCACCGACCCGATAGCCGAAGCCGCCCTGTGTACCGTAGATGTCTTTCATCTGCTGGGGGGCATCCGCCGGATCGCCGTGGCAGTGCAGGCACTCCTCTTCGGCCCGAATCGGATAAAAGCGGGCATAATACGATGCCTGCCCTTTCTTGATCAGGCCGTGCCACTCGCTGGATCCGGGATTCCGGCTGAACCATCGGATCTTTTCCATCTCCAGCGCATCGGCCCGGTTGGTCGGATTGGTTGGATTGTCGGCTGCCCGCTTATAGCTGAAATCCGGGAAACGCTCCCCCAGGCGGCTCATGATCTCCCGCCCGACGAAGGTCGTGGACATGGCGTGGGGTACAAAACTGTCGTCCGGCAGTAATTCAGACACCACCGGTCGCAGCACCTCCTTGACATAGCGGCGGGTGGAATCGGCCGTGCCGATAAAAATATCGGTCTCCGTATAAATCTGATCGGTGGCGAAATCCCTCAGAATAAAATAAGCGGCCGCGGCCACAAAGGCGCAGACAAACGTTGAAATCACTACCACGCCAACCCGGAATTTGGTTTTGATGGACATCGCTTTCATCATATCCGCCTCCCTGCCGCTCCCCTGGAATAGCATCTATTTCAATAGGGTTCCAATAGATCATATCACAAATATGCATCCACACGAATTCCCGAAGACCTGTAAACCGCCGATTGGTTTTTGGGAATTGACAATTCAGCATAGGATCGCCATAGATACTGTGGCAAGAGGTTTAAGCATCCCACGGGATAAGCAGATTGCCAGCGAATAGGAGGCGTCACAACCCCGAGATCCGGATAAACCGGATTAAATGCAAAAAACCTGAAAACGGCCAGGGCATGAGAAAAGCGACCGGCAACGTATCCCTGCATTGGTGTTGGTCGCGGTTGCCCTGGAAGGCTTAGACAGATCATGCTGCCCAAATGAGGGGGAAAGATCGTTCCGGGAAAACGCAAATTCTAACGCTATTGATTGGAGAAATACATGCCTGCCCCCCATCACAGACGACTTCACTTCGGCCCGAAGCTCTTTTTAAGCCATTTCCTGGCCGTCCTGCTGGTTTCAGGAAGTGTTGGGACCTTCTTTTACCTGAATGCCATCGGCAGCCTGATGCGGAGCCTCCGATCCCGCCTGCAGAACAGCGCCGCCCTTCTCAGTCAGAGCATTGACGCACAAGAACTGGAAACCATACGAACACCGGAGGACATCCAAGCGGGTGCCTACCGCAAAAACCTTGCAAAACTGCGACGGTTGCGACGGGCCAATCCTGATATCGCCTTTCTTTATATCATGCGCAAGGAAGGAGATCAGGTCAAGTTCGTCGTGGATTCCGACGAAACCGAAAACCAGGCCCTGCCGGGAAGGGAGTATTCGGAGGCACCCGATCGATTGTTTATCGGCTTCCACGAGCCTTCGGTGGATGATAAACCCTATCGCGACGAATGGGGGGTATTTCTTTCCGGATACGCCCCTTTGCGCAACGGCCAGGGCCGCTACTTGGTGGGAATCGACATGCGGGCCGATGAGGTGGACCACAAACTCTCCCAGCTGCGCATGACCGGCCTGGTATCCCTGTTGGGCTCCCTGCTTCTGGCCCTGCTGTTTGCCCTCTATCTGTCCAGGGGGTTGTCCAGCCGGATCGGCGAGCTAATCAAACGTTGCCGTCAGATCGCAGCCGGTCGTTTTGATGAGAAAATCGAGATGCGGACCCGTGATGAATTCGAAGATCTCATCGAAGCCTTCAACATCATGAGCGACGATCTGGGACAGGCCCGCAGCAAAGCCGATGAGGCCATCGCAGAACTGAAGGACGCCCGGGACAACCTTGAACTGCGGGTAAAGGAACGGACTCAGGAGCTTGAGACCGCCCTGGAAAAGGTGCAGGTATTAAGCGGAATGCTGCCCATCTGCTGCTCCTGCAAAAAAATCCGCAACGACCAGGGCTATTGGCAGCAGGTGGAGCAGTTCGTGGAAATGCACAGCAGCGCCCGCTTTACCCATGGCTTGTGCCCTGATTGCGGCTCAAAGCTTTACGGCGATATTTTGTCCAAAAAGAATGCCCAGCCATAACGATTTTGGAGAGCAGTCTGGGGCGGCCTCCCTCAACAAACCCTCAATGCTTTATGACGGGTTTCAAGCCCGTTCCAATGTCCGTTTTGAAGGCAGGCCTTAAAACCGGAACCCTCCCCACAAACTCACTGTAAAGCCGTCCAGATCGTCGTTGATTTGAACCGGAACCGTCCCTGTGGTTTCATCCAGATCCAGATCTCCGGTCCAGCGATAGACCCCTTCTATGCCGGCAAATATGCGCTGGGTGATGTCATAGCTGCCCCCCACAACCACGTGCGCCCCGAATACGGTGTCTTGCTCATCCACATCGAAATCGCCCAGATTGACGGTCTCGATTTCCGATTCCAGGTCGGCAAAATAGACGCCGAAGCCGCCGCCGCCATATAAGCGCACGGGGCCCATCGGAATTTCGCCTTTCAAGGTAACCAGGAAGGAACTGACCAAGAGGGTGTCCTCGCGGCTATAGGCCCCTGCAACGCCGGTGCTGCCGGAGAAGTCCTCATCGGTGCCGAAAAAACTAAAGGTCGCTTCCACGGGCAGATATTTCACGAGATAGCGACCGTACGTCACATAGGTGGCAAGCCCCTCATTGTAACCGGCGTCATCCAGATCCCCGGTGAATTGATTGATCCCCAGGCCGACCCGTCCATAATTTTTGTGGTCATCGGAAGCCGCCCATGCGGCACTCGCCTGCAGGCCGGAAAAAGCCAGCAAAGCAAATAGAAGCATTAGCCCGGATTTGACGGTTGGTCTCACTATGTCCTCCTTCCTGTTGTTAAAGGCAATCGAATACGCTCCAATGCCCTTAATTCAGAACATGTAAAAAGTCTCTGAGAAAATTGTGAAAAAATGTAACAAACTGTAGATTCGAACGTCGATCGGGAAAATTAACCTGCCGAATAGGTATCCCAAAACAGGCATTCATGGGAAGTCTAAAAAGAGATTTTATTCATAAATTCGTTCTTCAGAAAATTCGTACGTTTCAAATGACAAACTGCCTGAAATCAGTATTCGGAAGAAAGTCTGGTGCCTATCAATAGAGCGAGACGCACTGCACGATCTTCATGCTCTGCTTTAATTGTGACCGGATCTAATATCTACGAATTCCGTGCATTGACGGCCAACAAGATCTTGACGCTCAAACCTTATCGAATTAATCTGAAGCTATAGCCGGCAAGCAGACCGTTCCACCTGGGCAACGAAACCACTGAAGCATCAAAACAATAGCGCACATCCCCTCCCGATCCCCAAACGCGTGGCGCCAGTCGGATTATTGAAACGAGCAAACCGCAAACCAGAAGGCGGGCCGGCCGACAATCCCCTCGGTAAATAGGTGAGGGCACCATGCATATTGCACGCACGAAAGCCGTTTTCGGATTTCCAGACAAAAACCAAACAGAAGGCTGGGAATTCCATATCACGGAAATGGACCTTTTTAAGGGGTTGGATTTGACCGTCATGGGCGAGATCGCCGATACCGCCTGCACAGAGACAAGTTATGAGAAAGGGACGGTGCTTTTCAACGAAGGCGATCCGGCTGATAACCTTTATATTCTGTATAAAGGCGTGGTCGATCTTAAAATTGGCGAAATAAAAACGGTCTATCGCCTGACAGCGACGAGCGAAATATTCGGTTGGTCCAGCCTGGTTGAAAATGCACTATACACAGCAACCGCCATAGCCGAGACGGATATTCAGGTCGTAAAGATCGACTCCCGTAAAATGAATCGACTTTTTGAGGCGAACGCATTGTTCGGACTCACGGTCTACCGGCGGCTTTCAGCGATATTCAATAAACGGCTTTCCGGCATTTATAATCGGTTTCTATCGATCGAGCGGACCGGCGGCCATCGATGAAACCTCCATCAAGGCTTGGCTGAATTCTTTTCTCATCTCTGATGCGTCGGGTTAAACAACAAATCATTTTCCAAGTAGGTCTGCTCAATCTCCTCCTGGTGCGCTTTGACGCGACTGCCGAGATGATGGGCCACTTCGTGGACCAGGAAATTGATCAGGCAGGAAATACTGGTGGGGCTGCCTAAAAACGGAATATGCTTGGACGGGACCGCCAGGGTAAGCTGGGAAAAGGGGATGACCGGGCAATTCGGACCATCGGTGATCACCATCAGATCCATGTTTTTTCGATGGGCCCAGCGTCCTACGCGCACCAGCTCATTGGGATAGCGGGAAGTGGCAATGACAACGACGAGGCTGTCTTCGGGAGCTAGGGTCAACCAGTCAAATGTCGTGCTGTCGCTGCCTTTCAGAATGCGGATATTTTTTCTGACTTTGGTCAACGACCACCCCATATAATAGGCCGTGGTATAGGACAACCGTGAACCGACAACATAGACGTGGCGTTTTTCACACAACATGCGCACGGCCTGCTCAAGGTCCTCCAACTGCATGGTTTGATAGAGATGGGTCAGGTTTTCGATCTCTTCAGCGACCGTCTTCCGAAATCCTTCGACCCCCTCGCCTCCTCGGCGCAATAAATCCCGCCGGTCCAGGAGTGTGAGTTCCGTGTCGATATAGTCGCGCAGCGCTTGCTGCATTTCGCTGTATCCGCCGTAGCCGAGTTGTGCAACAAAACGGACCACAGTGGCCTCGCTGATGTCGCAGGCTTCCGCCAACTCCCGGGCGGTCATGAAAACCGCTTTGCGTGAATTTTCCAAGAGATATTCGCTGATAAGCTTACCCTTGGGGGTCAATTTGTCCGGCAGGGTTTCAATTTTTCGGATCAATGGATGTATCGTTTTTTGCACCATATCCGCTCCATTAGTTGAACAAATTAAAGGCCAAATCATATTAGACGCTTATTTGGAATATCGCTTTTGCACCCGGTCTATCCCCTCCGATTCGGATGGGCATTAAACCAGATTATTGTACCAATGCCAACAAAAACCATTTTGATCAAGTATTTGTTAATAAATTATATCAATTTGAATAAAATAGTTTCATACATAAAACCACATAGGATATTGCAGCCTCACTGCACATATTTCCTTAATATACTAAATTATATATATAATAAATAGTTTTATGGGGATTATCAGAAAAAACTTTGCACAATGGACCCATTTTATTTTTGACATATATTATTTCATATGAAATGATATATGTCATCATGAAGCAATTTATGACAACAAACCTGTTATGCGGAGAAAATCATGTTATCCACAGAATGCCATGGGACTGGGACTCAATGCGATGATTTTATTCAGATCATTGAAAGCCCTGGTTTCCAAAAAAGCGAGGGCCAAATGAATTTGGTGCAAATGGAAGCATCCAGGGCGTTATTGGGTTCAGCCACAGTGGACATGCTCATGAAAGTCCATGATGACGCCCTCTGGATGCTGGAAAACATGGGAGTCGGCTGCAGACAGCCCGATATGCTGGAGGCCTTCAGACAATATGAGGCGGATGGAAAAGCCATTGTCTATGACAACCGTGTGTATATCACCTCGGATCTGGTTAAGGCGTGTCTGGCAAAGGTGCCCGGCATTGAACGGTTTTTCGTCCCGCGAAACAGCTTTTTTGTCGGCGGTACGGCGCCGTATGTATATGATGACAATGCCGGTGTCGGGGGCGTGCTTCCGACGCTGGATCACGTACGACGGATTGCGCAGATCGCCGAGGCCCATCCCATCGTGGCAGGTATGGGGCGAGGTCTCAAACTCAAGGATGAAGTCGCCCAGATCGATGTCATGGTCGAACATTGCACCAAACCGCTCTACTATGCCGTCACATCTGAACGCACCCTCGAGCATGCCAAACAGATCTACCGCCAACGCGGCAAGGAGATGATTGTCTTCTGCCTGACACGCCCGCCGTTGCAGGTAAATGAAAATTTTTCTGAAAACTTCGTACAGGTGGTCCGGGCCGGATTGCCGGTGTTCGTCTCCGCCATGCCCATGGCCGGCGTCAGCGCGCCTTATTGTTATAACGGCGTGCTTGCCGTGACTCATGCAGAGGTGCTGTTCGGCATCTGCGCGGCTCAGCTGCTTCGGCCCGGGCACACCTGCATCCATGCCGGTTTTCCGACCATCGCGGACCCGCGCTTCGAGTATAACCCCAATTACGGCCTGAAAAGCCACTTCGTGCTCAACCTGCTCCAGGCCCACTTGAACATGATACTGGATCTTCCCACCTTCCAGAGCGGATGCACCACCAATGAAGAGCACCTGACCGAACGTGCGCTGGACGATGCCCGCATGGGACAGGCACTGTGCAAGAAGTACGGTTTTCATATGATGCGACACTGCTTCGGGTTTCTGCGGCATCTGGTCGACTTTTCCTTCACCAAAATGGAAGCCGCCATTCGGATTGCCGAAGAGGTTACCGCAGACGAGGCTCCGGATGTGGAGATGCCGACATACGACGACCGGGGCATGGCGTCCATCCAGCGCGTCGGCCTGGGGATGTATCTTGACGACCCTCTGACAACGGCCAACATCGGGCGCATATTTGTGGATTGATAGCGCCAGATGACATAACCCCATTGCCGAAAACCGATTCTCATAGGGTGATGCTGAAATAACAAATATTGTATGCCATCTTTTTTCCCTGCGGGAAATCCGGAGGACTCCAGAACCTATGCCTGCCACGCCAACGGCATGGTTGCCAAGGGTTTGCAGTAGGTTGACTACGGCTGCGCCCTTGAAGGGGCAGTACTCTGAAGACCCCCGGCTTTTGAAACGATAGGGTTTACGCTCAGCTGCGAACTTGGGGGTCTGCATTGACTCGGGAAACGGCCTGCGCTACGATGGTTTTGTCTATACTTATGTGTGTCGCTCCTAAAAGATAGAAAACGGTGAATGCTTCGGCGCCGAATCACCATCTCTCAATCCGTTCTCATCCAGTTGCGGTTTTTTGACAACGCTCAAGCTCAACAATGCGAAGGTGATCCATGGAAGAAATCTTCCGCTACGTTGGAACCAATTACCCGACCATCCTCAAGCTGACCATCGAGCATCTCTACCTGGTGAGCATATCAGTGGGTGTGGCGATCCTGACCGGCGTGCCCATCGGGATCATCATTACCAAGGATCAAAAGCTGGCCGATGCCATTTTATACATCGCCTCGGTGATCATCACCATTCCTTCGGTGGCCATGTTTGGCCTGATGATTCCGCTGCTGTCACTGGTCAACCGGGGGATCGGTTTTTGGCCGGCGGCCATTGCCATTTTTCTCTACTCGCAGCTGCCGATCATCCGCAATACCTACACCGCCATTCACAACATCGATCCCGCGCTGCGTGAAGCGGCCAAGGGCATGGGCATGAGCGACTGGCAGCGATTGGCAAAGGTCGAGATACCGCTGGCGGTCCCGGTTATCATGGCCGGCGTCAGAATGGCGGTGGTGATGAACATCGCCGTTGCGACGATTGCTGTCTACATCGGTGCGGGCGGTCTGGGAACAATCATCAACGAGGGCATTACCGGCACCAACAGCACCAAACTGATCGTCGGTGCGGTGGCGGTTTCTCTTCTGGCGATCATCGCGGACTACTTGTTTTTGTTTATCCAAAAAATGCTGACACCTAAAGGCTTGAGCGGGGAGATATCATGATTCGGCTTGAAAATCTGACCAAACATTTTGAGGTGCCGGGAAAAGAGCCGATTATTGCCGCCAATAATGTTTCCATGGCGGTCGGCAAAGGCGAAATCTGCATCTTTTTGGGGCCGTCGGGCTGCGGGAAGACCACGGCATTGAAAATGATCAACAAACTGATCCCCAAGACCTCCGGTAAAATCTACATTGACGGCAAGGATACGGACACCATGGATCCCATCGCCCTGCGGCGCGAAATCGGCTATGTGATTCAGCAGATCGGCCTGTTTCCGAACATGACCATCGAAGCCAATATCTGCGTGGTACCGGATCTTTTAAAAATGGACAAAAAGCAAAGCCGCAAAAAAGCCCGCGAGCTGCTGGAGATGGTCAACCTTGAACCCAACATCTTTTTAAAGCGGTATCCCCGGGAGCTTTCCGGCGGACAGCAGCAGCGTATTGGTGTCATCCGGGCCTTGGCCGCCGATCCGCCGGTAATGCTCATGGATGAGCCTTTTGGGGCCATCGATCCCATCAACCGCGAAGTCATTCAGGATGAATTTTTAAAAATGAACGCAGAACTGGGCAAAACGGTTCTGTTTGTCAGCCATGACATCGACGAAGCCGTCAAAATGGGAGATAAAATTGCCATCTTCCGCGAGGGCGTCCTCGAGCAATGCGACACGCCGGACGAGATTCTCGCCAATCCGGCGAACAATTTCGTCAAGGAATTCGTCGGCGCGGACCGCGCCTTGAAGCGCCTCAAACTTATTCGTGTCAATGAGGCCATATTGCCCTTCCGCATGGCGGTCCGTCCGGATGACCCGCTGGACAGTGTCGCCGAAAAAATGCGCAGCCGCGAGGCCCATATCGCCGTGATGGTCGGCCCGCGGGGCCGGGCGCGGGGGTTTATCACCAAGGAGGAAATCAAAGGCGATCAAAGCGGCATCGTCAGCGAGTACATCGACCCGCTGCCCGGCACGATCCATGAGAATGACAATTTGCACGACGCCGTATCGCAAATGTATTCCCACGCAACCGATTGGATGCCTGTGGTGGACGACGACGGTGCTTACAAAGGTTACATCACCCAGCACATCGTTGCCAGTCTTCTGGGTGAAGTCCCCCGCAAGCCAGGAGAAAAAATCACATAGGATGGACACATGAATTACATCATCGAACTCATTAGACGGAGCAAGACGTTCTTTGTGTATATCCTGCTGGCGCTGACTTACCTGTTTGGTGTTTTTTCGGAATCGTCCGGCTTGATCAACGAGTTCATGGACAGCTACGAAGACTGGGTCTACCTGCTCAAACAAAATGTGATCATGGTCTTTGCCTCGGGCATCACGGCGTCGTTTCTGGGAATCTGTGCCGGTATCCTGATGACCCGTCCGTGGTTCAAACGATACGCCGAAGCGTTCTCACAGAGTTTCAACATCCTTTCGGCCGTGCCGACCCTGGCGATTCTGGCGATTATCATGACCCTGACCGGACTTGGTTTCAAATCGGCCTTCATCGGCCTGCTCACCGTCACTATCCTGCCGGTGGTCAGAAATACCTATCAGGGCATCAGTGAAGTACCCGATCACATGATCGAAGCGGCCAGCGGCCAGGGGATGACCGAGCGACAAATCCTTTGGAAAGTCCAATTTCCCAATGCGCTTTATGTTATTTCAGCAGGCATTCGGACTGGTTTTGCGTTGAATGTCGGCACCAGTCCTCTTATCACTTTGATCGCCGCCGACAGTCTGGGAGAGTTTATCTTCACCGGAATTCAACTGAATGAATTCAGCTCCCTGCTGATCGGGTCCTTATCGGTGGCCATATTGGCCATCGGCACGGATTTTATCCTGTCGAAACTGCAGTATTGGCTGTTGCCAAAAGGCGTAAACCCGCAACGATTTGTGCAAGAATAACTTTTATAAGGGAGGAGATGACCTTGAAAAACGCATTTACTAAAATTGGTTTTGTCGTATTGTTACTCGTCGCTTCACTTTCAGTACAAACGGTGTTGGCGGCCTCCATCGTAGTCGGTGGCAAGGGCTTTACGGAACAACTTCTATTGGCTGAGATCACTGGTCAATATCTGACAAGCAAAGGTTACGACGTTGAGCTCAAAACGGGCATGGGCACCTCGCTGGTGCGCCAAGCACTGGAAAACAAGCAGGTCGATCTGTATTGGGAATACACGGGAACCGCCTTTTTGAATTTTCATAAAAATAAATTTGCCCATCAACCTGGAGAAGAGATCTATAAGGCGGTGAAGGCCAAGGACGCGGGCATCGGGATTGTGTGGCTGAATGCCTCGGCGGCCAACAACACTTATGCGCTGGCGGTCCGGCAGGCCGATGCCGAATCAAAGGGCTTGAAAACCTTGGAAGATCTCGCGGCAAAACTCAATGCCGGCGACAAATTGACCCTGGGGTGCAATATAGAGTTTTACAAGCGGGATGACGGTTTGAAGCCCCTCCAGAAAGCATACGGTTTCAAATTCCCCCGCGCGGATATCAAACGCATGGAGACCGGATTGATCTACAAAGCGCTGAAAGATGGCGACGTCGATGTGGGCCTTGTGTTCGCGACGGACGGACGCATCCCGGCCTTTCACTTCGTTGTGCTCAAGGATACCAAAAATTTCTTTCCCGCCTACGCCATTACACCGACCATTCGTAAAGAGACGCTGGCCGCCCATCCGGACCTGGCTGAATATCTGAACAAATTGTCCAGCCTCATCGATGACGCCACCATGTCCGCATTGAACGCGGAGGTCGATGTCGACAAAAAATCGGTGACCGAAGTGGCGAAAGGCTTTTTAAAGGCGCAAAGTTTGAAATAGGGGGAAACGGTGAGTTCTTCATCTAAGAAGCCGGGACCGGTGGCAACGGGCAGATGCCTCTGCGGGGCGGTCCGCTTTAAAATTTATAACACATTAATGGATGTGATCAACTGCCACTGCAGCAAATGCAGGCGGTTCAACGGTCATGTGGGCGCCTATACGGCAACGGATCGGCAAAACCTTGTCCTGGTTCAGTCCGACACCTTGAAATGGTTTCGCTCCACCACCGACGAAACCCCCGATGTGCATCGCGGCTTTTGCGGCCGCTGCGGCTCCAGTTTGTTCTGGGATCCCCGGGGAGAAGCGCGCATATCCATTGCCGCCGGGGCTCTGGATGAACCGACCGGCCTTAAGACCAGCAGGCATGTATGGGTTTCCCAAAAAGGTGATTACTACCGCATTTCAGATGAATTGATGCAACACCATGAGCGCTTCGCGCGAGCGGACACGTAGGACATAGAAGCATCCATGGGTTCAATGACCGACCATGCCATCGCTTTTGCTTTGGGCACCCGCTGGCAGGACCTGCCCCCGGAAGTGCGGCATCAGACCAAGCGATCTTTTTTGGATACATTGGGCGCACTACTGGCCGGCGCCCAAACACCGGTGGGCCGCATAATGGCCCAAGTGGCCGCTGATCAATATGGCGGCAATGACGCTACGATCCTCGCCGACGGTCGCAAGGTGTCGGCTGCCGGAGCCGCACTGGCCAACGGATTTGCCGCCAACGCCCTGGATATCGACGACGGATACCGGATGGTGAAGGGCCACCCCGGGGCTTGTGCACTACCGCCGGTATTGGCCGCAGCGGAAATGACGCCGCAGTGCAGCGGAGAACAGTTCCTGACAGGGCTTCTGGTCGCTTATGAACTTGGTATCCGGGCCGGCCTGATTCGCCATGCCACTAGTGAAAAGTACCATGCATCCGGAAGCTGGGGCGCCGTCGCGGGCGCAGCCGCCGTCGGTCGATTGATCAGTCTGATCCCGGGTCAGCTTCATCACGCCATGGGATGTGCCGAGTACCACGCCCCCATCGCTCCCATGATGAAGGGTATCGACACGCCTTCCATGGGAAAGGACAGCATCGGGTGGGGATGCATGGTGGGCGTCATGTCGGCTTGCATGGCCCGGGACGGATTCACCGGCATCACACCGCTGTTCGATGACACCCCCCATTCCGAGTGGGTGGAAAACCTGGGGCGTTGCTGGGAAATTCTCGGCCTGTACTTCAAGCCGTATGCCGCCTGCCGCTGGGGGCAGCCGGCCGTGGCCGGGGCCCTGTCCATTATCGGGAAGAACCGGATCGATCCGGACCAGATCGGGAGTATTCGGGTTCAAACATTCGCCGCGGCCGCCCGTTTGCCAAATGTGCATCCAAAAACCACAGAAGATGCCCAGTACAGTCTCGCCTTTCCCGTAGCGGCGGCCATACTGGACGGCGAAGTCGGCCCCGCACAGGTGTTGCCTCCCCGGTTGAATGACCGGCGGTTGTTGCGGCTGATGGATCAGGTGGCTGCAGAGGTATCGCCGGCATTCGATGCGGCCTTTCCACGTAAAACCATTGCGGAAGTCTCCATCACCATGACAGACGGCCACACGTATCATTCCGGTCCGGTGGAAGCCATCTGGGAGCCCCCTGATACGCTTCCAGACGATGGAGCCCTGGAAGAGAAGTTTCGATGGCTTGCCTCACCGGTGATTGGAGAAGAAAATGCGGAAGCGTTGGTGCGCCTGATTTGGGAATTCGACCAATGCGCATCCATCGCTCCTTTGCTGCGTCGATGTGTTTCCAACCAGTGCCCCACTGACGGAGGTGGCCAATGAAGGTCGGTATTTATCAAACCAGTCCGCAATTGCTTGAACTTGGAAAAAATCTCAAAGACACCATCGCCAAGATCGAATCCGCCAGGGACGATGGCGTCGATCTGATCGTCTTTCCTGAACTGGCCCTGACCGGTTATTTTGTGGGCGCCCGGTATCATAAGGTCGCCCTTCGCATGGACAGCCCCGAAATAAAACAATTGGCCCATGCGACCAAAGGCACGGCGGCCATTGTGGGATTCATCGAAGAGTCCCGCTCCATGAATTTCTACAATGCCGCCCTCATCGCCGTTGATGGAAAAATCGAGTACGCCTATCGCAAACTCAATCTGCCCAACTACGGCGTCTTTGAAGAGCGCAAAATGTTCTCCGGCGGCAAAACCGTTCCCGTTTTTCGTTATAAAGGGTTTACCATTGCCACACTCATTTGCAATGACCTGTGGCACCCGGCCCTGCCCTATCTGGCCGTCACCCAGAAAGCCGATCTTTTTGTCACCATATTCAACTCGTGCGAGGCGGCCATGGGGGAAGAGTTCTCCAATATCGAAAGCTGGACCATCATCAACAAATTCTACGCCCGAGTCTTCGGCATCCACAACATCTGCGCCAATCGGGTGGGCGACGAAACCTTGGCAGGAAGACGACAATTGGACCGGGCGATAGATTCGGATGGCGGCGCGTCAGGTGACGAGATTTACAACTTCTGGGGAGGCAGCGAGATGATCGACCCTTACGGCCGAAATCTTGCCAAGGCGAAAATGTACCACCCGGACTATATCACCGCAACGATTTCAAGGGATCTGGTACGAAAAAAACGCATCCTCATGCCTTATATGAAAAACGACGACCCTTATTTCACCTTTCGTGAACTCAACCGGATATTGACGCGCTTCTAACGCTGCATGGTTTGAAAAAGATGTCCGTATCGCTTGTGTCATCTATTGTAGCGCAAGGCATAACCGGTCAACAGCCGCGTCTTCACCGTTGCGGCTGGAGTGGTCCCCGTCTTGAGGAACAGGTGAAAATGGTTGGGGATCAACGCCCATGCAAGGCATTGGGTTTGGCGCTCTTGGACAATTTATCCAACCTGACTTATTCATGCCGGGTCAACCACGCTTCGATGGTGGGCGGCATCACCGGGCAACCGGATAACGGTGACCATCGACACTGGGCGTTGATTTCCACCCCCTCTTGTATCACGTAGACTTTTCGATCAGAGGAGACCACCACTACGATGACACCGGGACGCTCGGCAGTGAAACGAATGGCGGAGTTGAAGCGGGCACCACGGGCCCGGTCTTCGGTTCCGACGGATCGACCATCCAGCAGACAGCCGAAGCGATAAAGCTCAAGATCGGCGCCGATATGCAATGCACCGTCTACCATGGCCAAAGATTGGGCCAGTTCCATCATCAACGGGTCTTTGAGATCAAGGGGACGTTCCAGATCCTGACCGGCTATCTCCATCGGTTGCCCATGCAGATCCAACACCAGCGAACAGCCGTGCTTTTTTTGCTGAGCCTGATGCACGATGTCCGATACCCCCCGAAACAGGCGAGTTCCCATTTGCGGATCAAGCTCCGCCTCCAGCAACGCTTCTTCCAGTTGAACCAGATTGGCCCGCATGGTCGAGGAATGAAAGGACCCGTCGTAAAAGCTGCACAGCAGGTCTTCCTTTAAGCGCATGAAGCCGTGTCCGCCGCGAAACTCAGCGCCAAAGTAAAAAGAGCTCAATGGCCTGGCGGCGATCCCCAGTATGACCTTGCCATCGGACACGAGTGCGCGGTTGGAGCCCTCGGAAGCCAGCAGCAATTTACACATGTGCTTGTGGTTCGCCAACAGCGGTCGTTCATGGGCCGGGAATCGGGCCTGGAAAGGGACCGTGCCGACTTTACTCGGGTCCACAAACAGCAGTTCTCCACGCGGCCAGCTGCCCTCCTCCTGGGTACGGGATATGTCGAGGACAGCGTAGAGAATGGGATAGACCCTCAGGTCCGTATCCATTCCCAAATTCAGATTGATCTGATCCACGATGTAGTCCCGCACAGCATGGGTGGCATATTCGCGCAGAAATTGTCCTGAAATGCCGGTATACGCCTGCTGTGGATTGGAAAAGGCGTGGGAGAGGCGGTAGGCGGCATGTTCGAGCCAGCGTTCGGTGGGCCCTACATGGCACATGTCGGGATGATGCTCGGCAAACCACATCTGGTAAAAAATCGATCTTGACCGGCCGCCCCATGAGATCAGTCCGGTCAGTTCCAAATTGGCTTCTTCCCTCATCTCGCGGCCGTCGGACAGACTGGGGAAACCTCCGGGGACGCTCCGCCAATCCACATTGTCGACAAACAGCTCTTTAAACTTTGGCTCGTGCCCCAGGAGCAGATCCAGCGGGTCATAGACACGCAATGGCTCACTTGGGACTTCGGCGTAGACCATCGCCACCCGGCTGGGCTGCTGGCTGAAATGGGTCAGTCCTTCCTGAACCCCGTATTGGGTTTCATAAATGCATTGGCATTTGAAATGTTCATCGGATAAACGCATTGGCCCCAAACGACTCCGGGTGATGGTTATCGATACGGTAAGTTTACCAAAACCGCCCAAGGAAAAGAAGGGATGATTTAAACGCATTGAAACATATCGGCCTGGTCTTGGCCTGTCAATAGTTCCGCAGATTGCACAGCCCATACTGACGGTCGCCCCCGAGGAATAGGAACAGCCGCCCAGTCCACCCGCGCTTGAATCGAAGATACGATTTTTGCGGGACAGCGAAGCCTGCACATTCTCCACGCCTCGGCCATGGGTTTGTGAAAGTGAACAGCGATCCGTTCCGACGGACAGATGGGCAGAAGAATATCAAGGAGCGCTTTGACCTCATCAGAGGACACCTTTCCAATGGTGTCGGATATGGAAATCGTCGATACAAGCTTGCAATTCTATTGAAAATCGGATATCAGAGCTTTCTGATTTGTGAAACCCTTCTAAAATTAAAGACAGACCTCAGGTTTATCCAGATCTAAGCCCCGTTGCGTGCGACAGCGCCATCGAGCGTACCAGCCCGGTGGTTATGGACGGCCCAAGATCAATTGAATAGCGCCTGCGGCTTTGTTCAGAAGGATTGTTACCGGACGTTTTCGTCTTCTCAGCTGCCCCGTGCAAAAGCATGCGCGCGGGGGGCTGCCTTTCAATTATTGTGGAGCAGAAATTTATCGGGTTATCATGAATATTTTCAGAATGGGAGTTGATATGAAGGTGAAGAAAAAAATCCAATTGTATTTAGTTTTAGTGCTGTTTGCGGTCCTTGGCATGGAGAGTCTTTTCTGTTCGCGATCCATTGCTGCTATCAACGAAACCGATCTCTACCTCAAAGTGGAAAGCTACACCTGGAAGGAATTCGATAACGGAGAAGAATTGCTGGAGGAGACCGGACCGATCTTTGGCCTGGGGTTTTCAAATCGATCGAATATCGGCAGGTGGTTTGTTCTGTCGGAAAAAATAGAGCTGTTCACAGGAACTGTCGACTACGACGGAGAGACGCAGTCGGGTACGCCGGCAACGACGGAGTCCGGCTATTTCGGGTATCTTCTTGAAATGAACTTTGGGGGAAAGATTGTCTCACGGGAAAAATTTTCATTGGAACCTTTTGTCGGTCTTGGGTTCAGGTGGTGGAAACGGAGTTTGCATGACGCGAACACCGCCTATGGATATGTCTATGGATATGAAGAGGAATGGAGCAGCATTTATACCCGGCTTGGCCTTCATACCGAAAGCCAGGTTTCGGAGCGCTTCAAACTATTTGCCCAGGCTGGCATAAAATACCCCATTCACAACAGGAACGAAGCGAAGCTAAGCAGATTCGGGATTGAGGATGTCACCCTCGAGCCGAAAAGTGAGCTTTCCTATTTTGCCGATGCAGGATTCAAGACGGGTCATTTCATGCTTTCCTTCTACTATGAGGGCATGCGGTTTGACGAATCTGATCTTGACGATACTTATGGTGCTATCCTGCAGCCGGAGTCGGAAGGCGATATCTTCGGTGTCAAAATTGGATTTGCTTTCTAAACTGTGCGGGCTCGGCATTCCATCGCCGTCCCGGGAGTCCCGAGCAGCATGGGACCATCCTGATGAACCCCTGAGCACGGCAAGCGCCGGTAACGGCGGCTTCGACCTTTATGCTAGGTGGCCTGCGATGCCGATTGGTCCCGGCGGCAGCACACCCTGCCCGCGGCATATTCGCATGCGGCACAAGCCGGTGATCCATCTTCTGGATAGGCGCGGCGGGCGTCTTTCAGATATGGATTGAGAAGTTGCCGGGCCTGCCAAATCTTCCTCACATCAACGCCAGTGGGGTATCCTGCCTTTTCCAGCGCCGTCACAACTTTTTCCGTGGCCACATTGCCGGTGGCCCCCGGTGCATAGGGACAGCCGCCCAATCCGCCCGCACTTGAATCGAAGATACGAATATCGCGGGACAGCGAAGCCAGCACATTCTCCACGCCTCGGCCATAGGTGTCGTGAAAGTGAACCGCGATCCGATGCGACGGACAGATGGGCAGAAGAAGATCGAGGAGCGCTTTGACTTCATCAGGGGACGCCTTTCCAATGGTGTCGGATATGGATATCTCCCCGATGCCGATATCATCCAGCATCCGAACGACCTCGATGACGGCTTCGGGGCGGATACGGCCCTCGAAAGCGCACCAGAATGCGGTTGAGATATAACCCCGAACCGGCAGGTTTTCCCTCTGCGCCTTTTCAATGACCGGGCGAAATCGCTTAATCGAGCCTTTGATGGAGGTGTTGATGTTTTTTCGGTTGAAGGTTTCGCTTGCGGAGGTGAAAATGGCCACCTTGTCCGCTTGGGCCGTCAAAGCGCGTTCGAGCCCCTGTTCATTGGGCACAAGCGCCGAATAGACCACACCCGGCCTGCGTTCGATTCGGTCGAACACTTCGCAGGCATCTTTGAGCTGGGGGACCCAACGCGCCGAAACAAAAGCGCTTACCTCGATTTCATCCACACCGGATGCAGACAATGTATCGATAAACGCCACCTTGGCGTCGGTTGGGACAGGTGCCGTTTCATTCTGGAGTCCGTCTCTGGGCCCGACCTCCACAATTTTCATGCCCCCTCCATCTTTAATGGACCGAACGACATTCTCCCAAGTGAAGATAATACCGCTTTGACCATTCCTGCCCGATAAGTCTGGCACTGATGATCAGCTGCCGGCGTTAGTCGAATCGACGGTGTTATTTATAAATATTACCAGAAATTGGATGCGTTTGATACTGGAAATATATCAAGTTGAACTACTGCAGTACCCCAGGTGCCGGGGACCGTTGAAGGTGATCTCTTTTAATGAGGATGATATGCTGATACGTTTTGAGGATCTTTAAAGGGTCATCTTCTCTGGGTCAAGTCTACGTCTGACTTTTGTGGGAAAGTGGTATCAAAGGTCAAACGTAGACTTGACCCTTCATCAATAGTAAAGCCCGCCCCCTTTCGGGGGTGGGCTTTACTGTACTGATATGTTGCTAAATCGCACCAATTCGGCGCAAACAGGCGGTCACTTCGCTATAATTGGCTGGATAGGTCCAGCTGTAGACCTTCGCATCCTTCATTGCTTTATGCGTCGATTTGAGCAATATCATGGCTTTGGCGACATCTTTGGCGAGCTTGGCATCAGTGGTCTGACACGCTGCGACAGGCCACTCAGGATATAGCTTTGTGCTATGAACGAATGGAAACCTGTCGTCTATTTTATTGATGATTCGGAAAGAATCCATTTGAATCGTCCCCTCGGCGGCCATCCGTTCGAGGGTGTCGGACCTCACAGTACCGACATCGACTTTGCGGTTCAAAACGGCCATAGCGACATTATCATGGGTTCCGCCTTCGGTATAGGACGCGCAGTCTTTTTTCGGATCGATGCCATTTTCCAAGAGCAACCTTAGCGCCATGTGGGCACCTCCGAAGGAAGAAAATTTTACGCACATATAGCGTTTGCCGCGAACGTCTCTTATATCCAATATTTTGCTATCGTTCCTGACAAAAATAACACCACTGAATTTATTCAGGGCCACAAAACCTTTCTTGTTGACCATGGTGGTAATGGCTTTCAAAGTAGAAAGCCGGATTGGCCAGCAAAAAATCGATGGTCTGACCCTTCAAGGCCTGTTCGATCTCCACGAACTTAAGGGGGACGATTCTGACATCTCTATTGAGCTTTTTAGATAGATAGTCACCAGTTGCCGACCACTGCTCCATCGCTTTTTCCACTCCTCTTTTGGCAAGTACAGCGAATCGAACCGGCCTTTCTGCGATCGCGCAGTTGGCCGAGAAGAATATGGCCAGAACACCGATCATCATACCAAATTTCTTCATGCCACCTCCTTTTAGTATAGCCCTGGCAACCAAGGCTATCTGACTCGATAACGTTCGATAAATGAACAGCAATTTACATGCCATTTAAATGCGAACGCGCGAGATAGGCGCCATGGCCCTCAAATCACCTATTGGAGCGCTTTTACGCGTATTGGCCCGCCAAATCCATTGGTCCTCACGAACCGAATGTGCAAGTTAATTATTGCGGCCAACTGCATTAAATTTTTTGCACCTGCGATATCATAAAAGACACCCAATCGTTGAAATGGATTCAAGTCTGCGAATGACTTTTGTGGAATAGCTGCATCAAAGGTCAAACGTTGAATTGACCCGTATTCGGCATTCAAGGTGGCCCCATTCGTATCGTGATTCGAGGAACGAGTATCGAAACACCTGGTGAAGTGATATACAATAACGAGGTGATGGTTCCCGCGGAGGGAATGGCGCAGAAGCGAACGTCTGATACCGCGCTGTAGACGTTTTATAAATTGCCAACTGCTTGGCAGTTGAGTTGGAGTGTGTACAATGAATGAAGACAATTTCCGAATTTTAGGACGCACCGGCCTGAAGGTGGGTCGACTGGGGGTGGCCTGCAGCTATGGGGCGCCTGCCCAGGCATTTGAGGAGGCTTTCGACCGCGGTGTAAATTACTTCTACTGGGGTTCAATGCGCAAGGCCGCCATGGCCCAGGCCATTCGAAACATCATCGCAAAAGGACAGCGTGACCAACTGGTGATTGTGATTCAAAGCTACGCCCGGTCGGCATTGCTTATGGAACGCTTCTATCTGCACGCCCTTAAAACACTGAAGATTGACACTGCGGATATCCTCCTTCTCGGCTGGCACAACCGGCCGCCTTCATCGCGTATTCTGGAGCGGGCTTTGGAGATGAAAGAACGGGGCATGCTTCGCTTCCTGGCCTTATCCGGCCACCACCGCCCCCTGTTTGCAGACCTGTCCAGCGACCGGCGTTTTGACCTGTTTCATGTGCGCTACAACGCAGTCCACCGGGGTGCCGAAACGGAGGTCTTCAACCATTTGCCTGATACCAATCGCCCGGGAATCGTCACCTATACGGCAACCCGCTGGGGGGACTTGCTGAAACGGAACCGGATGCCACCGGGGGAGACTTCCATGAGCGGCTCGGATTGCTACCGATTTGTGCTTTCCAACCCAAGCGTGGATGTCTGCATGTCCGGTCCAAAGGATATGGCGCAGATGAGGGAAGCATTGAAGGCCCTTGAGCTGGGCCCTATGACCCCGGAGGAGCTAATGCGAGCGCATCGCATCGGAGCCCATCTTCACCGGCATCATCGGCGGTTGTTTGCGTAGAAGTGGTATCAAAACCTCCCCTCGGGCCCAATCTCGGTGTTGGGACGAGGCGTTCAATCCTCAAAATACTCAATGTATTCCTCCGGTTGAACTCCTCGTCCCGCCTTGACCTTGAACCCGATTGGAGGTTTTGATACCACTTATAGGCTCAGTAAAGCGATCAAGATGGCCGCGGCGCATTGACAGCGAAACAACCGCCACCAGCAACCCGGTGAATGGGGACATGACCATCATGTGGGGTGTTACCCGTTCATTTTTTAGTAGACGTTCACAATAAACAAGCCGGTATTGTTGAACTCTCTGGATTCCTCGATCTGGTTATCCGCGTCAAGGTGAACGGTTAGCCTTTTCTCCCCAGGCGTGTTCCAGGTGCGGACACATTCGAAGACAAATCTGGTATCCACGGCGTCGTGGTTTAGCTTGATGAATTGTTTCGGTACAATGTAGTCGGAAAATCCAGTGGCTTTGATGACCACCTTCCCAGGCGTGCTTAATCGGTTGCCGAGAAATCCGTCACAACCACGGGCCAGGAATTCAAAATAGACCCGGCTGCCCGCGGGGACAGAGATTCGGTCGCGTTTGAAATGATTGCCGGGTTCAGAGCTGTTATCCGCTATTATGTCCGTCATATACAGATCCGTGCGACGCTGGACCGTCATGGTGCCCTTCTTTGGGGGGCGTTGACCAACGGGCTTTGTCGACGACCAGGTCGGGTGTCTTGGAAGATGCTTGAACACCCGATTCAAGCGATGATTTGGTCTTCAGTTTGACTTTTGGTGCGGCCTGCAAATGCGAAGCACATAGGGTCATAGAGAATGCGACTAAACTGGAGCAGAACAGCTATCGTATGCGTTTCATGGCTATCACTCCTTGCAAAGAGAATAGTAGACAATATCATTCCATAGCTATGGGTCAACCGCAACGGGAAAAAGGTTCATTCATCTTTTACTTGCCATTGAATAATTTAAAAAAATGAAGACGGCTGCGCTTCGCGGTGAAATCCCAGGGGGGAGCCTCATTGGTGTCGGTATGTGTTTATTTGTGGTAAGAAAGAACAATGAACCTTTTGGGCTGCTTTTGATACTTGAAAATAGAGCGCACCTATTCAACCTGCACAGGGGGATCACATGAAAAAGACACTCGAGCCGGCTTTTCGAATTTTCCAAGTGGCCGTCATTGCATTGGTTTTAACAGTTGCCGGGCAGGCGTTTAGCGCCCAAAGCGCAAAAAATCCGGGCCACGCGCCTGCCAGAGTAAACATGAAGAAGTTTGTAACAGGTGGCGGGAATCCTGATTTGAAGGTTATCGCACTCACCGTCAACCCGAAAACACCCCATATCGGCGGCGGCACGATCACAATCAAAGTAACCGTCAAAAACCGCGGGACGGCTGCCACTTCCGCGCCATGTTCTCTGACCATGTCGGTTTTCAGTGTCGATAAAAACGGGAACCCTATACAAGGGAACCAACTCATGGCGGCCATACCGGCCTACACCAATAATATCCCTATTCTGGGTCCGGGTAAAAAGCATCAAATTTCAAAATACATCAACCTTCATCACCCGGGACGCAACAAGATCGAAGGTTCGATCAATACGGAATCGCTGCAGCCAGGGGAAGAATCAAATACGCAGAACAATCATTACCACCATTATTTCACGATGAAACCCAAACCCAAGCCCGCAGATCTCGTGCTTCACAATATCAAGGTGACACCCGGTGGCCGCATCAAACTCAAGATGTCCAATGACGGTTTCAGGATTCCCGATTACAGTTTCAACCGGGCCTGGGTAAAAGCGACGATAATCGGCAGCAGCCCGCATAGACAAATACTGCTGAAAGATATGGACCCCAAAGGCGTATTGAAAAAAGGCAAGACAGGCAAATATGTGACGTTTACCTGGCCGGATACCGGCCCCCAGGGCATCAAGCTGACCTCCGGATACAGCTACACTATTGAAGTGATTCTGGATTGCTTCCCAAGAATCAATGACGCCAAGCGTTCCAACAACTCAAAGACTGTTACGCTATCGCCTCATCCAAATTAAGTTTTTCTGAAAGAAGAAGCAATTTTGAGAATACGCCCCCTGTTGTAAACAAACTGCTGGACACGAGAGAGTGCGCTTTTTCTCATGACCGACAGGTCATCAAGAAACAGATACAGGGTCGGTACCACCAGCAGGGTCAAAAAGGTAGCCACCATCAGGCCGAAAACCACCACCACGGCCATGGACTGCCACCACTGGCTGGATTCACTCACCCAGGAGATGGCGATGCGGTGGAAGTCAAAAGAGACACCGGTGACCATGGGGAGCAGGCCCAGGATGGTCGTAATGGCAGTGAGCAGAACCGGACGCAGACGGGTGGCCCCGGCGGCGATCACCGCTGCCTTGGCCGCCAAGCCGCGCTCCCTCAGTTTGTTGATATAATCCACCAGCACAATGGCATTGTTGACCACAACCCCGGCCAGCGAAATGACACCCACGCTGGTCATGATGATACCGAAGGGCAGTTCGAACAGCGCCAGGCCCAGGAAGGCGCCCCCCAGGGAGAGGATGACCGACGTCATGATGACCAGCGGCATGGTGATGGAGTTGAACTGGCTGACCAGGATGAAAAAGATGAGAAACAGGGCGATGACAAAGGCCTTGGCCAGAAATTCCTCCGATTCCTGCTGGTCTTGGGTTTGGCCGGTAAAGGCGAGGTCATATCCGGGGGGCAGCGGAAACTTCTTCAATACCTCCTCCGCCTGGGCCCGCGCCACAGGACCTGGGATCTTGGTCTCATCGACATTGGCTTTGACCGTCACCACCCGCTTGTTATCGATTCTGACGATATCGCCGATGGTGCCGGTGTATTCGATGGATGCCAGGGTGGAGAGCGGCACCATTTCACCGGACGGCACCGGGATGATCAATTCCCGCAGGACATCGGTGAGGTGCCGGTCCGCTTCCGGCAGCTGCACCGTGATATCGTATTCTTCATTGCTTTCGCGGTAGGTGGAAACATCTAGCCCGTTATAGGCGGTTTTCAGGGCAAAACCGATCGCGTCGGTGGTCAATCCGAACATGGCCGCCTTCTGACGGTCGATGACCACCTGGATGGAGGGCGTGCCCTCCGAGTAGTCATCGCGTACGTCTTTTACATGCGGAATCTTGCCGATCACCTCACGGACCTGTTTTGCCAGACCGCCCAAAACCGTCAGGTCGTCACCGCTGATCTCAATATTAATCGGCGGACCGGAAGCCGGACCTTCCTGGGCTGCGGCAATGGTGAATTTGGCGCCGGGGATACCGGCCACCCGCTCCCTGATCTCGTCAACGGTGTCGTGGGATGAACGCTTGCGTTCATCCAGATCCAAGAAGCGGATACCGATATTGTTCGGCGTGTTGGGGCTAAAGGAAGCACCGCCGGCTGTGGTTACCGCCTTGGTGTAGATATTCCGAATATTGCCAAGATCGCTCGGGCCCTGATGGCGGTCGCCGTCAGCTTTGACATGTTCCTTGGGCTGGTAGGCCTCACGGTAAGCCTCGTCCGAAACATTCGTGATATCCGCTGCCGAAGACACGGCCCCGGTTATGGCCATTTCGACGCGTTTGATGATCCGATCGACATAATCAAGATCCGCCCCTTCCGGCGTCTCCACATTCACGTACACGGATTTGGGTTGCAGGTCCGGAAAGAACTCCACCGGCTTTTCAAGGCCCACCGCCAGCATCCACCCCTGAAACAGCAGGACCAAGACGGCAAAAGAGATCATCAGGAGGGTGATCGGTCTGGCCAGGGAAAATTCGAGCGCCCTGGCATAGCCCCGCAGCAGCCGGCCCTTGATCTCAATGGGCTTTTCACCGCCGGCTGCGATCTCTTCCGCCGATACGTCCGTTGGGTCCCCGGCCTGCCCCTTGACCTTCATGAACATGGAGGCCAGGGCCGGGTTTATGACCATGGCCACAAAAAGGCTCGAGGTCAGGGTGACGATCAAGGTGAGCGGAAGGTAGCTCATGAACTCACCCATGGTACCGGGCCAGAAGAGCATGGGGGAGAAAGCGGCCAGGGTGGTGAGCGTCGAGCCGATCACCGGGTACGCCACCTCGGACGTGGCGCGCATGGCGGCATCCACGCGCGAGACACCCTGTTCCATGTAGCGATAGATGTTTTCGACAATCACAATGGCATTGTCCACCAGCATGCCCAGGCCCAGGGTGAGGCTGAACAGGACCACGATATTCAGCGTGATGCCCAGCAGATAAAGCACCGTGAAGGACAGCAGCATGGATAGAGGGATGGCCAGGCTGACCAGTATGGCATTGCGCAGCCCCATGGCAAAAAAGATCACCACCACCACCAACAGCAGACCGGTGAGGATGTTGTTTTCCAGGTCAGCCACCATCTCCTTGATGTCACTGGATGTGTCGACCACCTTGACGATTTCCGTATGGTCGGGCCAGGTCGGCTGCCGTTTCCTGATCAGTTCGTCCACCTGCTCGCTGATGGCGATGATGTTTTCGCCGGAACGCTTTTTAACCGCCACGCTGACCGCGGACCGTCCGTCCAGTCGCGAACGGCTCGTTTCTTCCTTGAAACCGTCAATCACCATGGCCACGTCTTTCAAGTAGACCGGCTGGCCGTTGTGGGTGCCCATGACCAGGCCGTAGATTTCATCCGGGCTCTTGAATTCACCCGGCACCCGCAGCTGAAAGCGGCCGTCTCCCATGCGGATGGCGCCCCCCGAAGTGTTGCGGTTTTCACTGGTCAGAATGTTCTGAAAGGAAGCAATGGAAAGACCAAAATAGGCCAGCTTGTCCGGGATCGCCTCAACGCGGATCTCGCGCTCGAGGCCTCCGGTGACTTCCACCTCCAGGACCCCGGCAATGCCCTCGATATCATCCTTGAGATCCTCGGCAATATCCTTCAGGCGGGGGAGTCCGCAGGTGCCGGAGAGCGAATAAACCGCAATGGGCATTTCCGAAAGATTCACTTCATAAACGGCCGGATCATTTTCCAGGTCGGCCGGCAGTTCGCTTTTGGCCTCGTCCACCTTGTCCTTGACGTCCTGCAGGGCCTTGTCGATGTCGGTGCCGGTGACAAATTCGATATTGATGGAAGAAAGCCCCTCGGAGCTGACCGACTGAATTTTTTTGACACCCTCCAGCCCTTTGAGTTTTTTCTCGATTTCAATGGTGATCCCGGTCTCGATGTCCTTGGGCGACACGCCCCGATAGCTGGTCGAGACAAAGACGAAAGGCACGGTGATATCCGGCTCGTTTTCCCGGGGCAGCACCATATAGCTGTAAATCCCGAAAACCACGACAATCACCGCCAGCACCACGACGGTGACGGATTTTTTGACCGCCGTATCAGAGACGATCATGATAAGACCTCCCGGGGGTCATGGATCACCCGCACGATATTGAGTTTATGGCCCTGTTCGATATCCCGGTGGCCCTCCACCACAACCCGGCTGCCCGGGGAGAGGCCGCGCGTCACCTGAACCCGCCAATCTTCAATGATGCCCAGTTCCACCGGTATTTGACGGGCGACACCGTCTTTCTCCACATAAACGAATTGTTTGTCCTGGCGCTTGATCACCGAATAAATGGGCACGGCCACGGTGTCCGGATAGACTTTTTTCACGATCTGCGCCCTGAAAAACATGCCCGGCAGGATTTGATGATCCTTATTGTCGATGGCCAGTTCCAGCCGGTAGAGTCTGGCCCCGTTTTCCGGAGAACTGGCCAGATAGTGAGTGCGGCCGATAATTTCCTTGTCATCCAGGGCCTGCACCGTCACCGTGACGTCTTCGATGTGGCGGACCAGTGCCACGTCGGACTCCGGAATGCCGACCACCGCCTTGACCCGATCGATCTGCAGGATTTCAGCCACCGGGTCGGAGACATTGAGCAGCAGGCCCTCGACGGCATCCAGCCGCCGAATGACGCCGGAAATGGGGGCCTTGATCGTGCACCGGGAAAGCAGGAGTTCCGCGTTTTCCAGGGCTGCTTTGCTGGTCTTGACTTGGGCGTCGATCTTCTCAATCTTGGCCCGCGGTATAATGTCTTGCTCAAACAGGGTGGCGAATCGCTTCTGGTCGGCCACCGCAAGTGTATGGACGGCCCGGGCAGCGTCCACGGCGATGCGGAAGTCGGCCGGATCGAGGCGGGCAATCACCTGCCCCTTGGTGACCTTGTCGCCCTCTTCAACCAGGGTCTCGATCACGGTGCCGTGCACTTTGGACAAAAGGGTCAGTTTTTCCCACGGTTCGATGACACCCGGCAGGTTGATGCGATCGTGCATGGTGCTGGGTGTCACCTCCAGCAGCACCACATTGACCGGTGGTCGCTCCGTGGCGATCGCCTGCCGCTTTTCTTCCGTCATGCGCACCTTTTCCGCCTTGATGGTTCCGGACAGCACAACAATGGCTGCGACCAGGCCAACGAGAAACAGGAGCGGCAGTTTGGCCGGAATGGCGCTGAACAGTTTCTCTTTCAGCAATCGTGGTGCTTTTCGATCTCTCCTCATGATGCCTTCCCCTCATTTTTTTCTTTTTCAATCCATACCGCGTGGTCGACCAGTCCGTATTGCTTCAAGGTGTTGCAAAGCATAAACCCGACGCTGCTGCCCCGGGGTTCCGCTGATTCAGTATTCCAGCTCAAGCAGAGCGAACAATCGTCCACCGAGGCATGGTGAAATACTTTGATCTCCTGCAGCCCCTGGCACTCTTTGCACTGCTCGACAAGCGTCAGCAACTTTGCATCAAGGTCTGATGATGCGGTCTGAATCTTGATAAGTTCCATCCATTTCATGGGCGATCTCCAGTTCACCCCATTGGTGCAGCTGCGGGGTTCAGTTCATCGTTGTTCGCTTTACTGTCCCCTGCATACAGCAACTTGGGTGCCAGAACGTGATTATTTTATTTTTCATTTTATTTCAGGTTGTTATTCTTATTCTGAAGGGATAAAAAGGGTTTGACCAGCCCATCATCTATCATATATGATAGAAGTAACTGTCATATTTGACAGCAACGCATTAAACTGACAAATATGACAGCTTGCCTGGTATGGAGGATTGAGCATGACCATGAACGACAATGATTTTTTCCGGGAAGCCACGCTGCGGATCTGCTCCAGTCTGAAGATCGAAGAGTCGCTTTTTTCAACCTTGCAGTTCCTGCATCAGGAAATGCCGGTCACCTGGATGACCCTTGAACACTACGACAACGATCTGGACACCATACGCATCATTGCCATGGCCGATGAAAACGGCGGCAGGGGTGTCGACAAGCCGACACCGCTTTCTGCCGAGGCGCAGGAGCAGATCAAGCAGGAGTACCGAAAAGCGTTACAGCGGGTCTATCTCATCGAAGACCCGATGGGGGACAGGGTGTCCCGGGAGATGCTGCTGTTTCATAAGGTTGCGGCGACATCGCTCATCGTCTTGACCTTGACGTCCGGAGGCGGGCCCGTGGGCGCGCTGGTCCTGGGATCTGAAGGGAAAGCGCGTTTTTCCCGGAAACATGCCGACCGCCTCTCCTTGCTCAGCGAACCATTTGCCATTGCCATGTCCAACACCCTGAAACATCGTAGCGAACTGAGACTGCACGACCGGGATTTCTTCTGGGAGGCGACCACGAAAATCTGCGGCAGCCTTCGGATTGAAAAGGCCCTGTTTCGCAGCCTGCAGTTTTTGCAGAAGTATATCCCGGCAGAGGAGGCTGCGCTGGCCTATTTTAATCCGGACAAGAGAACCGTCACCCTCAATGCGCACGCCGATGGCGCCGGAGGCCGCCTGGTGGACCTCGAGGTCGCCTATTCCCCCGAGGAAAGGGTTTGGTTGGGAGACACAGATCAAACAGAAGCATTTATTCTCAACCGGGCGGAGGATCATCCCATTGCCGTACCGATTCTCCAGGCAATGGGCAAGGGCCGATCTTCAGCACTGATCGTAAGGCTTATCATCGAAAAGGTCTGGGTAGGGTCTGTGGTCCTGTGGGCAAGCGGATGGGACAAGTTCAATGAAGAACACCTTCGCCTGATGAAACAATTGAAACAGCCCTTTTTCATCGCCATGTCCAACAGCCGGCGCTATCGGGAACTCCTGGAGCTGAAGGAGCTTCTGGCGGATGACAACCGGTATTTGCACGAAGAACTGCAGCGCATCAGCGGCTATGAAATTATCGGCGCCGATTTCGGACTCAAGCAAGTGATGGAAAAGGTGCGCAGCGTGGCCTCGCTTTCCAGTCCGGTTTTACTGCTGGGCGAAACAGGGGTCGGCAAGGAGATCATTGCCGGCGCCATTCACAAGGCCTCGACCCGGCGGGACGGTCCTTTCATCACGGTAAACTGCGGCGCTATTCCGGAAACCCTGATGGATAGTGAACTGTTCGGTCATGAAAAGGGCGCCTTCACCGGCGCCGTCACTCAGAAACGCGGGCGTTTCGAGCGGGCCTCCGGGGGCACCATCTTCCTCGATGAAATCGGCGAACTGCCCCTCGAGGCCCAGGTAAGGCTCTTGCGGGTGCTGCAGGAAAAAGAGATTGAACGGGTCGGGGGCACCGAACCCATCGACGTAGACATCAGGGTGATCGCCGCGACCCATCGTGATCTGGAGAGCATGCTCCGGGAGGGAATATTCCGGGAAGATCTCTACTTCCGGCTGCAGGTCTTTCCCATTGCCATCCCGACCCTTGCGGAAAGGCGCGGCGACATTCCCAGTCTAGTCCAGCATTTCACCCATAAAAAGGCCAAGGAACTGAAACTTGCGGCCATCCCGTCACTGGCGCCGGAGGCCTATGATCAGCTGCTCGCCCACCACTGGCCGGGCAATGTGCGAGAACTCGAAAACGCCGTTGAACGCGCCATCATTTTAAACCGCAAAGGACCGCTATCCTTTCCGGACCTGGGCCCGCGACAGCAAGCAAAAAAGACGGCCGCACCGGTCATGCCCGCCGGCGGATCCTACAATCTGGACCAGGTGACCGCCGCCCACATCCGCCGGGTGCTGAAAAAGACCAACGGCAGAGTAACGACAATTTGAATTCGGCCTGAATTTTGATGGCCACCTGCTTTGGCGATGCAAAGCGCCCGGCCCGTATTAGATGGTTCTTCTTGTCAAACATCTTTGGATGGTACAACAATTGCCGATTGGAAATTCGGAAATGCAAAGGATGTCTCTATTATCCACTCCCTTCCGAAATGTCCGACATCACCGATGTCGGTTGCCGCCTAGGCGGGGTATTCATCTTGCTCCTTTGGAATTTTTATCGCCACAAGGAGTGAAAACAGCAGCGGAATGACGGATAAGGCAAGAACCAAATTAAGTTCGTAGAAATTGCATAGATACCCAAAGATGGAGTAAGACAATATGCTCCCGAAGCTTTCAGAAAATGATATGAACGACAATATTGATGCCCTTCTCTCATTGCCAATTCTCTGGTTTATCAAATTACCTCTTATAGGTCCTATAACTCCAATAAAAAAATGGTATAGAAAGAAGGATATCAATGAAATAACAAGGCAGCTTTTTGCAAGAGCCGATATCAAGAGTGCCATTCCAGAAAGAAAAATGGACATTCTGAACACATCTAATGGGTCTTTATTTTTTATCCAACCCGATTTTGAAGCCAGGCTACCAAGAATATTCATGCTGATAAAAACCGCCCAAATCCCTCCTAAGGCACTCATAGAGTCTGTTGATTCATAAAAGAACGGCTGCCAAAATATAAAGGGAATTACCGAAAAAACAATAAAAAACGCCCCGCTGACGGTTATACGCCAGAGCGTTTTGTCAGCTACGATTATTTTCAGGGTATTCAATATATCACTGTACAAATATCTTATCGATGATTGTTGTTTTATATTCTTAGCGTGCGAATCTTCTTTCGGCAGAAAATAATCATAGGTAATGAATAATATTGCAGTAACCAATAACGTTGTACCTGAAACAATGAAGGGGATATCGCCACTGAGGGATGCCAAACCTCCTCCCAAAGATCCGCCGACAATTCGTGCAATACCATTAATGATAAAAGTATCGGCGAAAAATTTCGCGATATTCTTTTTTATCGATGCATCCTTGCTGAATGCCCATGCCTCAGATGCTCCTGAGAAGCATGTAAAACCGATTGACGAAATGAATGTGATGATCGAAAACATCACAGGGCCATAACAAAATATGGTAAGCAGCGCTGCTATACCTCTTAGAATAAAGGAAACTGATACAGATAGGGAACAACCAAAGCGATCCGCCATAATGCCTGTTGGAAATTCAAAAACCACAATGGTAATCGCGCTGATTACTCCCAGATAACCGATCCAAGATTTTGTCACCCCATGCAAAAGATAATAGATCGTGCCATTTGACGCTGTTAATGAAATAGCCGTATATTGGAGCGCTATCAGGATAAAATATACATACCTGACATTGAGCTTAGATACTCGATTTGACAGCGCGTTAAATCTTATGGTGCGTTGCTCGATTGGCATATTATCATTCTTTCCGATCTCACCCTATTGTGATTGGTTTTTCGGTTTTGTTACCGATTTACATTACTTTTAGCCCTGCCAATCCGATTTGATCATATCAAATACTGGAACAGATACCATACCCAAACAAATGCCTCTACAAATCCTTCCACCCTTCATCACAAATGATGCCATAATTTGTTCCACTAATAGCGTCATAGGCTTGATCGAAAAGTTATACGTTGCTTGTCGCAGAAAAACCGTATAGTAGGAGTTGCCGCGTGTCCATTCTGTTTAAAATAAGCGAATTTCCCTTTCATTTACTCCGGCTATATTGAAGATGATCCAAAAATATAGATGTCCCTTTTTTCCGTTTTTCCCGCAGCCCCTTTCCCTACTTTATTATCGATTTATATTTCTCGTGAGCAAAGTCCCAATAATTATACCAAGGATACTGGGCAGAAAATAAAAGAAAATATGGGGAAGGTTTGATAAGCAGGGTTTTTTCTGAAATTATCTCTTTATTAAAAAATGCCATATTTAATTCCATTCCGGCAAATAATAGTTAAACACATTACATATTTTTAGTTGCCAGCTTCAATCGATCTTCGCAGTGATTCCGTGATTTCATTTACTTTAATACTGTCACCTTCTATTCCATCGATCTTTATAAAACCATCAAAGGCATTAACTTTCGGGCCTTCTACGACCCTCCTATGGGCTTAGCTAAAAACAAACCTGTAGATAAGGCGGTGCCTCGGGTGAGGCCCAAAATCGAACGTGCTTTTAATGTGTGTACATGTGCCTAAAACGGAAACGTAGGTTGGAATCTGTGCGGGCTGATTTAGGCGAAAAATTTTTTATACACCTGCTGCTGTTTTTTCAAATGTAAATTGATTCTCCCATGCCAAATGACGATACCGATAATGAGCGTTATGAAGGATCACTTTGGGAATCGGGCACAACTCCAGAGTTTGCACTCGATGTCCGGGCGGAACGGTTGGAAGTGGAAATCTTGGGAAAATCAGGGGACATCCATACCTATTTATTCCTTTTTGACTTTCTACCGGCCCTCTTTGGCTTCAACTGTCGATTTAAAAGCACTTCAAGTTGTTCAAGAAACAACGGCGCGCAAAGCGGGCGCCCGGTACGTTCATGCTTTTGCATGTCACTTATTTCATCCTCGGTTAATTGAGCGCTAAAAAATTCACCCACTTCTTTTTCACCAGCCGCAGCATAGGTTTGACCGTCACAAGCCGATCATCTTTTCTCGATATATGCGCTGCCGCGCTGCTCCATCTCCATCCTTCTGCGCGTGCTGATAATCTGGCGCGAACCGGACCATGTGCGATAGGCCCGGAAAACGATGCGCCCTTGTTCACTGTGATGTCGCGGCGGGTTCCGCCGCCAGGCATACCGCCTCCTTCACAGGCACCTCGCATTCATACACCGGCTCATACCCGTCAAAGCGGGTCACGCCGGCATGCTGGTCCGCGAGCCTGCCGCAGACCGTGACCTCCAGGCGCCGGACCTGTTTAAGGTCGGCATCGGCTTCGATCTTGGTGCGGGTCAGATAGCGGACATCATTAGAATCACTATTGAGAGAGTATGTAAAAAGGACACGCATATCATCAAATGTTGCTATCTCTTTGAGCCTATATTTGTCGATTTCAGTTGTAATGGATCGCCCCCCGTTAAAAACAGTAAGTATAATTTCTGCTTCGCTTTGGCGGTCAACAGCAAGATGATATCCATCCATGTTGGAGTGACGTAACATTTTTTCCAAGCGGGTCATCTGGTCCGGAAAGAGCGAATGCTTGACTGCTGGAACAACATAACTAATGATAATAATGATAAAAAGAAACTCCACAAGTCGCAGAAATGGTTTCTTTTTAGACGCTGTATTGCTCGGTCTGCCCATGGCTTTTTGAAGATGTTATTTAAATTTTATGGTTTTGAGTGGAAACCGTGTCATAATATTTCGCACTACATTTTCGGGTATCCCAAAGAATCTGTCCACCTTGAAATGACTCTGACCGTGTTTGCGCCGTTCCATCTCCGCACCAGTTTCATCTTGGATCACATCGTTCCAAGACATATAGAAATCCTGGCCCGGAAACTGCTCATACCTGAAGGTATAGTTACGGGTCAATACCCACCCTTCAAACATTTTGGGATACCAGATGCCCGCCTGCACTTCATCCTTCAAAATGGCGGAGGCGGATCCGGTGGCAATGGTTCTTACCGCACCGCCGCCAAGCAAATACACCAAAGTGCTAAGTCCTATGGTGGCCATATGACCATTTGTGCGGATTAGTTTCTCGTGCATTATATTCCATTTTAGCGCATCCATACGATTTTCAAACAGAATAATAACCTTCAAGCTGTGCGTGGCGATCTTATGCTTGAAACACTCCAGATGCTTTGGCCGCAGGGTCATGCCCAGTTCCATGAACGGATCGCTGCACATGCGCTTGAGTTCCCGGACCTCGTGAGGTGATAACAGGATACTGCTCATTGAATCCCTCCTGATGATTAGACCTTGCAGTTTCTCTGCAGATCCCAGCCGGCGGAGATGTTGCCGGCCAGGCCGCCGCCGTCGCGTCTCTGTTTGGCGTAGGTGATGTTGATTTTACCGAAACTGAGGCTGACGCTCTCGGTCGGGAAATCGTCGCCGCCGCCGATGGTGGACACATCGCTGATAATGCTGTTGGTCAGTTCATATTGCAGCTATTTGACTTTTTCGTCCCCCCCGGCGCGGTAGAGCGCTATGGTGATCTTGTTGAAATGGGTCCCGGCGGCGCAGGCCTGGAACAGCTTGGGAGAGCTGCTGTCGACCTGTTTGGTGAAAGTAAAAGGCTTGATGTCCGCACGTTCGGCGGTGGCGCCGCCGGCGCTGCTGGCGGTCATCGAGACGTGCTGGGAAGCGCCGATGCTGAAATCGATGGCTTCGATCCACCCGGAATGTTGGCTGTCCGAGCTTTCGGCTTCGATCCCGTCGATCTTCACAAAGGTGTCAAATGCCATGGCAATTACTCCTTTCTTCTTTAGGATGGCACAGGATAAGTTTCCGGGGTACGCGCCCGATGTTCCCATCAGAAAATACCGGTCTGTGGAAGCCGAAAAAATTATTGGGAACCGCTTTTCAGATACAGCGCAACACGGCAGGCTGACGTTTTTTGAATTGTTCGTCGCTGTCAGCCAGCAGAATGCCGGCCGGGAAAACTCAGTCGAATCGACAGAGAGATGACTGAAACCGTGTTGTCAGAGCTTTGTTCTTGGCTTTTCGATGGTTCAGATATGCTTCATAATAGAATGGATCGAATATCGAGAGTATGGATATCGACTTTAGATTTGGATGTCAATAAGCATTTAAAATCAGGAAAAATCAAGGGACACCATACCCATTTGTTCTTTTTTGACGTTCTGCCTGCCCTCTTTGCCATCAACAGTCGATTCAAAAGCACTTCAAGTTGTTCAAGAAACAATGGCTCGCAAAGTAGGCACCCGGTACGTTCATGCTTTTGCATGTCACTTATTTCACCCTCTGTTGCTTTAGAGCTTCAAAATTCGCCCACTTCTTATTCATCAGCCGCCTTTTACACATCCCCATCTAAACATTTCCATTCTCATCGACTATATCGGGGTACAGCTTTTTGGCGCATTCCGGACATACGCTATGGCTGAATTTAACATCGCTGTGGGTGCTAATGTAGCTTTCAATCTGATTCCAGTAGCCCTTGTCATCCCTGATTTTCTTGCAGGACATGCATATCGGCAGAAAACCGCTCAAAAGTTTGACCTCTGCAAGCGCTTCCTGGAGATGGCGAATAAGCTTTTCCCGTTCTGCCTCGGCTTGTCTGCGCTTATCGACCATCGAGTTGAAAATCCGCGCCAACTCACCCACCTCGTCATCCGAGGCGATAACAACCCGGGTGCGCATCTCTCCCCGGCCGAAAGCTTCTGCCGCGTTGGCCAGCATCAGCAAAGGCCTGGTAATGGCTCGGGAGAATACCAGCGAAGCGGTGATACCGAGCAGCAGCACTCCGACGGAGAACAGAACAACGGACATCACGATGTCGTTCACATCTTTTTCGATCGCCCCCTCAGAGAACCCTATATGCAGCACGCCGATCTTCCCCTGCAGCAGAGGAACGGCGATATCCTGAACCGATCCTTTATCGGTATTCAGCCGCTTTGAAGAGAAAGACTGCTTCAGGTCCGCTTGATGCGCGAGTTTCAGCGCCTGGGGTACCGGGTGTGCAAAGGTACGGGCGATATCGTTGCCGTCTTCGTTTACAACATAGGCATAGACGATGTCATTCTCTGAGGCCATCAGGTCTTTAAAATACATCACGATCTCAAAATAGCGTTCGGTGATGACCGGATTGACACAGTCGGCAGCGATTCTCCGGGTCAGCACCACGCCCTTGTCCATCAGCTTGTCGTGCAGCTTGTGATAGATGATTGTTTTTGCGAACAGGATCATTCCGAACCCGAAAAACGAGGCCACGACGACCAGGCTTGCAAGGACCTTGAACCGTATACTCAGGGAGGCCATGGCCTACTTCTCCGCATCTTTCAACTCTAGCCAGTCCTGCATTTCCCTGACAGAATCATACGCCCGGTCATCGATCTCGACGAATTTGTCGATTTTCATCTTCTGGAGAATCTCCTTGCCATTGGGATCCAGATGCGCGTTCAGGAATGCCTGTTTCATTCTTGCCTTGAGGCCTGGATCCAGTTCCCGGGGCACGACGACCGGTGGTATGGCGTAAGGCGGAGACTTTTGCAAGATACGGGTCCTTGAGGTGGATTCAGGTTTGGTTGTATTGAGATATTCCCATATCAGGCTGTCCACGGCCGCTCCATCCACGATACCCTGCGCCACCGCTTTGATCGACTTGTCATGGGACTGGGTGAAGATAATTTCCTTGAAAAACCGCTCCGGTGTTTCGTTTTCTTTTGCCAACATATACATCGGAACCAACCGGCCGGTGTTGGATAAAGGATCTGTAAACGCAAACCGCTTGCCCCGCAACTCCCGGAACGATTGGACGGCACTGTCTTTCGCCACCAGGATATAAGAGTAGTAGACAAGGCCGCCATACGCCTGGGGAGCGACCAGCAGTTCCAGCCCGAACTGCTTCTTTCCGGCTGTATAGGGGCCGCTGCACACAAACGCCGCTTCCAGTTTCCCGGTCTTGAGCATTTCGTTGATCTCAGCGTAGCTTTCGCGGTCGACATATTCGATTTTTTCCCCGATCCTGTCCTGGACATAGCGAAGCAGATCTCGGTAATAGACGACCCCCTCTTTTGGCGTGATCATTCCGCCCACCGCGATTCTCACCTTGACTTCCTCTTTAGGTTTTTCCAAAGTCGTACCGTTCTGCCCGAGAACGATCATTTTCTCCTTCTTCTCTTCGCACGCGATTATCCCCATTGCGATCATGCCAGCAATGAGCGCACAGAAGAAAATTTTGTTCACGGCAAATACCTCCCGGTTCCAAAATTAAATGCGGATAAACCGAACCTCATTAAAATAGGTTGCATCTGCACCGCCGATGTTGCGATCCGTTGTTTTTCATTTGAGGCCGAACCAGACCTTCAGCGGTCTTTTCACGGCATTTCATCCAAATTTGCGAATTGTCTGAACTTTAAGAATCCTCGCACGTCTACATATCAGGAACCTGTTTCAGTTTTTATTGCGGTATTTAATGAACTATTATTTGCTTAACGATACGAATGGCGCTATTCGCACAAGATGCGATTCTGAATGAGATATCACCAAAGGCATCGCATTCCGATGGTCGATTGTTTAAATCCTGTCAGCTCATTCGCTATCCGACCAGCATGGAAATGATCCTATATGGTATCCCAACGAAATCGATCCTGTCAAAACCTGATATACGTCGCCACTGGATCAACCAAGCAGTATGGTGGGGCAATCGCCCCATGCCATAGCACTCCCAAATGTATTGGCTTCAGTGCAAGCTTTACGAAGAGCGTTCACATCATTCACCCTACATGGTCGATGAGCCGCCCGCTGGTCTGCCTGAGGTACTGGCTCATCAGCTTTGCGATCTTGAGGACAAGAATGATGGCCACACCAGGCCATTCGTTGACCAACCGATTGAACCGGTCCACCGTTATCAGCATCAGTGTAGTATCTCCGGCCGTGACAGCCGAAGCCGATCGCGACTCGCCATCGATTAGGGTCATTTCGCCAATGGTCTTGCCCGGCCCAAGTGTGGTGATGTGTTTTGGTTCATTCTGGGAATTGTACTTGACCACATGGACCCGCCCTTCGATAATCAACGCGAGATAGTCGGCTTTATCCCCCTCATAAAAGAGCAAGGTTTCATTGGGTATCTGATAGACATCCATGCAGGCCGCCAATTTCTTCAATTGCGCGTAACTGAAATCACTCGCCCAAAGCGTTTTCTCGATCAGGTTAATTTTTCCTTGAAGGGTCAAGGCAACCCGGAACCTTTTGTACACCCCACCGCCAGTTCGATCATTTACACCAAATGAGGGCATATCGCCACCTATCATAGATTCAGCTCAACGGCCTACCTCATGCTCACCCATATCCTGTATCGGTCTTCGGGCCATAAACTTGATGCAGAGGCAATGCTCGGTACGGGAATTGGGGGACCGAATTGGGGGACGCATATCAGATGATAGCCCAACTCTCGGGTTTAGATTTTGGGGAGTTCCACGCTTGTATTTCCAGATCAGAACCCACGGACCGGCAAAAAGTTTGGTGGTTTTGGATAGTTGGTATTGCGGATCTTTATGCTGATTAATCCGCGATACGACATTAGAGTTTTGCTCACAATCATACCTTTCGCTGGCTTCGCTTCGCAGGATGTACACCCCAAATATGGGGTCATGCAATTAAGGAGAGTAGATTCTATGCGTTAGAAACCCCATAGAGATTTCCGCCGGAAGCGGTTACCCTGGGATTTCGAGCAGCAGGGGTTGACCCTGACCGATTTTTGCGAATAAAATCGATATAAAACCCTACTAACCGGACACTTTGAAGCAAATGCATGAAGATGGCAAGGCGATAGGGATAGATCGCGTAATGACGTGTAATCCGAAGCCCGAGGAACATTCGCGGCGGAATGCCATGGGCAAGTTCTGGATACGGGCCCTGATCGGGTTTTGCTGCCAGTTCGTTATTGTCATTTGCATACACGGCGGTACAGCGGCTGAGCCAAAATCGCTGTCCGAGATGGCGCGGCTGGTGGCCGCGGCGGAGCAGATCAACCCGCCGTGGGACGGCCCGCGATCAGGGCCTGCCGGTGCGCCTGGAAAGACGATCGCCATGCTGTGCGAAGACCTGCGCAACGGCGGCATCCTCGGTGTCGCCCAGGGCGTCCAGGAAGCCGCCGGGGTCATGCAGTGGCGAGTACAGGTCTTCGATGCCGGCGGCACCCCTGATGGAAGAGACAAGGCGGCGGCCGATGCCCTCGCCGCGGCGCCTGACGGTCTCATCCTGGTCGGCGCCGATGCCAAGGTCATGTCCCCCCGCCTGATACCACTGGCGAACCGGGGCGTACCCATGGTCGGTTGGCATGTGGGTTCCAAGGCGGGCCCCATGGAGGACAACCCGGTGGCGATGAATATTTCGACGGATCCCCTGGAGGTGGCCCGTATTACCGCCTCAGCGGCGGTGGTCGCTTCAGGAGGTCACGCCGGCGTGGTGATATTCACCGATTCCAATTTCGAAATCGCCATGGCCAAAGCCGAGGCCATGGCCAAAGTGATCCGCGCAACCGACGGATGCGCCCTGCTCGAAATACGAGACGTGGCCATCTCGCAATGTGCGCAGCGTATGCCCGACGTCACCCGGGAACTGCTCGCGCGTTATGGTAAACGCTGGACATTCGCACTGGCCATCAACGACATCTACTTCGATTACGCGGTTCCGGAATTGATCAAGGCCGGCAAAACGACCCAGGGTATCCGTTTCTTATCGGCCGGTGATGGCAGCCCCGCAGCGTTCATGCGGATCGGGGCCGGCACCTTCCAAATCGGCACGGTGGCCGAGCCGCTCAACGTCCACGGCTGGCAACTGGTGGATGAACTCAATCGCCTGTTGATGCATCAGCCGATCAGCGGCTATGTCGCCCCGGTTCATCTGGTGACCCCCCGAAATATCATGCACGATGGCGGCCCGCGTCTGCAATACGACCCGGAAAATGGCTATCGGGAGACATACCGACACATCTGGAAGCGGTGAGAAGGAGATAGCCCCATGCCCGCCACGCGCAAACGCTTCAGCCAGCCGCCGCTGCCGCGAAGCCTGCGATGGCAGTTCAGGCTGATTCTGTCCGTGCAGACCCTGTTGATCGTGGCCGGCGCTGCCACCGCTGTCTATGGATTGCGCTTGTCCGCCGATACGACCCGGCGACTTGCCGATGAACATCTGCTGCACCTGCAGCAATCCCAGGACCTGATCCAGAGCGCCTTGTTGATCGAACGCGAATCGCATCGCATGCTGACCGTTGATTCCATCGACGCCATGCAGGCCAGCTACCAGGAACTTCTGAAACGACTCGATATCGTGGATACTTCCGTCCTGCGCCTCGGTCAGACATCCAATGACCTTGCGGTATTGGCCCTCCACCAGATAAATCAACTTTTCCGTAACTCCGTCCACACGGTGGCCCAACTCCGTAAAAACCTGTTGGCCGGCACACTCGCGCCTTCCGAGCGGAATCGACAGCAGGAGATGTTTTCAACCCTGCGTGGTGAACTGCAACACCAGGTCGTAGCATTGGTGGATTCCACCCGTGACCTGGCGGCCAAGGTCACGCTCCATTATCAGCAGATGATGCGGCAACTCGCTGACGAGGCGGCCAGAGATCAATGGCGCGTCCTGGCGCTGCTCGCCGGAAGTATCCTCCTGGCCTGGCTGGTTTCCAGGTATTTTCTGGGATACCGGGTCCTGGCACGGCTGCAGCAAGTGAGCGACGGTTTGCGCCTAGGCGTGATCCGGCGCGGGTCTGCGCTATTTTCCGTCGCCGCGAACGACGAGATTGGAGAGATGGCCCATGCCGTGGAGCAGTTTCTCGAAGACCGTCGCCTGCTGGTCCGAACCCAAAGCCACCTTCAACAAAACGAGGAATTACTGCGCGCGATTATTGAAGCGGCGCCGGTGGGCGTCATCGGCCTGGACATTCATGGGAACGTGCATTCGGTCTGGAACCTGGCGGCGGAGCAGTTGCTCGGATGGAGTGCCAATGAGGTGATGGGAGGGCCGTTTCCCATGTTTCAGGCCGAAGAAAATCAAACCATCAGAAGGTTTCGGGAAGAGATGCGCAACGGCGTGACCCTGAACGGCGTTGAAGTACAGCAGCGCAGACGGGACGGGGCACCCATTGATTACTCTATCTATGCCTCGCCGCTGCGTGACCCCGGCGGCGCCATCACCGGATACATCACCGTGCTGGTGGACATCCACGAACACAAGCGGCTGGAGGATCAGCTGCGGCGTAGAAACAAGGATCTGGAATTCGCCAATGCCGGACTGGAGGCCGCCAACCGGGAATTGGAAGCCTTTGCCTATTCCGTCTCACACGACCTGCGGGCACCCCTGCGCCATATCGACGGTTTTCTGGAACTGCTTGACGGGAAAACGAGCGCAGCGTTGGATAAACAGAGCCGGCATTACCTGGACAGCATTGTCGAGGCGGCCAGGAAAATGGGGCGATTGATCGACGATCTGCTCTCTTTTTCCCGCATGGGGCGTCATGCCATAACGGTGCAGCGGGTACAACTGGCATCCCTTGTGCGTGACGTTATCCTTGAATTCGCGCCCGATACCGCCGGCAGGGCAGTTGACTGGCGCATCGACGACTTGCCAATGGTAGACGGCGATTCGGCCATGCTGCGCATGGTGATGGCCAACTTGATCGCAAATGCGCTCAAATTCACCCGCCCCCGGGAGAAAGCCCGCATCGAGATCGGCACACTGCCCGGCAAGGACGCCGAGACCGTGATTTTCGTACGCGACAACGGCGTGGGGTTCGACATGGCCTATGCAGACAAGCTCTTCGGCGTGTTCCAGCGCCTGCACCACGCCGACGAATTCGAAGGCACCGGCATCGGCCTGGCCAACGTGCACCGCATCATCGGCCGGCACGGCGGGCGTGTCTGGGCCGAAGGAAAAGTAGGCCGGGGGGCGACGTTTTATTTTTCACTGCCCTCGACATTCAGGGAAGATGATGGTTAAAGTTTGCATACAAATCCGGCAAATCCGGGGACACCATACCTATTGATTCTATTTTGGCTTACTGCCTGGCCTCTTTGGCTTCAACTGTCGGTTCAAAAGCACTTCAAGTTGTTCAAGAAACAATGGCCCGCAAAGCTGACGCCCGGTACGTTCATGCTTTTGCATGTTGCTTATTTCATCTTCTGTTATTTGAGAGATCAAAAAACTCACCCACTTCTTATTCACCAGCCGCAGCATAGGTATGACCGTCGCAAGCCGATCATCTTTTCCCGATATATGCGCTACCGCGCTGCGCCATCTCCATCCTTCTGCGCGTGCTGATAATTTGGTGTGAACCAAATTGTTCTCCACATATCTGACCCACGCAAGGAGATATCTCTCATCCATCAAGTCAATACAGGCCACATATTCATCATCCGAAAAAAACATCGGCTGACGTTGATTTTCTCTCCGGGTGATACGGTGGGGATATCCTGGCGCTACTAATCTGGCGATTCTTGGCACACACGCCTATGTTTCAAAGTCTGAATAATTATCAATAAATTGGTATCGTGCCCCCCGATTCTTCCGATTCTTGGATTCTTGACCTTATAATCGTGTCTTTGGAGGCTTCGGTGATAAAGCCGAATTCCAATCCGATGGTGGCTGCGAACCGCGGGGTCTTTTCAAGGAAAGACAACCATCTTTTGCAACTTCTCGTCCCACACTTTCAAGTGTACGCAGGATAAGCTTTTGTTTGTGGTGAGCGGCGCTTTGGCCTGCAGCGCCGGAACGGCGTTGTAACACTTTTTCAAGTGGTAGTTGGGAATTCTGGGGCTAAGATGATGGACATGGTGGTAACCGATGCTGCCGGAAAACCAATTCAACAGACCGGGTAATTTGTAAAATGAACTGCCTTCCATGGCTGCCCGCAAAGGTTCCCACTCGCTTTTGCGTGCCCAATACCCCCCAGGGAACTGATGTTGCACGTAGAACAGCCAGATTCCCGCCGCGCCTGCAAAAATCAACACCGGCAACTGGATCAGGAGGTAAATGCGCCACCCGATAAGTCGGTCGGCAATTAAAACCACGACCACGATGAGCAGGTTGGTGAAGACAACACTCATGCGTTCCTTGCGTTTCACCTTGCGCGACGGGAGCCGGTTGCTGAGCAGAAAAGTGAACAATGCACCCAGGCCGAGCAGAACTACAGGATTGCGGTAAAGCCTGTACTGCAGTTGTTTTTTCTTCGACGAGTTCTGATATTCCGTCAGCGTCATGGTCCAGATATCGCCGAATCCCCGCGCGTCGAGATTGGCGTAACTCGCATGATGCCGCAGGTGGGCAAACCGCCAGTCTTCAAAAGAAGTGAATACCAGCACCCCGAGCAGGTACCCGAAGAATGTGTCGGCGCGCTTTGACGCGAAGAACGAGCCATGCACACAATCGTGAAACAATATGAATAGGCGGACCAGAAAAGCGGCGGCGGGCAGAGCGAGAATCAGAGTCAACGCGTACGTGTAGCCGAGCTGAATTGACCGGATCATCAGGTACCACAGGCAGCCGTAAGGGATGAACGTGTTGA
>JARRKU010000086.1:0-14976 GCA_037387725.1 Desulfobacteraceae bacterium
ACTTCTTGCCGGTTTGGCCGATCTGGCATTTGTGGTAGACAGTCACGACATGCAGCACGTCGAGGATGTGCATATGGTGCTTACCCATATGATCATGCAATCCGTGCACAAGTCGATCCATCAAGATACCGCAATCCTAACTTGCTAGAAACCGTTGGATAACCCTTACTACCCGAGACAGCGATTGGCAGAACAAAATGATGTCAAACCGATTAATTCCATCCTGGTATGTCCTGCATACAAAAAGCCGTTTCGAGAACGTCGTCCATGATGGTCTAAGCAACAAATCCATAGAGGTCTTTCTCCCCAAAATTACGGTTCAAAGCAAACGCAAAGACCGCAAAAAAATGATCCGGGTGCCGGTCTTTCCAGGTTACGTCTTCGTAAAATCAGATCTGGCGCCTAATAATCACCTGGACATCGTCAAGACGGTGGGCGCGGTAAAATTGGTCGGTAATAACATCGGCCCGATCCCGGTACCCAGTGAAACCATTTCTTCCTTGAAAATAATGGTGGCCTCCAATCAGCCTGTGGAAACGGGATTCACCTTTAGCAAGGGCGATAGGGTTTTGGTCGTTCACGGCCCGTTTGCAGGGGTCACGGGGGTATTCGACCGGTACGGCAGCAAAGGCCGAATTGTGGTCCACATCGAAGCTTTGGGGCAATTTGCAGCCGTGGAGGTGGACGTCGATGATGTGGAAAAGGTCCCGTCCATAGTATCATAACTCCTTGACTTTTTATAAATATACGTTTATAGATCAACTTATAGGGACTACCATAGGACTGCTCGTCACAAGGAGGCTTTATGAATAAATTGGAGTTGATCTCCGCGCTAAAGAATGAGGCGGAGATATCAAAATCCGAAGCCGCCACCATCGTCCAGATATTTTTTGACAGTATGGCTGACGCCATGGCTCAAGGCGAACGGGTAGAAATCAGAGGTTTGTGCAGCTTTTATGTCAAGGATTACAAAAGCTACGTGGGAAGAAACCCCAAAACGGGCGAAAAAGTTACCATTCAGCCCAAAAGACTCCCGTTTTTCAAATCGGGCAAAGAACTTAAGGAACGCGTCGATCTTTAGGTCGGTCGTTTCTACCCCACCGGCTTATACGATACCGCAACCCGGGGCCGCTTGAATTGTTTGCCTTTCAATAGCCCAAGTTGGCGGCCAATATGACTGTGCCCGGATTTGATACGATCATAGGTCAAAAACTCCCCATTCGGCTTTTACAGACCTTGCTGCGCAACGGCACGTTGCCCCACGCGCTAATCTTCAGTGGTATTACCGGTATCGGCAAACGGACAACAGCAAAAATTGTGGCGATGGCATTGAATTGCACGGTCGGTACAGACAAAACCTCGCCCTGCGGGAATTGTCCGTCATGCCGCAAAATATCCTCAAACGGCCATCCCGATCTGCTGTTGATCGAGCCCCAGCGGCAGCAACTGCGCATCGATCAGATCCGCAATTTATTGCGTACGTTATCCATGAAACCTTATCAGGCGAAACACCGCGTCGTAATCATTGCCGATGCCCAGGCCATGAACAAGGAGGCATCCAACGCCCTGCTGAAAATGCTGGAGGAACCACCAGCCGATACGATTCTGATCCTGACCGTAAGGGAAACATCCGATCTGCTGCCGACGATTGTCTCCAGGTGCCGTCATCTGCATTTCAATCCGCTCCCCCAGGAAGAGATCATTTCCTTGTTGAGTGACGCCGGAGAAATTGATACCCTCTTTATCCAAACAGCTGCGGCGCTATCGGGTGGGAGCCTCGCCAAAGCCATGCAATTGGCGACAAAGGCTTGGCGTGATCAGCGCAATTGGTTGGTCGCCGCAGCCGGGCTTGGTGAGCCTCCCCGACAGGAACGTCGGCCGATTGAATCCGCGCTGGCATTTGCCGCTCAGCTGGCCCAGAAAAAGGACCAGATTGCCGAACTTCTTGAGGTGTTGAAGACCTGGATCCGTGATCTCAGTGTTTGGCCGTATCACCCGTCATCTGTGATCAATGGTGATTATAATGAAGTGTTGGCCACAGTACGGAGCGGCTTGCAGGACCGGGAATTGTTGGACATGTGGCGCGCCGTTGAAAAGGCCCAGAAAGATATTGCGGCTAAAGCAAACTTAAGATTAACTTTGGATGTGATGGCCCTCAGCATGGCCGGATATGGACAAGACTGAGCTGCCTTCAGGAGATAATATATAATGAGCAAAATAGTCGGTATTAAGTTCAAAACCGGCGGCAAGATATATGATTTCGATTCCGGCGCCTTTGTCCTGTCTATTGGCGATCCGGTCATCGTTGAAACCGAGAAAGGACTGGGGTTCGGCACCGTCGCTGCGGCGCCCAGGCCTATTGATGATCCGCCGCCGTCCAAGCCTCTCAAGAAAGTTTTCCGCAAAGCCACGGAAAAGGATTTTGCCCAAAGGGATAAAAACAGGACGCTTGAGAAAAAAGCCCATGAGAAGTGCTTGAGCTTTATCAAAGAGCTTGGACTCAAGATGAATCTGTTCACGGTGGAAGCCACGTTCGATGCCAGTCGGCTGACCTTTTTCTTCACGGCGGATGGTCGCGTCGATTTTCGGCAATTGGTCAAAATGCTGGTAAAGCAATTCCGGGTGCGAATCGAAATGCGCCAGGTGGGCATTCGCAACCAGGCCAAGATGTGCGGTGGCATCGGCCGCTGCGGCAGGGAGCTATGCTGCTCCACCTTCATGGAAAAATTCGACCCGGTTTCCATTCGGATGGCCAAGGACCAGGGCCTCTCCCTTAACCCGACCAAGATCTCCGGCCAATGTGGACGGCTGATGTGCTGCCTGACATTCGAAAACAAGGTCTATCAGGAGATACGATCCAAGTTTCCTAAGATGGGCAAAACGGTTAAAACCAAAAGCCATACCGGCAAAGTCATCCGCTTCAATTTTCTCCAGAACAAAGTCGCCTTGCGTCTGGAGGATCACCAGGAAATTGAAATCAGCGTGGATGAGATCATCAAGTAACCCTCAAGCAGCCATGAGGAGCAGGCTATGTCACCCCCGTTTTACATCACCACTCCTATATACTACGTCAATGCTCGCCCCCATCTGGGGCATGCTTACACCACTATCTGCGCCGACGTGATCAATCGGTACCATCGCATGGTGGCCGAAGACACATTCTTCCTTACTGGAACGGATGAACATGGGGACAAGATCATGCGAGCGGCTAAAAAGGAGAATATTACCCCGAGGGATTACGTCGATAAAATCAGCGCGCTGTTCAGGGATCTGTGGCCTCAATTGAACATAGAGAACGATCATTTTATCCGCACGACCGATCCGGATCATATGGCGGTGGTGACCCAGGTGCTTCAGAAGATCTACGACCAGGGAGACATCTACTTTCATGAATACGAAGGAATGTACTGTTTCGGCTGCGAGCGATTCTACACGGACCGGGAATTGGTCGACGGCAAATGCCCGGATCACGATACCGAACCGGAGATCATTAAAGAGTCCAACTATTTTTTCAAGATGAGCAAATATCAGCAATGGCTCATCGACTACATCAACGAACACCCGGATGTCATCCGACCGGAGCGCTATAAAAACGAAGTGCTTGCTTTTCTGCGCGAACCTTTGGAGGATTTGTGCATCTCCCGTCCAAAATCCCGCATCAAATGGGGGATCAACCTGCCGTTTGATCCGGATTATGTGACCTATGTGTGGTTTGATGCATTGATCAATTATATATCGGCCATCGGCTACCCCGACGGCGACAAATTTAAGCGCTACTGGCCGGTGGCCCAGCACATCGTGGCCAAGGATATCCTCAAACCCCACGGCATCTACTGGCCCATCATGCTCAAAGCCGCTGGTTTGCCGATCTACAGACATTTGAACGTTCACGGCTACTGGAATGTGGAAGAGAGCAAAATGTCCAAAAGCATCGGCAATGTCGTTGAGCCCCTGGACCTGAAAAATGTCTACGGCCTGGATGCTTTCCGTTTCTTTTTAATACGCGATATGGTTTTCGGATTGGACTCCAGTTTCAATGAAGCGGCGCTGGTCAACAGAATCAACTCGGATCTGGCCAATGACCTTGGCAACTTGTTTTCCCGTGTGGTTACCATGGCCCACAAATATTTCAAAGGCGTGGTCCCGGTGATGGACGCATCGGTGGAGGAAGAATTCTCCCTGGGCCTATCGGACAAAGCGGCACGGTCCATCACCGAATATCAGAAAGCAATGGAGATGTTTTCCTTCCACAAGGCCATGGCTTCCACCTGGGCCTTCATCAGCCAGATGAATAAATATGTGGACGTCACCACGCCGTGGGTACTGGCCAAGTCCAAAGCCAGTCGACCGCAACTGGAGGTGGTCATCTACAACCTGCTCGAAGGCCTGCGTGTGGTGGCCTGCCTGATCTATCCGGTGATGCCGGATACAGCCTGCACCATGATCAAACATCTGGGATTGGATGCCCAACAGCCATTCTATAAAATCGCTTTGGCCAAGGCATGGAAAACCTTGACACCCGGCATCCAGCTGCCAAAATCCATTACACTGTTCCCCAGAATTGACCTCAATAAAAAGGCGCCTTCAAAGGCTGTAGAGACAATGGACAATACACTGAACCCGGAATTGAAACCAGAGATCACCATCGACGACTTTGGCCGCGTCGATCTGCGGGTCGCGACCGTCGTCAAAGCCGAGGCCATACCGCGTGCCAAGAAGTTGATCAAACTTGAAGTCGATATGGGAGAACCCCAATACCGCACGCTGGTGGCCGGAATCGCCGGCTCATACGAGCCAGAGGCATTGGTGGGCAAACAGGTCGTAGTTGTGGCCAATCTGAAGCCGGCCAAGTTGATGGGAATTCGCTCCCAAGGAATGGTGCTGGCCGCCAGCAATGAAAATGGAGCTGTCGTGCTAACTTTGGACAAATCCATGCCGCCGGGCACACCGGTGCGATGATCGCAAATGATGGAAATATTGAATAGACCGAATAAGCAAACATCCCGTCCCGACTGGCGGGAGTATCAGCGAGGCCTTAACAAGCGCAACAAGTCCTTTCGGCAGAAGCGGTGGGCCGCCGGTGTGGTTTTGTCTCTGGCGGTTATCGTTGCATTGGCCGTTGGATGGAATTTGCTGCTGCCGTCCGATGGCAAAAGCGTCCCCTCGCCCCAAGTGCATCCCCTTCAGTCTCAGGCGCCTTTGATCACCAAAAAGGATGTCCAGATCCTGCTTCACAATCTGAGCATCAATGATCTTACCGACGCCAATATCGTTCTGCCGTTCAAATCCAAACAGATCCATGTCGAAACCAGCCTGGATCCGGATCTGCAGCAGCATCTGATTAAATCGATGGACCGCAAGCATTCGCGCTATATCGGCATTGTGGTGATGGAGGCGGACACAGGGCGCATTCTGGCAATGGCAGGATTCAACAAAATCCACCCGGAAAACAACCCTTGTTACAGGCAAATCTTTCCTGCGGCCAGTGTCTTCAAGATCGTCACCGCAGCAGCAGCCGTAGACCACTGCGGCTATACCGCACAAACCCCAATGCACTTCAACGGATACAAACACACCCTTTATAAAAACCAGCTAAAGGAGAGATCCAATCGCTATACCAACACCCTCTCCTTCAGGGACGCATTTGCCCAATCGGTTAACCCCATCTTCGGGAAGTTGGGAACCGTCTACTTGGGTAAAAGCGTGCTGGAAGAGTATGCGGTTGCCTTTGGCTTCAACCAGCCCATTCAATTTGAACTGCCGGTGGAGCCCAGCACCCTTCAAATTAAAGACAAACCTTATAATTGGGCCGAAGTGGCCAGTGGCTTCAATAATGATACCGCCATATCGCCACTCCATGGCGCCATGATGGCCTCCGCGGTGCTCAATGACGGCCTCATGGTGATGCCCACCCTTGTCGACCGGATTGAGGACCCCCAAGGTCGACTGCTTTACGAGCGCCAGCGCACTTGGCGCGGAAGGGCCATGACCTCAAAAGCTTCCAAGGTGCTGACGAAATTGATGGAGACAACGGTTCGATCCGGCACCGGTCGAAAAGCGTTTCGACATCGTCGACGGGATCGGGTACTCTCCCAATTGAGGATCGGCGGTAAAACCGGGAATATATTCAATCGCGCCCATGATGCGCGCTTCGACTGGTTCGTTGGATTTGCAGAAGAAAAGAGTGGTCCCGGCCGCCTGGTGTTCGCTGCCCTGGTGGCCCATGAAGAATATATCGGCATTCGGCCCACCCAATATGCGCGTATGGTCTTGACCCGCTATTTTAAAAGCCATATCGCTCGACACGATAATAAAGATAAAAACGAAGATTCTGGGAGTTAAACAGTCAGATAAACTTTAAACTGGAGCGGATAGTGCCGCGACATAGGAGTCCACCATGCCTGGGTTTGAAATATTCGGAGACGAAGAACGCAAAGAAGTGAACGATGTGCTCGAATCCAGCGTTTTGTTCCGCTATGGATTTGATGCTGCACGAAACGGACACTGGAAGGCGAAGACATTCGAAGAAGCGCTGGCAAAGAGAACAGGCGCGGCACACTGCCACCTTTGTTCAAGCGGCACTGCGGCGCTGAACGTCGCGCTGGCTGCATGCGGTGTGGGTGCTGGCGATGAGGTCATCGTCCCGCCGTTCACCTTTGTGGCCACATTTGAAGCCGTTCTTACGGCGGGGGCCGTACCGGTATTTGCGGAGATCGACAAGACCCTCTGCCTCGATCCAGATGCGATGAAAGCTAAAATCACCCCTCGCACCAAGGCCGTCATGGTGGTCCACATGTGCGGCAGCATGGCTCGCATCGACGCGATCCAGGCGCTGTGCAAGGAGAAGAACCTGATCTTGATCGAAGATGCCTGCCAATCGGTGGGCGCCACATTCAAAAGCAGGGCGCTGGGCACCTTCGGCCAGATGGGGTGTTTTTCATTTGACCCGGTAAAGACCATTACATGTGGTGAGGGAGGGGCGATTATCACCGATGATGCCGAGCTGTACAATTTGGCCCATGCCTTTGCCGATCACGGACACGACCATATCGGCAGCGACAGGGGAGCAGAAGGCCATCCGGTTATGGGATATAATTACCGTATCAGCGAGTTGAACGCTGCGGTGGGTGTGGCGCAATTGGGAAAACTCGACCACATACTTGAGGTCCAGCGAAAATACAAAACAGCCATCAAGTCCGCCATGCAGCGTTTTGACCACATCGACTTTCGCGAGGTACCGGATCCCGAAGGGGATTCCGCGACTTTCCTCAGCTTCATGCTGCCCGACGAGGAAAGAACGCGAATGGCCGCCCACGCCCTAAACGAAGCCGGTGTCGATGGCTGTTTCTATTGGTATGACAACAACTGGCACTACCTGCGTCAGTGGGACCATCTGAAGCAAATGAAGGCTGCCGCCAAATACCCGGCCCAGCTGTATGATAACGCTCAAAAATACGGTGAGGTTGAGGTCCCCCTCTCCGATGCCATCATGTCCCGCACGATCAGCATGCAGATAAAACTGTCCTGGACCCCGGCCGATGTGGAAGAACGCATCGCAAAGATTGAACGGGTTATGAAGGCATGATGATGGAGAAACAGGGCATAGAACTCCCACGCGGCGTTGTATCCAATGCCACTGATGGCGAAATCGAAAAAATGGTGGATGCAGCCCTCATTCTGGAACCCCTCTGGAAAACGCACTCGGCAAAGATTGGGTGCAAATCATGACGCGCGGGAAAATCAGGCCGCTGTACGAAATAAGGTAAGGCCATTCCGAGGGGATATCCCGCCGAAACCGCTATAGGCAGTGAAGCAATCCGATACAGGAGATTCTAAATGAAAAATAGTTATTTAAAATCAAGCGATGATATCCGATATTCCATCATGCTCTTGTTCAATATGCTTCGCTATAGGATAGGATTGCTCCGAAACTTCTCAATTTACTGGAGAAGGCGGCCTTCGAACGCCAGCGGACCGGCAGTGGTCCTCTTCCCTAGTTCCACCACCATGCTGAACTGCGGACTGGCGGGACTTATCACCGTGTACAGATCCAAACCACCGGCTGAATTGAAGAGTTTGAAGCAAGTCATCGACCTTTCGGATGAAATTCTGAGCCACTCATTATCTCAATGCGTTTCAGGCGCAGCCAGTTTCGACGCGCAATACATGTCCGGAGGAGATAAAGTCGAACGGATGTTCCAGCTTACCCGGGATCTAAAGCGACAGCATCACTTTATTACGTTATTTATGCAGCCGGAGCTGCAGGTCCAGCTAAAAGCGCTTCACGCCAGGCTTGATGAATTCATGAACCAGGAGATCCGAGAACTGCAAAAGCAGATGGGCCACTTAAAAACAGAGGTCGTTGAAAAGGCCGACCACCGCATCGAAAAGCTGAAGGATATCGTTTGGTGCATCGATACGGAAGTCATCGGCAATATCGACAAAGTAAAGGATTTGATGGCAGTGCAGGGTCCCGCCCCTACCGCAGAAACTGTTAAAATCTATCGCAACCTCAATACGATCTTTAACAGCATTGACCGACTGGAAGTGCGCGGCCGCGATTCAGCGGGAGTCTCCCTATTGTTTATCCTGGATGACAAAGCCTACGGGGGCTTTAAAGAAAGGTTGGAACAGAATGGGTTGACCGATCAATTTGGCGAGAGAACTGAGCATGTCATATTGGGGAACCAAAGCATCAGTATACAACAAAGGGCCGAAACAAATGAAGTTGGCCTGACATTGACTTATAAGGTGGCTGCCGAAATCGGAAGTTTGGGAGACAATGTCAGCACATTGCGCAAACATATTGCAGAGGACCTTATTCTGAAGCACCTGGCCCTTTGCCCCCATCGGTTCCACACTGTTTCAGCCCATACCCGTTGGGCATCGGTAGGCGCCATCACCATCGCAAATTGTCACCCGGTAGACAACGGCACAAAAGCCGATTACGAGAATCGAAAGGGGATTATCCACGCCTGTCTCAACGGAGATATCGACAATTATATCACCCTCAAAGAAGAATGGGAAGCAAACGGAGAGTCCATTTCCGAGGAGATCACAACAGATACCAAGATTATTCCCCTGCAAGTTGAAAAGTATCTCCGGAAAGGTCATGGCGTAGAAGAAGCATTTCGGCTGGCGGTAAACGATTTTGAAGGATCCCATGCCATTGCCATGCACACGAATCTGGCACCGGGCAAGTTCTTTCTCGCTCAGCGTGGCAGCGGCCAGGCTGTCTTTGTGGGGCTGGCACAAGATCATTATATCCCCACATCCGAAGTCTACGGTTTTGTCGAAGAAACCAACGCCTTCCTGAAACTCGACGGTGAGAAAATGATCGACGGCAAAGACGGTCCGACGCAGGGCCAAATTTTTGTCCTGGATCAGAACAGCTCCGGGGGGATTGGCGGTGTGGCCGCTGCTTACTATGACGGTACACCCCTGCAGATAACCAACGACGATGTCCAGCATACGGAAATCACCAGCCGGGATATCGATCGACAGGATTTCCCCCATTATTTTCTAAAGGAGATATCCGAAGCACCGACTTCAGTGGCACGCACCCTGCAGAATCGCTGGAAAATTGATCCGTCGACAGGCCATTACACCATCGCGCTGGACGAAGCGGCCCTTCCCCAGAAAATCATTCAGGCATTGACGGATCAACAGCTTAAACGGGTCTATTTTATCGGGCAAGGCACCGCCGGCATTGCAGCCCAAGCGTGCGCCGATATTCTCAACCATTATCTTAATGAGCCAACGCTGAAAATCAGTGCACTCAAAGCTTCCGAACTCAGCGGCTTCCAGCTCGACGACCAGGGCGATAAAAACAGCATGCAGGATGCACTGGTAGTAGCCATCAGCCAATCGGGAACCACTACGGATACCAACCGGGCCGTCGACATGGTCAAGTCCCGGGGCGCCCATACAATGGCCATTGTCAATCGCCGGGACTCGGATATCACTTTCAAGGTGGATGGGGTGGTCTATACCAGCAGTGGGCGGGATATTGAAATGTCGGTCGCATCCACCAAGGCATTTTATTCCCAGATTGTAGCCGGCGCTCTTGTCGGATTGAAGATCTCCGATCTCAAAGGCCGGCGGTCCCCGGCTTTTATAGCTGATGAAATTAAAGCTTTGCTGCAACTGCCGGACCAGATGCGATCCGTGTTGAGTTTGGGTGAGACCATCCAAACGTCGGCCGAGCGACTGGCGCCGACCAAAACGTATTGGGCGGCCGTCGGCAGCGGCCCCAACAAGGCTTCAGCCGACGAAATTCGGATCAAACTCAGCGAACTGTGCTACAAAACCATTTCTTCTGACTATGTCGAAGACAAAAAGCACATCGATCTATCCTCCGAGCCGCTGATTATCGTATGTGCAGCCGGATCAACCCCCACGGTCATCGGCGACATCATCAAGGACACAGCGATTTTCAAGGCCCACAAGGCAACACCGGTGGTCATTGTGGATGAGGGAGAAGACCGATTCGATCCGTACGCTGAAGATGTGTTTCACGTGCCGGCCGTTCAATCCCATCTCGCACCCATTTTAAATACGCTGGCTGGTCACTTGTGGGGCTATTACGCCGCACTGGCCATTAATAACGGTTCACGCTTTCTGCATTCGTTTCGAGAAGAGATTCAGCAAAACGTCGACCAATTTGCCAATGACGGGTTGGATGTCTACGAAGTGGTGTTAGAAAAGAGTTTCCGTGAAAAGATAGCAGAATTTTATGCCCAGTTCAGAATGCGGCAGACGGCAGGAAAACTGCCCACCGTTATCAGCCATGACGCCGATCTTCTGCTGCTGCTCAAATATCTTTCCGGACGACTGCCGGTAACAGATTTTGAACTGGATTTCGGCCAGAAAGGCACAGCGCTGAATATGCTCAACAGCCTGTTTAAGATCCTGGGTGAATCCATCAACGGCATGTCCAGGCCTGTGGATGCCATCAAGCACCAGGCTAAAACCGTAACGGTAGGTACATCCCGCATCAGTGACAAAACCGAGGGGATTCTCTTTGACGCTCTGCTTGACCACGAAATCCTAAACTCCCAGCTCATTAACCGAAATATTATGGTTCTGAAAAACCTCCAGGGCGTGGTGGGAGAGATCAAAGGTTCCATTTTGTACCGAATCGATCGCCTCAACGTACTCGGCGAACCCACGGCCGACACCACCATTGAAATCCTCCGCAAAGAAGGGGTTCTGAAACCGCTGACCTCTCGGGTAGAAACGGACAACGCGCTCAAGGGCACAAAGCGCATCATTGTTCGCCAGGGCAACGTCTATATCGGAAAGGGCCGCAAGGACGACCGCAGCATTATTGTTATCCCGGCGATATCCACCGATCCTTCCGCCTCCAACCGCATTGAATATCTTTTGCTCCTCAACATCGAATTCAAGGATCAGGTCGGACTACCCTCCAGAATCAAGGCATTGGGCGGGAAATATGAGCATATCAAAAACATTGTCCAGGAGAACAGCCTTCAATGGGAGGACGATCATCTGAACCTGGTACCTGTCGATGAACTCTTCGGCCGCTCGGCTGAAAAAATCGGAGAACGTATCGTCTCCCAACTTCAGTAAACGCCCCTTGAAAAGGCTTTTGGCCCAATCAGGGTGTTGGCGCCGGGTTCCAAAGCCTCGACACACGACAGTATGTCGCGCCGATGGCGTGATTTGAAACCCGACCCCGTCTACACCCTGGACCAAGATCCGTTTTGTAGATAGGTTTTCGTAGAAAGGAGGCTAAAGTTTGTCGGATTTGGATGACAGGTAATCTGCAACGCCATCCGCGGTGGGCGTCATGCCTTCCTCACCCTTCTGCCAGCCGGCCGGACACACCTCGCCATGCTCTTCCGTATATTGCAGGGCATCCACCATGCGCAACATCTCATCGACGTTGCGGCCCAGCGGCAGATTGTTGACGACCTGATGCTGCACGATACCATTTCGGTCGATCAGAAATGAGGCTCTCAACGCCACGCCATTCGAATGTTCAATCCCATAGGCGCTGGTAATTTCGTGATTGACGTCCGCGACCATGGGAAATTGCACGGCGCCAATACCGCCATCATTAATCGATGTATTGCGCCAGGCAAAATGCGTAAATTGCGAGTCGATGGAAACACCTACAACTTCGACATTCCGTTCTTTAAATTTAGCCACTCGGCGGTCATGGGCAATAATTTCCGTTGGACAGACAAAGGTAAAGTCCAGCGGCCAGAAAAACAATACCACGTATTTCCCTTTTAGATCGGACAGCTTGAACTGCTCTTCGATAGCACCACTGGGCATCACGGCGGGTGCAACAAAATCAGGGGCTTCTTTGGTGACAAGGACACTCATCGGTTTGTTCCTCCAAATTTTCAGGGTTGACGGACGCCGGGGCGGTATGCCCTGCAGATTCATTATTTGTCTGAACAATATGAGACTGAATCGTTAAATTGCAACCCCGGCATAGGCCATAATTATGATAACGGTTTGAATCTTTTGGCCAGGGGATAGCGCCGTCCTTCCCCGAAGGCTTTGGGGGTTACTTTGAGACCCGGTGCTGCCTGATGGCGTTTGTATTCGTTCCGGTCGACGCGGCGAATCACCTCCTCCACAGCATGGGAATCATAGCCAGCCGCCGCCAGTTCGGCGCTGCTTTTGGCCTGCTCGATATAACCTTCCAGGATAGGATCGATAACCTCATAAGGGGGCAGATCATCCTGGTCGGTCTGATCGGGCGCCAATTCGGCAGACGGGGGTTTATCGATAATCCGTTGGGGAATAACCGTTTCATCGGTATTGATGTACCGGCAAAGTTCATACACCAGGGTTTTGGGAACGTCGGAAATTACGGCCAATCCACCGTTCATGTCGCCGTAAAGGGTGCAGTACCCAACGGCCAGTTCGGATTTATTACCGGTGGTGAGTACCAAGCTGCCGTCACGGTTGGAGATGCCCATTAACAAGGTACCCCGGATGCGGGCCTGAATATTTTGTTCGGTAATCCCTGGTTGACGGGAATCGGCGCCGGGCACCAGCTTCCCGACGAACTGTTCGAAGATCTCATCGATGGAAATGATAGCGTATGGCACATTCAGGTTATCGGCCAGCGCTTTGGTGTCTTCATAGTTGTGGGCGGCCGTATACCTGGATGGCATAAATACCGTGGCGACGTTTTCGCTCCCCAATGCCTTCTGGGCGATATACGCAGTCAGTGCCGAATCGATGCCGCCGGATAGCCCGATGACCGCCTTGTCAAATCCGCATTTCGTGACATAGTCCCGGGTGCCCATTACCAGGGCATTGAGCACCGAGACGACGCTGTTCTCGGATACCGGATGACGATCCCCCATCCCGGTTTCAGTATCATAAATGACCAGATCTTCTTTAAAGTCACCCGCACGGGCAACAACTTTGCCCTGGTGATCAAAGACCGTGCTGGCCCCGTCGAAAAGAATCTGGTCGTTTCCCCCCACCTGATTGACGAAAACCACCGGCAGATGATGCTTGGCGGCGATGGTGGAGAGCATGTGATCGCGAAAATCTATCTTGCCTTTGTAAAACGGAGATGCGGAGATATTGATCAAAAGATCCATGCCGGCTTCGGCCAGGTGATCCACCGGATCGATGGCATACAACCGGTGATCGAATACATCCTTGTCATTCCAGACATCTTCGCAAATGGTCAAGCCCAGGCGATGCCCCTTGTAAGCAAACGGCAGGCTCGGCTCACCGGGCTCAAAGTGACGGTGTTCGTCGAATACATCATAGGTCGGCAATAGTTGCTTGTTGATCTGGTGCAGGATTTGTCCATCCTCGAATAAGACGGCCGAGTTGAACAGGGATTTTCCAAAATCGTCCGGGTTGCGGGCGACAAATCCGGTCACGACACCAATACCGGCGATGGTATTGACCAGATGTTCCAATGCCATCTGATTGGCGTCAATAAAGGCCTTTTGCTCCAGAAGATCCCGTGGCGGATAACCGCAAACGGCCAACTCGGAAAAAACGATCAGGTCGCAACCTTTTTTTCTGGCCTGATCGGATTTGGCGGTCATGCATCGACATTGATATTCGAAATCTCCAATCACCGGGTTGATCTGCACTAACGCGATTTTCATTATCGATCCCCTTGTTCCATATTCCAGTGCAGCGGGTAACCATATCCCCCAATAGGGTGTACACAGGCACGTCACGCCGATTAGATTTAATCGTATCCTCTGAAAAGGACAAGGGTTGATTTGAAAAGGTTCCATCTTATCTTGGTGGGAGATTTACCTCGATGTCCCATAAGTAAGGCGCCGAAAGACTGGAAAAATTTTATGGGGGTTTCAATCAAAGACGTCATTGGCACCTCAGCACCATATCGATGAGGGTATGATCCCGCCTCAGGCGGGACAAAGCGCCCGCTTCGACAATCACCTACCAAAGGAGGATACCATGTTGGAAAGAGCAGAAGCCATCACCTTGCACGGGAATCCGCTGACCCTGGTCGGCAAAGAGGTCACCATGGGAAGCCCCAGCCCCGACGCAACGCTGGTGGACAAAGAACTCAACGCAGTCAAGCTCTCCGATTACCGCGGCAAAGTCGTGATCATTTCATCTGTGCCGTCATTGGATACACCCGTGTGCGACATGCAGACAAGGCGCTTTAATTCTGAAGCGGCCAACCTCGGAGATGACGTCGTGATATTGACGGTCAGCATGGATCTGCCGTTTGCACAAAGCCGATGGTGCGGCGCCGCCGGGGTCGAGCAAGTCATAACCCTGTCGGATCACCGTGATGCGGCTTTTGGTGAAGCCTACGGGTTGCTGATCAAAGAACTGCGTCTGTTGGGCAGGGCGGTGATGGTCCTCGACCGTGAGGGAGTGGTCAGATACTACCAACTGGTAAAAGAAGTCGGCGAAGAACCGGATTACGATGCCGCATTGGAAGCGGTTAAATCACTGACATAATCCTTCAACTTTTTAACATGG
>JARRKU010000087.1:0-2924 GCA_037387725.1 Desulfobacteraceae bacterium
AAAGATGACGGCCCTGCCATCATTGCCGTTAACCCCGGGTCGATGCTCGGCACCAAGATGGTCAAAGAGGCCTTTGGCGTGGCCGGCCGCGATCTGCGCATCGGCGCAGAAATACTGACACGCGCGGCGCTGTCCGATGAGTTCGCGGCTGCTTCCGGCCTTTATTTTGACAACGATTCAGGCCAATTTGCTCCACCCCATCCCGATGGGCTCAATCCACAAAAGATCGAAGAGATGATGCGCGCTATCAAGGAAATTTTGTCTGAAATCAAAAAACAAAACCCACAAACCCAAAAAAACGATAAAATCCAGCAACTGTCAAAGCGCTGAAGTATGCCTAAATGCAGCTAATAGTTCAATTTTACCTCAAAAAACAATGTTGACAATAAAGCTTGCTTTCGCTATTTTGTTAGCTACTGATATCCGATTGATAGACTCTTCTCAATATATTCAGTTGCAGCTGATACCGGTATTTAATTCGCTATTTTAATCCATCTGCTTCGAATAATAACTTCTTATTTTTTATGACAACGAAGCCATATGGGTAGATTGCGCTATATTTATTTTCTTGCTCATGCTGGGTGTGATACGGAATCCGCCAAACAGCTGAGAGACCTCCTTCATCCTGAAATACCTGTTTTCCTTGATGCTTATGATCTATCCCCGGGTGATCTATGGGACGCGGTTCTGCCAAACTACCAGAAACAGGCGCTCGCCACCGTCGCCATACTATCGTCGTCTGTGGATTCGGCCTATTATTTAAGAGAGGAGATTGCAAACGCCATCGCCTATCAACGCCAAGATAATGATAGGCACCGGCTGATTCCGGTTTTTATGGACGGAATACCAAAGAACCCCGATGAAGTTCCCTACGGAGTAAGAGTGAGACACGCGTTGGATGCATCGAAATTGGGCATGGAAGGTGTTGCAGCAGAACTGCGTAAGTTTGCCGCCGATCTATCCGATGCACCGCCCGTTTCGATTCCAGAGAATATACCCAAACCGGCCGTCCGCTTTGCAATCTACAATGCCCTCTGTAAGCTGCTTGAGTCTCAGTTCAATGAGGTGGAATTTCGTGTCGCGGCTCCAATCCAGCATTTATCACCAGCCGGTCATCCTTTATCAAGACGGGCCCTCGACCTGGTGCATTGGGCCGAGCAAGGCGGTTCAACGCGCATGGCTGCACTCAGCCAGGCCATTCGAGATGCCGCCCCGGGATTGCTTTAGATTGAAGATGTGAATTGAATACCGACTTCTATAAAGATCTTTCAGGGCTTTTACCCTCCCAGATGCACGAAGTGATTGCGCTTGCAAAAATCGAGAATCGATTTTTATCTCAGGGGGCTCCGATCGCCACTCTTGCGAGTGAGGTGAATCTATGGGGAAAACAATCACCCTCCAATAGCGAAGCTCTGAAGAACGCTCTTGATGTTGTGCTGCATCGAATCGATATTAAAGAGACGACCCCATCCAGTCAAGATAATGGACAAGTTGAAATCAGCGGCATTCAGTCCGTGGAAACTCTGCTGCGGTCGAATATTCTATCAACAGGAGGGCCCCTTGCACTCAAAGTTGAGAACCTATTATCTACAGGTAGTCGCGGGCTTTCAGATCCATCTCTCCATCGAAAAGAAGAACTCGAGTTCCTCTCCCGAATGGAGGCTTTCATAAAAGAAGAGTTGCGCAAATCGGGTGACGAACATTTCGTAGAACTTAGTATGCAGTTTTCCGATCCGATGGCTCCCCAGGATGATCGGCTGAAGCGCAGCTTCTCACTAGTATACGGAGAAATGGAAAAGGAGCAGCCACCGATTCCAGACATAGTAGGCCTCGAGGCAGCGCTGAGCAAATACCGCAATTTGGTCTTACTCGGTAGTCCCGGTTCTGGTAAAACGACAGTTCTCCAGCACATGACACTGCAGCAAATCGGTGCTTACCGCCGCAAGGAATCACATTTGCTGCCTATTTATGCCCCCCTAACGAAATACACGCGGAAAGAGCCAACGCTATCCTTCCTCAAGCGTCACGTGTTGGATCTTGTAGGAGAGCGTCAATTTGTGGCGAGCAACTTCCTGGACCTCGCCAAGCTCGGACGTTGTATTCTCATACTCGACGGTCTTGACCAGATGCCGGACCGGAGATCAGAGACAATTCGTCTCGATCGGCTTCGGGCTCTTGAAAATGACCTGCGCCGCATGGATGGAGCGATCAAGTGGATGCGTCGATTCCGGCAAAAAAAGTGGGAATTAGAACTGGTTCAGGGTCGCCATCAGGTCACCAGCCAGATAGCCCCAACCATTGACCGGCGGGAGCGTGAGATCGAGAAACTACCCGAACTGTGTGCAAGCTCGGTGGTCACCTCGTGTCGGATCCGTGATTTCGTTGGTGCGCCCTCCTGGCAATCCCTGGTGGTACTGCCTATGGATGAATTGCAAATTCGTGAATTTATAGAAAAGTATGCTCCGGAAGCACTGGACGAGGTGCAGCAGCAATGGCAGGTAACCGCTGGTACACGGTCACTCATCCGCAATCCTTTTTACCTCAGTATGCTTACCCAAGCGCTCAGGCGCACTCATCAGGACGACAAACAGAAGAAGGAATTCATTCGAGCTGTGCTCAAGCGAGGGCGTTTACTGGAATTTCTGCTGAGGCTGGGAATTGAACGTGAACTTGAAAGCTTGAAGCACAACCCGGACTTGGGTGTTGAGGATGTCATAGACAGTTTAGGTCGGCTTTCGTACTATATGCTAGAGCACAATATCATTGGTGCAGTTCCATACAATGTGATTGAAAGATGGCTTGGAAAGGAACTGGAGTTGATTTTAAAGGTGGCCCAAGGTGCGAACATCTTATGGGTGCGACCAGGTCCTCCGATCAGGGTTGATTTTAATCACCAGCTATTTCTCGAGTTCCTGCTGGCATTC
>JARRKU010000087.1:2952-18308 GCA_037387725.1 Desulfobacteraceae bacterium
GATTTGAAGAAGGTCTGAAACTGCTGTCGAGACGCGGTGACCGCTGGGCAGAAACTGTGAATCTTCTTGTCGAGATAGTAGACAAGAAGGAGACAATGGAGCTGGTTACAAAGTTAGTGGAGGCCCTTGAAGATTCCGATACCTGGGATATCGCCACCAGGGTTTTGGCAGGCATCGGTGATATGGTCGGACCCAAATTGTCGGGCCTTTTGGCCAGCGAAAATGAGCTGCCGCGGCGGGGTGCTGTGAAAATCTTGGGAAAAATAAGAGCGATTCAGTACGTAAATGATCTGGCGTCTTTAGCAGGTGACCACTCTTGGCGAGTGCGGCGGGAGGCAGTGGAGGCCCTGATCATGCTCAAGGAACACAAACACCTCGCTGCCTATGCTGCTGATCCCCAGCCAAGTGTGCTCAGATCTGTTTTTCGTGGGCGACTTCTGCTTGAAGATTCGCCGATTGAGATTATTAGGGGTGTAATCAAGAAGGGCAACCCAATCCACCAGGAGCAGATGGCCTGGGCGACCCACGACCTATTCTCCGCGTTGCTCAAGAGGTTAACAGAAGCGGATATCTGTGAATTGATGAAAGAACTTTTGGAACACGAGAACAACGATGTCAAGTTGCTTTCCTACCTGATGGCCTGACCTATGACGAGTTGGAGCAGATCGATGCAAACCGGCCAAAAATTAAAAGCCTGTTCCCAGGCGGAGGAGAAGATAATAAGAAAGCGATGAGGGCTTTCAGCCTCCTGACCGAAGCGCGGAAGAATGTGAACCCTCAGAACATTCTGGAATCTCTGGTGTCTGCCCAGCCCGCTGAGCTTCAGTTGCGTGCTCAGGGTCTCGCAAGGAGAGGAGATCCGACAGCGGCGAGTGTTGTGGTTAATCTTTTAGGGCGTAAGGACACAGTACATATAGCTGTGGAGGCTCTTCTGAGTATGGGACACTCAGGTGTTGAGTATCTGTTAGCTGCTCTCGATGATCCGGCGCCGTCGGTGCAGCTCAATACCGCGAAATTTCTGAGTTTCTGCCACCTGCCGCGTAAATTTTCGCGGCGCGTACGCCAGGTGCTTCGAAAGAACAAGGTCCGCACACATTCAGTTAAAGCTTTAAATTTTTATACACATTCATCATCCTCTGATGAGGCTGGGGCTGCTGTAGGCGCATTATTCCAACCCGTTGTCTTGTGTGTTTTTTCAATTCTTTACTGGGTGGTAGCCCGCAGTCTGGGAGCCCATGTGCCCTTCATATATTGGCTGCGCTACGCATTCTGGAAGATACCCATTAATCCCATGACTATCCTGCCGGTCAATATCTTAATTGTTCCGCAAATCGAAAAGCTTGCATGGATGATCAAAGAAGTGGAACGCGATGCTACTTACTGGCTCGCGCGAGGTCAACTCTTGAAACTCAGCAATGATATTGATGCCGCACGCCGTGCAATCAACAAAAGCCTCGAGCTTGACAGAGGACTGATGCAAGCTCGATTTGAGTTTGCGCGCATTGAACGAGAGGGAGGAAATCTGGCTGGAGCACAAGCCATCCTCGAGGCTGAAGATGGGCGCTATCTCGAAGAGGGGTCGGACATAGCAGCCTTTGCGCGTCTACTTGAAATCGAGAAGAACCTGAAACTGGCGACAGGTAAGAAAAGGGGCCTTCGCAAAGAGCGCGCTGGAATTCTGATGCGGATCGGTCTTTGGGAAGAGGCGATAACTGAGATCAAAGAACTCTTCGTGAGCGGGGAGGAACCTGATGTGGACTACCGGATGCTTTATAACTGCTATAAAGGAATTGGTGAAACCCGTCTTGCCTTGGCTGCAGCTGAAACCCACAATGCCGATCCGGACAACCGGCTTCCGATCTCAATCGTGGAGATCGACAACCTCCGCTGGCGACACCGCGACGAAAAGCCAGAAGCGCATCTTACTGGACGATTTGATCTTTTGCTTGAACTCTCAAAAGATGAAGAAGCACTGGCTTTGGCTCGTAAGGAGGGTTGGTTGTCGAATGAAGAAGGGAAGGAGCTGAGTGCCGAAAACTCTGACCAGCTGATGGGTATGGCGGGATCTTTGCAGAAGAAAATCCTGAAGCTGCTCGAACGCCTCGATCTGACAGAGGAAGCGGATACGGTTAGAAAGTTAATCAAAACCTACGACCTCTCCACTGAATATTCTGATTTCTATGCAAAATATGTCGGTAGCAAAGAATAGAGAGCAAAGATTATGATCTTAAAACCAAAGCCTCGCAGGATTCTGAAAATTATTACAAAGATCCTCATCTGGTCGGTGGCCCTGGCGGCGCTGGGCCTGACAATTCGCTGGCTCTGGTTGAAATGGCGGGCTTTCGGAGGGGTTTTGATCCCATGGTGGCGCGAGACAATCGCCGATCCGGTCCTGCGTCTCATCGTTGACGCCTTAATCGCCGTTGACGGCGATGCTTTTCAGGCCATTGCCTTGGTAGCGCTTGCATCCTGGTTACTGGGAAAATTGCTCAGCACTTCGGCTATAAAATGGAGTGCGGGTAATTTGGCAAAACATCCGCGGGTTGCCTTTGATCAAGCGATGACAAGTATGGAGGACATTCATACGCGTCTTCGCAAAATGTTCGCTGATGACGTAGAAAAAATTGCTTTCTACGAAAACCGGCTTGAAACGCCCAAAAGGACCAGCTCGTTTAGGCGGTACAAGCTTGTAGGCTGCAGCGGCTGTTTGGTCGGGGTTTTGTGGATCCTGATATCGATACCTGTCAGTTTTGCGATCAACTTAGCGGTCTTCCGTGGGTTGCTTGGTATATTTGGGGGGCAGCATGATCAGGCTTGGTTTCTTGCTGCCGCCGGACCAAAAGCACAGATTCTAGAGAGCTATCTTCCCCAGTCCAATAACTTCATAGGAATCGACCTCCAGGAACGTAGCTTGCTTCTATTAGTTCTGTTTTTGGTTATTAGTCTAATCTATTGGCTCAGCTATTACATGTCAAAATCCGGCCGAACTATCCCGTGCGCCAGCCCATGGTGGCTTTGGGCGATTGCGCCTATTTTAGGTATTATCATATACTTGTTATTAAACGGCGCCCTGATTTTATTTTCTTGCCTGTTTCTCACTATCTCACTGCTTGAGACGGTTTGGCAGAGACTGATCTGGCCAAAGATCTATTTCCCTTTGAGAGCGCAGCTACACCTATCTAAAGAACCTAAAACCAGGTCAGAGTAGATTTGGGATAATGAATAAACCCAGCTTTTTCACCTTCGATATCACCCCATCCGGCAATCGGCTCCTTCCAAAGCTTGTATCCTTATGAGATGAATGATTCAACCGACCGCTTGCGTACTACCTTGCACCTGATCAACCGCATCCATCGGAATAGTTAACTTTTCCAGGATCTCCCCAAAATTGTCGACCATCAAGTAAGGATGCCCCCTGAATGATCCGCTTTAACTTTGGTGATAGTTTCCAAAGAAATTGGCCATGGGCAATTGACAATTATCATCTCCTGCTTATCAGTGTTGTATATACAACAGGAGCAGTCATGAACAAGAAACAGGCCGCTGAATTGGCGCAAACCTTTGCCAGCGATTGCATCGCCTACCGGGTACGGGTTTTGAATCGGGTGATCACCAATCTATACGACTCGGTATTGAAACCCTTTGGCATCACCGTCAACCAGACCACCATTCTCGCCATGCTGAACCTGGTGGGCAAGGCACGGCCCGGCAAGATCGGCAAGCAGTTGCACATGGAAAAATCCACTGTCAGCCGCAATCTGGAGCGGATGCGCAAAAACGGCTGGATCCAGGTTGCGGACGGCGATAGCGGTACGGCCAGGATTTTATCGGTAACGCCCAAGGGCCGGCGTCTATTCGCCGCTCTATACCCGGAGTGGGAAAACGCCCAGGCCGCAGCAGCCCGTCTTTTGGGCGATGCGGGTGTCGATGCGGTGCAGACCCTCCACGAGGCCGTGGAGGGGACGACCCGGTCAAGCTGAAATTTTTTGGTTTGAGTGTTGTATATACAACGCAGCAACTGGCTTTCCGAAAAATCCTGGCGGAAAGATAACAGGAGGCAGCATCATGCAGAAGATCACCCCCTTTTTGTGGTTCGACTATCAGGCTGAGGAGGCGGTGAATTTTTACACCGGCATCTTCGCAAACTCGAAAATCCTGGACATCTCCCGATACGGCGAAGCCGGCCCCGGACCGGCGGGCTCGGTGATGACCGTCAGCTTCCGGATCGAAGACCAACGATTTGTGGCCCTCAACGGCGGGCCGGTTTTCAACTTCACGCCGGCCATCTCCTTTGTCGTGGATTGCAAGACCCAGGAAGAGGTCGACCGGCTCTGGGAGCGTCTCTCCGCAGGAGGCGGTGAAACCGGGCAGTGCGGCTGGCTCACCGACCGCTACGGTATCTCCTGGCAGGTTGTGCCGACCCGGTTGGCGGAACTGGCCACCGACCCGGATCCGGCCAAAGCCAACCGGGTGATGCAGGCCATGCAGACGATGACCAAAATCGATATTCCAGCACTTGAGGCGGCCTATGCCGAGCCGGTCACCGCCTGAACAGCAATTTGTAACCTCAGCCCTATCGCTGCAACCATAGGGTTCATACAAGGAGGAAGACTTATGAACGGAAATCCAGTAGGTTGGTTTGAAATATACGTAGATGATCTGGAGCGGGCCCAAAAGTTCTATGAGGCGGTCTTTGAAACTAATCTTCAGAAAATAAACGCGCCCTTCCCAGGCATCGAACTGCTGACCTTTCCAATGGAGCAAAACAGTTACGGAACCGCCGGCGCCCTGGTCAAGATGGCGGGAGTAGACCCCGGTGGCGGCGGCACCCTCGTCTACTTCCATTGCGAGAATTGCGCCGTCGAAGAGGGCCGGGTGGCGGCAGCCGGCGGCCGGATGGAGCGCGCCAAGATGTCCATCGGCGAATACGGCTTCATATCCATGGTCTATGACACGGAGGGCAACATGATCGGCCTGCATTCCATGCGGTGAGGCAGCGCCATGATACGGAAGATAACTTCCCATAAGGGGGTGATGCAATTGATGCAAATGGATTGTCCATTCAACCTGCCGATACCGGCAGATAGCGGATAACGATTGCGATGATAAGACCGGACAGAACAACCCAGAACATGATGCCCAGCACCACATAGGTTGCCTGTTCAACGACCTTGATGTTCCGGAGCTGCGCCAGTTTTTCCAGGGTTTCACGTCGGCCATGAGGCGGTCGGCTCGGTGTGAAAAGTGCTATCAGAGCGAGAATGATCAGACCTGATACAAGAAACTGAATCCACCGCACGCCGCCGATGGTTGGCCCGACAGGTTGCAGCCAGACGCCTCCGGCCCACGTGGCGAAAAATATGAGCAGAAACAGCCACAAAAAGCCCCGGCGCCGTCCCCGCTTGCGAGTTGCTATCACGAATCCGCTGCTGAGCGTCAAGGCGACAACGAAGGATATCATCAATTCTATCAAGTACATGACCCTGAATGAGAAATGCTATGGTATCTTTTTGATCTCTTCGATGAAATCATTGATTTACTCGGCATAGGAGGCCTCGAATTCAGCCGGCCTGCCAGGTCTCCTCTCACTGATGATAGATGCAATATGCTTCATACTGGGCGGTGTTGATATGACCTTGGTCATGGGCCGATTCTGCATCATCTATATCCTGGGGTTCGGTAAACAGTTTGTATTCCAATTCCATAACATGTCCCAGCGGCGTGATCATCAGCGCGCTTCCGTCATCGCTCTCATCGAGATAGATGAATATTTTATCCGTCTTTTTGTTTCTGCAAATTTCCACTGCTTTACCTCCTGAATCGAATTCCCGGTTTGATTGGGGGGTAAAAAAACATCTCTCCCAAAGCCGCACATACCCTATATTACCCACGGCATGCGCCAATTTGAATAGGGGCACCTTTGGTTAAATCCTGTGGCGGTTGTGTATTCCCGGGTAGAGAAATGGATCCGATTAAGTGATTTTTTCCATGATTCGGGTCACTTCCTGATTGAGCTTGTCCGAGGAGGCTATCACCAGCTCTTGGTCTCCCAGCGGGGCTGAGTAGCGTGTGTCATCTTGGCTGCGTTTGTATGCTTCTCTCAAATTCTCGCTTACTTGCTGGATCTTTGCAGGTGAGAGCTTTCGGTCTTTGGCAACTGTTTTTAGATTATAGACCTTGCCATCCTGAACCCAGGCAAGACCGAACATTTTGGGCGGCTTGCCGATGAAAACATAAGCGGCCTTGTCGGCCGGCACGACTTCGAGCCGATCTTTGGTCTCTTTTGCCAGGGATTCAAGGGGCTGTTTTATTTCTTCAATGTATTCGAAGATGGGGTTGTCTGGCTCAAGGGCTGCAAACGATTTTTTTGTACCGAATAATTTGTCAAAAAATGCCACCGGGTCCTCCTTTCGATTTTATGTTTGGAAGGGGCCTGAAATTTAATACTATTGGCTCTTTTGCTTCCATCCAATACAGAGCCGATCATCTCCTATCCTATCGACTGCTTGCCACGATAAAAATGGGGACAATTATGTATAAGGCCATTATGCGGCTAAGTATTTGTTGGGATGCCTTGGGCCGGTCGCCGATCCAGGATGCAGCAGGAAAATGAGCAAAAAGGGCTATCGTTGCGAACAGACAACATCGGACGCCGTCGCATATTCTCATGAAGAGATGGTTGCCCCTGTATAGCAGAATCGAAATCGCACCAAGTGATCATTCCCGATACGAAGATCAGGTTTTGATTTGAATGACATCCCGCTCCGGCTGGTGCGGAAACCCCCTCAGGGACGAAAGGTCATCCTTGTCCCGGCGGAAGGTGGGGGCGCTCTGTGCGTACAGGGCCACAAGACTGGCTACGGCCAGCAGGGAATCCATATGCGTGCGTTCGAAGCCATGGGAGGCGTCCACGCCGAAGCAGACCAGGGCCGTGCGTGCATCGTTGCCGGCCTCGATGGCCGAAGCGGAATCGCTGCGGTAGAATTTGAATACATCCTTTGCAATCACGATTTTGCGCTGGTTGCACAATTTGATCAGCTTGCGGCTCAGATGAAAATCAAAGGGACCGGTCTGATCCATCAGCCCGATGGTGACGCCGTACTCGGTGGCATTCTGTCCGGGGGCGACCGGTGCATGGTCGATGACCACCATTTCAGCCACGTCGCCATAGACCGCGGAGGAGGCGCCGGATCCAACCTCCTCGGAAATGGTAAAGATGAGATGGCAGTCCACCGGCAATTCGATTTTTGACGAAGCCATGCCTTTCGCCGCCGTCAGCAGGGCGGCAACGCCGGCTTTGTCATCCAGGTGGCGGGCGTTGACGAATCCGTTTGCGGACATTTCCGGAAAGGCATCGAACGCCACAAAATCACCCACCTGATAACCGGCATTGCCCAGTGCCGTGCCATCCGGTGTCTTATCATCCACCCGGACCTCGAGGTGGTCCCAATCGGAGGGTTGAGCGTTAATGCCATCACCGAAGGCATGCCCCGATGATTTCAAGGGCAGGACCGTTCCCCGTGCCGGTTCATTGTCCTTGTAAATGGTCACCCGTCCACCCTCGGCAAACCGGCTGGCCCATGTGCCGATGGGGGCGATGGCCAGGCGGCCGTTGGGCTTGAGTTGTCGCACCATGGCCCCAAGGGTATCCAGATGGGCCAGGATGGCCCGATCACCATCGCCATGCTTGCCTTTCAAAGTGGCGCGTATGGCGCCGCGACGGGTGACATCGTAGGCGATACCAAGCTGGTGCAGCTCCCGGCCGACAAAATGGACGATCTGGTCGGTGTAACCGGATGGGCTGTGGATATTCAGCAGGGAGAGCAAGGTTTTTTCCAAGTAGGCTTTGTCAATGGGAACATTTATCATGGGCGCACCCGTATGCTAATCGTTGACGACAGTCTGGGGAAACAATAAGTCGATGAATCGCCCGGCCGTGGGCTGGGGTTCATGATTGGCCAAGCCCGGACGTTCGTTGGCTTCAATGATGCAGTACTCGGGCCCTTCCAGATCCGCGACCATCAGGTCGAGACCGGTGACGGGAATCTTCAACGCTTTGGCGGCATGCTCGGCGGCTTGTTTCAGCGCTGGATGAATCGTGTCGGTCACGTCGTGGATGGTACCGCCCGTGTGCAGATTGGCCGTTTTGCGGACCCGGACGGGCTTGTCCGCCTCGACCACATCCTCCATGGCATAACCGGCGTTCTCTAAACAGCGCAAGGTCTCCGCATCCATGGGCACCTGGCTTTCGCCGCCGGTGGCGGCCAGCCTGCGGCGGTTGTATTTCTCGATGAGGCTGCGCACGCTGTGGGTGCCGGTGCCGACGACCACCGGTGGCCGGCGAACCGCGGCGGCGACCACCTCATAGTCGATCACGATAATCCGCAGGTCTTCGCCCTCGACCAACTCTTCAACAATGACATCCGGGCAGAATCGGCGGGCCAGTTCGATGGCGCCTTCAATATCGCGTTGCGTCCGAATATCCACGCTGATGCCGTTGCCTTGTTCGCCCCGGGCAGGTTTGACCACCACCCGTTGGAGTTTCTCAAGGCAGTTGGCGGCATCGAAGTCGCCATCCACAGGCACTTCATACTGGCGGGGAACCTTGAGCCCGGCCGAATGCAGCACGCGGTGGGTTAAGCGTTTATCGTCGCACAGGCTCATGGCGATGGCCGAGGTCAGCTCGGTAAGCGACTCGCGGCAGGTGACCGTGCGCCCCCCCAGCGATAGGTTAAAATAACCGTGTGGCGCGTCAATTACTTCCACGCCGATGCCGCGGCGGCGCGCTTCGTCCGTGATGATGCGCGCGTAAGGGTTCATGTCTTCTTCGGGCAGGCTGGCCACGAAAAGCGGTTCGTTGATCGGATTCTTGCGCTTGACGCAAAACACCGGCACGCGTTGAAAGCCCAGCTTTTCGTACAGGGCGATGGCTTGCCGGTTGTCGTGCATGACGGACAGATCGACATAGTTTCTGCCACGCGCCAGATAGTGTCCCACCAGTTGGCGGACCAGTGCTTCGCCCACGCCGGGGGCCTTGGCCTGAGGGTCTACGGCAAGACACCACAAACTGGCGCCGGCTTCCGGATCATTGAATGCCTCGACATGGTCGAGTCCTGTCACCGTGCCGATAATTTTGTTTTCATTTAAATCCTCGGCCACCAGGTAGGTTTGCCGTTTGGAGGCGTTGCACTCCATCAAGAATCGATGATCAGCGCTCACCATGTGACGCAACTTGTAAATCCTGTTGATCGCATCGGCATCTTCCAGTGTTGAAACTCTCCTGACGGTAAAGGTCGCGTGGCGCTCTCTGCCGGGCCGGTAGTCGTGCGCCCATAACCGGTAAGTGTGCGACGGATCCATAAACAGCTTGTCGGGCCCCATGGCCAGAAGAACATGCGGATCTCTGATATACACGGCAATATCGCGCTTGCCCTTGCTCTCACGGCAGATGGATTCGTATAACGCTTCGGCCGTTTGGAAGGTATGGCCGAAGATGATACGCCCCCAGCCCATATCGACTTGCGCATCCGCCTGTATGATGTCCGCCTCCGGACCGGATGCTGTCTGCCAATTCTGAAGCGACAGGCTGGTGATACGTTCCAACCGGTCTCTCAATTCTTGTTGACCTGACATATGAGTACCTCCAAATCAGTATAGCGTTCAATTGCCAAAGCCGGGGTTCGCTCCGCTCGGGATCGACAATGCAACCCAGGTTTAAATTCGGTGCATGGTCAGCCAATACTGCAGGGTCGCCATTTGCCACAGCCTGGATCCGTTCAGCGGGGTGATGTGTTTATCAGGCGCTTCCAGCACCTGATGAACAAAGGCAGGGTTGAACAGTTCGCGTTCGACACTTCGGGGCGACAACATGATTTCGCGGACAAATTCGAGATAGTCGCCGCGCAGGTATTTCAATGCCGGCACCGGAAAATACCCCTTGGGCCGGTCAATCACCTTGGGAGGGATGATCTCGCGGGCTGCTTCCTTTAAAATGTGTTTACCTCCGTTGGCGATCTTGAATTCAGCCGGTATGCGGGCGGCGAACTCCACCAGCTCATGATCCAGAAACGGCACACGGGCCTCCAGACCCCAGGCCATGGTCATGTTGTCCACACGCTTGACAGGGTCGTCTACCAGCATGACGGTGGTGTCGATTCGCAGCGCCTTGTCCACCGCGGCATCGGCGTCGGGACTTGAAAAATGGTTCATTACAAACCCCAGGCTGTAATCTTCCTCGACAAATCGGGGGTGAACCGCCTTGGCATGGTCGGCGTGATCGCTATCGAAAAAAAGATGCGCATAATCGTTCACGGCGTCGGTGGCATTGAGCATGGGTGGATACCAATGGTAGCCGCCGAAGACCTCGTCGGCCCCCTGGCCGCTCTGGACCACCTTCAGATGCTTGGAAACGGCCTTGCTCAGCAGATAAAAACCGATGCAGTCGTGACTGACCATAGGTTCGCTCATGGCCAGCACGCAATTTTCCATCTCGGGCAGAACGATCGTGGCATCGCCTTGAATCTTGTGGTGCTCGGTGCTGAAGTGTCGGGCAATATGGTCCGAATATTCAAATTCATTGCCGGCCTCACCGTTGACATCTTCAAACCCGATGGAAAAGGTGTTCAGGTTGTTTTGTCCCTGTTCGGCCAGCAGGCCGACGATCAGGCTTGAGTCCAGCCCCCCGGAAAGCAATACGCCCACCGGCACATCCGCTTTTAAGCGGCGTTTTACTGCCTTTCGTAGATGGATCAGCAAAAGCTGCTTCCAGTCTTCGAATTGATAGGCCGATTGAGCCGGGCCGGGGACGAAGGAGAGATCCCAGTAAGTATCCTCTGTCATCGTGCCATCGGCCTCGACCATCATGGTCGATCCCGGGGGCAGCTTTTTGATGCCTTTGAGAATGGTCCGCGGCGCCGGGACTACGGAGTGGAAGGTCATGTAATGATGGAGAGCGACGGGATCGATGCCGGTGTCGATATCCCCGCCGGTTAAAAGCGCCGGCAAAGAGGAAGCAAATTGCAGCGATTTGTTGGTCCTGGCATAGTACAGCGGTTTGATTCCCAGACGATCCCTTGCCAGGAACACATCGCCGCTGTCACGATGGGCAATGGCAAAGGCAAACATGCCGTTGAAATGCTTCACGCATTCGGGACCCCAGGCATGATAAGCCTTCAGGATGACTTCCGTATCTCCGGATGAAAAGAACGAGTACCCTTTGGATGTCAGCTGGGAACGCAGGGCATCATAGTTGTAAAGAGCGCCATTATAAACGATGGTCAGCCCCAGTTGATTGTCCGCCATAGGTTGCCGTGCGCGCTGGCTGAGATCGATGATTTTCAATCGCCGATGCCCCAATGCCGTATTACCGTGAACATGCAGCCCGAGGTCGTCCGGGCCGCGATTGAATAACGCTTTGGTCATGGCCTCTATTTTTTCAATGGATGCCGCTTTATCCCCAAAGTCGATTTGTCCGCAAATACCACACATGGTTGTTTACACTCCTTGTGTTAATGAGAAGCGGCAACGATATTGCCACCCGGGCTGCACGCATCATAACAGGCGATATTCTGATTGAAATAAGGCGGATTATGTATAAAAGCCCCGGCGATTACGTAATACCGCTTCCCGCGGACAGAGATAATTGTACAAATCGAAGGAGTGCTGTATAAAGCAAGACAGGAGACGGCACCATGGTATCCAAAACAAGAATTGTCATTGCAGAGGATCAGACCCTCGTACGGCAGGGGCTCAAGTCCCTCCTGGCCGAAGGGGACCAGTATGAGGTGGTGGGCGAGGCCGAGGATGGGTTGGAAGCGATCCGCAGCGTTGCCAGGCTCAAACCGGATCTGGTCCTGCTGGACCTTGCCATGCCGAAGATGAACGGCATATCCGCCATCAAGGAAATCAAACAGCAACAGCCGGAAACAAAGATCGTTGCCATAACCTTTCACACATCCGATGAATACATCCTGGCCGCTTTCGAGTCCGGTGCAGACGGCTATTGCCTGAAAAATGACACCCATGCCAACCTGCTGCTGGCCCTCAAGCGTGTCATGGCCGGGAAACGATACGTAAGCCCGGAAGTTTCCGATAAAATGCTCAACGGCTATATGGCCGGCAGTCGCGCGTTGAAATCGGAATCGGCCTGGGAGACGCTGACACAGCGGGAGTTGGAGGTCCTCAAACTTGTCGGCGAAGGCTATACCAGCCCGGAAATTGCGGATTATCTGTGTATCAGCCCTAAAACCGTAGACAAACACCGCTCCAATATTATGCGCAAGCTGGACCTTCACAGTGCAGCTGCCCTTACCGCATATGCCCTTGAGAAAGGCTTGATCGACCAGCGCCAGATACTTAAGTAGCAAGCAACCAGCGAAAAAGTGATTCAACCGATATCGATCACCGTCACATCGAATCTCAGGGTTTCGCCGGCCAGCGGGTGATTGGCATCCAACGTCACCACATCGTCCTCAATGGCCGCGATCTGGACTTTCCGGACGCTGCCGTCTTCTTGTTTAAGCCGGAGAAACTTGCCGATCTGCAAGTCAATGTGTTCCGGAAAGCGGCTTTTGGAAACCTTCTGCATCAGGCCGGGGCGTTTGGCACCGTAGCCTTCCTCCGGCCTTACGGTGAAGCTTTTCTTTTCACCGACCGCCATGCCAAGGACACCTTTTTCCAGGCCGGGCAGTACTGCGTTGTTGCCGACCTGGAATTCGAGAATTCTTTTTTCAGTGGTTCCAAAATGGGCTTTGTTTTCCAATTGGCCCAAACAAGACAATTTAACCCGGTCGCCTTCATTTACTCTTTTCATTAAAAACCCCATGGCATCCTCATTGTGATGCTGATCCGCACGCGTGAGCATTGACTGCGTTTCAAGCCGATGCGAGCTTTTTCAGGCGTTTGAGCGCCGAGCGCCGCACTTCCGGATTAGAATCGGTTTTAGCCACCTTTTTGAGCAATTCGGTATTCTTTTCTTTCTGTACGGCTTTCATACGCACCTTGGGATCCGAGCGGGCGATCTTCGGCAGGAAGATGTCGCCGATACGCATTAACACGCCTTTATGTGTCGAGATACTTGGACGACCCACCGGTAAAAATATGTCGCTGAACCTGAACTTCATTGTTAAGCACCTCCTACTCGTCGGGTCGTCATGCCTACAATTTAATTGAAGGCCTTCGGTTTTTAAATACCCGATAGGGAGTATTTTTGCATTCACAATTGCGTATGCCATGCGGTTTTATATCTACCCGAATTGATGGCGCAGAATACATGACCTTCCTTATATACAATAACACGCCTGCATTGATAGCTTGGGACCAGGCTGAATATGAATCCAAAACAGACCGATGGACATATTTTATAGCGTGTGCGGCGGTCCAGGCGGTTTACTGGTGCCATAGTCAAGGAGATGCGTTCCGCACCACATGGATCAAGGCATAAGGAGTAAAAAATGACGATAAATGACCATACCATCAAGACCGACATCTTGAAGCGTATCCGCAGAGACACGCGGATTAACGATGCGATGATCGATGTCAGTGTAAGCATGGGGCATGCGGTGCTCAGCGGCGTCGTATCCAGTTACAGGAAAAAGCTGGCCGTGCAGCTTAAAGTCAAACAAACGCGTGGGGTTATTTCTGTGGATAATCGCCTGGAGGTATTCTATTCGCAGGAGGTGAGCAATCCCCCCGATCAACAAATCAAAAAGACCGTCGAGACCATTCTAAAGGCCCACCCGGATATCGATCATACAAAGGTCGAAATTGAAATCACCGCGGGCAAAGTAACCCTTACAGGTTCGGTGAAGGGTTTTTGGCAATTGCACACTATCGAAGAATTGGTCGCCAACGTTATCGGCGTGATCGATTTGAAAAATGAACTGACGGTTGTGCCGACAGAAGAAGTAAACGATGAAGCGATCGCTCAGGATATCATGGAAGAGTTGAAGGGTTCGACACTGATTGATCAGAGCCAGATATTGGTGGAAGTTGCCAACGGCACCGTTATTCTATCGGGGACTGTCAACAACTATGGCGCCGAGAAGGAAGCTTACGAAGCAGCTATGCAGCAAAACGGCGTCAAGCGAGTGACAAACAATATTTCGGTGGCTTTCTAGATGACCAATTGGAAGCGCATCTGGGAATCGCTGTGGGGGTATCCATGGCTGCCATGGATTGCCTGGCCACTATAGGTGAGGCCATGAAGCGCCAGGCGCGACCGATAGCAATGGGGACCGCCTTTCGCCCCAGGGGCAGGCTTTAGTGGAAAGGTTATTTGGGATCAATCGGCCAGGCAACGAAAATCCGGGTTCCGCGTCCTATGCCGGATTCCAGGCGGAACGTGCCGCCGAACAATTCAGCCCGTTCCCGCATGCCTTGCAGGCCCATACCGCTGGCGGCCCCACTGGCAATTGATACGCTTTTTTCGTCGAATCCTTTGCCGTCATCCGCGACGGTCAACTCCAGGCGGTCCGCATGATGGCGCAGGGCAACGCTGACGTTTTTTGAGCGGCTGTGCTTGGCTGCGTTGTTCAGTGCTTCCTGAAGGACGCGATAGGTTAGAATCTTGAGCGAATCGGGCAGGCCGGCTTCATTCAACTCCTGCTTGAGGTCGACGGTGATATGCGGATAGAGCTGTTGGAACTCACGGCAATATCCGCGTACGGCGGCCAGCAAGCCCAGGTCATCCACAATCGACGGGTGCAAATTTTTAGTGATCCGCTGGGTCTCTTCAAGTGTAGACCGTACCACCGCTATCAGGTCGTCGAGTGCGGAGATGGTCTTTGTATCTTTGGTCTCTTTTTGTGCCGCCATTTTTTCAAGGCCATACTTGATGCCTGCCAGCCGTCCGCCGATGCTGTCGTGCAGATCCTGGGCCACTAGTCTGCGCTCGCGCTCCTGCGCATCGATCAGTCTTGTCGAAAGCCGCCTGAGCGTATCCTCGGCCTTTTTCAGGTCATCGATGTCGGCAATGGATATCAACTGGCCAATGGATTCACCGTCGCTGTCGGAGAGCACATTGCTGTGAATCAACACCCAGAAGCGAGTGCCATTCTTGCGTTGAAACTGATACTCGATGCCTTTTGGGGATGATACTGAAGAATCGATCAAGTCGATCAGGCGCGGCACCGTGACCTTTTCGGACGTTTGGATCAGGTAGGGTTGAGGAAAAGGGGCGTTCATCATTTCGGCCGCAGACCATCCCACCATGTCGCAAAAAATCCGGTTCGCATAAATTTGCTTCCAGTTTGAATCAAACCCGGCTATCCCCACACCTATGGATTCTTCAATGGTTTTACGGAAAATATGCTCAGCCACAAGGGCCTGCTCAACCGGACGATAGCCTTTTATCTCAT
>JARRKU010000088.1:0-14738 GCA_037387725.1 Desulfobacteraceae bacterium
TCCACCCTCCTCAAGCAGTCCATCGAACTGGACCCGCTGTTCTTCCACACCGCTTATTACACCCAGGGGTTCATGGCATGGCGGGAGGGATTTCAACAAGAGGCGATCGATATCCTTAAGATTCATTCCGATCATCGCTACTGGTATTGGGAACCGAAATTCTATCTGGGATTCGATTATTTTTATTATCTCAAAGATAATGACAAAGGCGCCTACTACTTGAGGGAGGCCGCCAAGCTTGAGGGGGCACCGCCTATTGTTTCCCTATTGGCCGCGCGATTGCTTCAGCGCAGCGGTCAGACGCTGACGGCCATCGCCTTTCTAAAGTCGATGTTAGAGAATGCCAAGGACGAGGAAATCAGAGAGAATCTTGCTCAACGCCTGCAGGCCCATCTTGGGGTTTACCAGTTGGAAAAGGCCCGCGATGCCTATCGAAACATGACAGGCGGCCTGCCGATGTCACTCGACGAACTCGTGGATAAAGGATTCATTGATCAGATTCCCGAAAATACAATGGCAGACACCTTCTACTATGATTCCCAAACGGGCGAAATCAGTTTTGACGCGAGACGGTAGACATTGATCCATCTCGGAGAATTACAAAGCAACACGCAAACGCACTCATTATTAATGGTCAAGGAACACTCCAAATCGCGAACAACCAACCTTCAAAGCACAAATGCCGCTAATTCCGCAGCTCTCTCCAAATATGCCCAATCCATGTTTTGTCAAATTTTGTCGCATCGCACTCAGATTTTTTAAGCCTGCCGCATTGATATGGAAGATTGGATAAACATTAGTAATCATTAATAAACATTATTTATTAATGATTCAATGTATTGTGCGTTCTCTTCGATCTGCTGTTTGGCTATTAAATTATTTAATGCTTTTTCTCTGTTTTTACCACTTGCTCACGTTGAAAGCAGCTATAATAATATCACCAATTGCAATCGCTGTTGGGGTTTTATTGAATAACACTTTGAAAAATAAACAATAAAACTGATACAAATATAGTTGAGATCAAGGATTTCCGTAAGTCCTCGATCAATCGATAAGTATGGTATGAATTTTGCTGATTGCTATTGCGAACATTAATTTGAAGATCGAAAGGTGCAAGATGAAGGCAAATGGTTCACATTACCATTGCATACAATGGCCAAGAGGCGGCTCAAAAGGTTTTTCACCTGGATTCACCCTGATTGAACTCATGGTTTGCATCGCCATCATTGCTATCATGACTGCAGTCGCAGTGCCGGCGGTGAATGGCTATCTGACGCGGCACGCCCCCCAATATGCAGCCGATGAGCTATACGGCGACATACAGCTGGCCAGATTGCGAGCGGCCCGCTTCAACCGGAGATGCAGAATTCAATTCAATGTCCCGGCCCTCAACCGATATACCATCCAGGATATCGACAACAACGGCAATGTCATACCCGGGGGGCCCTTCAAGGTGGGGGACCTTGCCAAATTTCGCGATAATATCGCATTTTCCGCCTCTCCTCTGGGCGGTGACCCGGCCCCGTATGCCACCCTTGAGTTCCTTTCCCAAGGGGTCGTCAATACCGCTGTCACGGCCCCGGCCGCCAGCACCAGCATCTATCTGAGCAATGGGGCCGGCGACGTCTTCTATCAAATACTGGTATCACTCGCGGGCGGCAGCGGGATTTACCGATTCGACATCAATACCGGCCAATGGAATACCAACCAATAGAGGTAGGAAATATAGCCATGTCTGCAAAACATTCCGACTACAGCTTTGGTGGCAAGCGTGACGACGGTTTTACACTTATTGAACTCATGATCACCCTGGTCGTTGGTTCCATCGTCGCCTTAGCCGCTTTTTCAACTTATTCCCTGCAATCCAAAACCTTTTCAACCCAGCGGCAGGTGTCCAAGGTTCAACAGGACATGCGCGGTGCGCTCTATATGATGGAATCCGATCTGTTGAACGGATTTAGAGATCCCAATATGAGCGGCCGCTATACGATGACCGATATCCGGCCGTATGATTACAGGCCCGGCCAACTGGACACGAGGCTGGGGCCGTCTGCGTTCGCCATGCCGGCGGCGGCCGCACTGGCGGCAGGGAACAACATCTATTATCAAAGCTATCCGGTGCTGGAATTTTCGGCGCTTCGTCAGGACACGGACGGAGACGGCGCAGGGGATACCCCCGTGACCATCCGTTATCAAATTTGCGATTTCAATAATGACGGTAGGCCCGATCTCGGAAGGCGGATCGTGTTGGGGGGGACTCCGCCGGGAGTGATAGTGGGTCCACCTGCTTTGGTGGCCGAAGGCGTGGTCGCCGTGGGGTATGCCTTTGCATTCAATCTCAATCCCAATGGAAAATATGAGATTACCCGCACACCGCCGGTGGCCGGCGGGGACCCGCTGGGGAACATCATTTGGGCGGTGGACAGCGATGGTGACAACCAGTTGGACACCAACATCGATGTCACAGGTGATGGGCAGATCACCCTGGCGGACGATATCAGCGGCGACGGCATCATCAACGTCTTGGACAACGCCGCAGCCGCCCTGCCGGCGCCGGTGGACATCAGAAATGGGAATGTGGTGGCCGTGAAGATTTTTCTGCTACTGCAATCCGATCGACAATCGCCTGAGAATGTGATCGACACCAACCAGTATGTCGTGGCCGACCGCATCATCCCGCCACCGCCGTTATTCCCGAACGGGTTCCAGGACCGCTACAAGCGACGCGTGAAGACCGTAACCGTGGCGTTTCGCAACTATCGTAAATCTTAGAGATTGGCCCAACCGGCAATGCCAGAGGGAGAAGAGCACATGAAACGGTTCAGACAAACCATAATGAAACCAATTGGAAAGTCCGATGGATTCACGCTGTTGGAAGCCGTGATCAGCATGATGGTCCTTTCCGTCGGTATATTAGGTATGATCGCTCTTCAGACGACCAGCGTCAAAAGCAACACCCTGGCCGAAGACGTTCAGATCAACACCGTCACTGCCATGGATCAGATCGAAGAGTTGATGGCCACCGATTTTCTGGACCAGCGGTTTAATGCCGATGGCATCAGAACTTGCGGGCCCTCTCCAAACGGAAGGTTTACCATCTGTATCACCCCCAGAGATAATGCATTCATTCCCGGCGCAAAAAGGGTCACCGTTACTTCGCGATTTATCCCGACCGGCGGTCTTCGTCAGGAGATCACTTTAGATATTTTCAAACCGCGGATCAACTAGCTTCAGGAGGGCGCATGCAACAGCTGAAAAGAAACCTAAACAGCCAGGAAGGGGCCACCCTGATCATCGTGATGCTGGTGCTCGTTGCCGTGACCGCTGTGGGGATTACCGCAATGAATATCAGCACCACTGAAGTCAATCTGGCGGGCAATGACAAATGGCAGAAGGCGGGATTTTACAACGCCGATCCGGGCTTTCACGGTACTCCGTCGGTGATCTATCCCAACCTCAATCCGGAAACCGAAGCACCCGTGGCGCCGGCCGACCCCAACAATGCGGCCGACGAAGGGTGCCTTGAATATATTAATGGAACCACCCCCGCGGATTTTTTCAACTTGCTTTATGGTGCAAAAAGCGATCCTGATCCCGACACCCAGGCGTTCAAAGATATCAGTTTTCGCAACTGCAATATTGCTGCCGATATCGATGTCACCCCAAGGGGATCTAACCAATTGTCCGGTGGTGGTGTAGAGTTCGCATCACGGTCCGAGGGCACCGGCGTTGCCGGCAGTGAGGCCAAGGTTTACCGGATAACCAGCACCGGCGACGGTGCCGCTAATTCCACTTATACGGTGCGCGGTCACTACCGCTGGGTTGAGACCGGAGGAGGGCTTAGATAATGCGAAAAGCGATTATTATTTGGATATCTACTATATTGATGGCCATGACGGCTGCGACCGGCTATGCCGCTTTTACAGAGCCGAACATGGCGGACTACACGGCAGTGCCGCTGATTTCCAATCAATCGGTGCCTCCCAATGTCATGATCATGCTGGACAACTCGGGTAGTATGAATTTCAACGCCTACGGCACCTACCCCGGGGACTACAAAACGGTCACCGACATGCCCTACACCGGAGAACCCTATAACAGCATAAAAACTTTTCCCATGATCTCTGGCCAGGACGACGCGGAAGAGGGCACCGCTGCCGGCAGCGTCCTGTATCACAACCATTCCGATCTGGACTTGGGCGGATTTTCGGTTGCCACCAACGACGCCCTGGTGGGGATTCGATTTCAGAACGTGGAAATCCCCCAGGGGGCCACCATTGAAAGCGCTTATATCGAATTCAATGCCAATGCCTCCAATGCCGAGGTCAGCAACTTTCTCATCGAAGGTGAAGCCAGTGATGACGCCGCGCCATTTGCCCTGGTGGCGGACGATCTGAAAAGTCGCACCGCCACCGCAGCGACGGTGACGTGGGCGGATGTACAGGCTTGGACGGCGGGTCAGTATTACCCAACGGCGGACATCAGCACAATCGTTCAGGAAATCGTCAACCGCGGGGGATGGAGCAGCGGCAACAGCATCGTGTTCCGTTTTTCGGGGACCGGCGGTACCGATAACAAACGCGATGTTCGTTCTTATAACTCCAGCAGCAGCATGGCGCCCAAACTGCATGTCGTCTTTGGCGGCAACCCCGCCTATCGGCGCTACTATGGGTATTTCAGTCCCGATCATTTCTACAACTACGACGGCAGTAAGTTCAACTTGGCTTATAAAAAAATTGCTTATGATAAAGCTAGCAGCGCATGGAAGGTTGAAACCCTTGGTGGTGCGTCAACCAGCGCCCTTACCGATGCGGATATCGTGAACAACAAGCTCTGGGACGGCAACTGGCTCAACTGGCTCTGCATGCGCCGGGTGGATGTGCTGCGCAAAGTGCTTATGGGCGGGTTGGCCACCGCTCGTAGCGGCGGCGGCAACCAGGTCAATTATGGCGAAACGCCGAAGCAGAGCTCGCGGGTCTTTAACAAGATATTTGATGATTCCGTTGGTTCGGCCACTTCACCCTATGCCGGTACGACAGGATTTCGCATGCAAGGCGGTGATATCCAAGTGGATACAGACCTTGACGGAGGCTACAACAATGGTAGCTACCACATCTGGATCCAAAAGGATGACAACTACGAACCTAACGACTTTAAAGACGGCAACCTGGCCGGCGTGCTGCAAAGGGTAGGCGACAAGGCCCGTTGGGGCAATACCTGGTTCAACGCCGGTACAGGCTCCAACGAAAGCGGCGCCAGAGTTGCCAATACCATCGGAACGAATATGTTGACCTTGATCACCACCCTGCAGAACACGGGTATGGACACCTGGACGCCGCTGGCCGAGTCCTATTACGTGGCCATGCAATATTTCAAGCAGGAGGATCCGGCTGCAGGGTATGACTATCCAAACAATGCCGTCCCCAATAGCAACCTTGGCGACGACCCCTACTACAACGGGGTTCAGCACGTGGCTTGCGCCAAGAGCTTTGCTATCCTGCTCACCGATGGGGCTTCCACCAAAGATGCCATGATTCCTTCCACATACCTGGATTATGACAAAGACAACAATGACGGCAGCGGATGCACGGAAAACAACTGCGTCTATCCCAGCGGCGGCAGCGACTATCTGGATGACATCGCCCTGTATGCGCGCACCCGGGATTTGCGACCCGATCTGGACGGTGACCAGAACCTCATCCTGTATGCCATTCACGCCTTTGACAAGGATCCCAATGCCACCGGATTGCTTTCCGATGCGGCGCGAAACGGTGGTTTCGACGATATGAACGGCAATAAGATTCCGGATCTGGTCCAGGAATATGACAAAGATGGGGACGGTTTGCCCGACACCTTCTTCGAAGCCGACGACGGGTACGCCATCGAGGCCAAGTTGCTGGCCGCCATCACCGATATCCTCAAGCGGGCCAGTTCGGGTACGGCCGCATCGGTGCTGGCCACCAACAGCGAAGGTGAGGGCAATATGCTGCAGGCATACTATCTGCCCTATGTTACTGAAGGACTGGAGGAAGCCAGATGGTACGGCTTTGTCCAGTCGCTGTGGGTGGACAGCTACGGTTCCCTTTATGAGGACAGCAACCAGAACCGCACCTTTGACAGCGCTGACGAGCAGATCAGCTTTACTACGGACGCCGACAATGACACGGCTTTTATCCGCAATGGCCAAACCATCAAGCTGAACGAGACGGATCCTGCTTTGAAGCTGAAACCCATATTTGAAGTCGGTTCACGGCTCTCACAAAAGAACCCCAATACCCGAAAGATATTTACCTTTATCGATCAGGACAATGACGGTATGGCGGATGAGGTCACCAACGATCCATTTGACACCGCAGGAGAGTTGATCACCTTTGATACCGGTACCGGCACTGCGATCAAGCCATACCTGGGTGTGGCGGATGACACCACTTGGGGAGACAATGGTGCAAAGCTCGGCAGTACCCACGATAACCGAACGAACAATCTGATTACCTGGGTTCGCGGGACCGATGTATCCGGTCTCCGAAACCGAACCTTGGGGGGCGTTACCTGGCCGCTTGGGGATATCATTCATTCCACGCCGGTATCAGTTTCAAGGCCTGTGGAGCGGTTTCATCTCTGGTATGCGGACACCACTTACCGCGATTTTTACGATATGTATAAAGACAGGGAGAGCGTGGTCTACGTGGGAGGCAATGACGGTATGCTGCATGCATTTGCATCATGGCAGTATGATAACACGCTCAAACAATACCAGAAACCGCTGACCGCTCCAGCCGATGAGGAGATCGGCGATGAGTTGTGGGCCTTTATCCCCCAGAGCGTGCTGCCGCACCTGAAATGGACGGCCCACGCGGATTATTCCCACACCTATCTGGTGGATGCCAAGCCGCGCGTCTTTGATGCCAAGATCATAGAGGACGGCACCCATTATAACGATGCCGATACGGATGACGACTGGGGAACCATCCTGGTCATGGGCATGAATATGGGGGCCAAGACCATCAACGTCAATGAAGATTTTAACGACGGCAACGGCGTGGTGACGCGGGAATTCGATCCCACCTACATCTGCATGGATGTAACCGAACCGCGTGCGCCGCGCCTTCTGTGGGAGCGGTCCTATCCCAACCAGGCCATGAGTTACGCAACGCCCATACCGGTCAAGGTGGGGGATCAGTGGTATCTGGTTTTTGGTTCCGGTCCGACCGACTATGACGGCAGCAGTACCCAGGACGGCTATCTCTTTGTCGTGGATATGAAAACCGGAGACCTCTTCAGACAGTTCGGCCCCTTTGAAGACCAGGCCTTCTTTGGCACGGCGGCTTCCATCGATAAAAACCTCAATTACAACGTCGACGCCATTTATGTGGGCAACACCCATTGGTCATCGAACAGATGGCAGGGCGGTCTGTACAAGATTGCCATCCCCTGCTCTAACTGTGAGTGGGATGCCAGCTACAATCCCTCTGCGGACTTTGGATACGATATGGATCCGGCCAACTGGACGGTTCACAAGATCTTCGACTCCAAACGACCCATCACGGCACCGCCGTCTATCAGCGTGGAGACGTATCCCAGCCTGAATGTGGATAATGTATGGGTCTATTTTGGAACCGGTCGCTACCTGAGCGACGCGGACAAATTGTCGACCGATCAGGAATACCTGTACGCCATCAAAGATCCCTTCTTCAACACGATGTATTCCGGAACGACCCAGCATGATTATGCTGGTTCGGCCGGTATCACGCTGACACAGAATGACCTCTTTGCAGGAGACAGCGTTATCACCACCACCGATGGGTTTGTGCTGGATAGCGGCACTTTTGCCTTGCACAACGGCAGTGGTTATTTTACGGATCTGGTGGATGAAGTGAGGCTGAACTACGACGGCTGGTATTATCCCCTGGAAACCAACGGCAGCCTGCCGTCCGAACGCATGATCAGCAAACCGGCCATATTCGGTGGCATCAGTTTCTTCGCCACCTTTACGCCAAGCACTGAGATCTGTAAAAATGCGGGTACCACCAACTTCTATGCGCTCTACTACATCACCGGTACTGGTTACACCAAACAGATTTTGAACATTCTCAATCCAAGCACGGTGACCTTTACCTACTACGGCAACAGCGTGACCCAGGAAGTGGTGGCTGTGAAACTGGAACAGGCATTGATCGGTGCACCGCCCCCCAGTGTCGGTTTGCACACCGGAAAAGAGGAAGGGGCAAAGGCCTATATTCAGTTGAGTACAGGTGTTGTGGAACTGATCGATGTGGATAGCGCCATATACATGAAGAGCGTGATTACCGATTGGTGGGATCGCACGGACTAACCAAATCATTAAAGATCACGCACATTGAGATTCGTTTGATGTGTAAATAAACGGAAGGAACCGAATATGAAATCCAATGTATCTCCCAGTCGCGGCCACCTGGTCATCTTCGCTTGGATATTAATTCTGGCCGTCACGATGGTGCCGATGGCTTCAGCCATTGCAGGAACTGGCAGCAAAAGCGGCAAGGCCGTCAATGCGGAAGGCGCGCTCGTTATTAGCGAACCGGTGGCAAAGGTGACCATCCAGAAAAAGCTGCTGGAGGCGGTAATCACCAATGTCGGTGATCGGTTCAAGGTCTCCAAAGAGACGATTATCACAAACCCGGAGGGCCAGCAGGTGAGCATTCGCGAAATGCTGGTGCCGTGTGATGCTGAGATTTCTTACAAAACCGAGAAAGGTGAGCGGGTTGCTCAACGCATAGCAACCATCCGTATCGGAAGAAACAGCACCTGGAAATGGGAAGCCGAAATACCCGAATAATTGTTTTTCGACCGAGCAAGCGTTCATCAAAATCAAATAACACTATCAGGTGCTACATACAAAGCCGACCAGGGGATCCCTGGTCGGCTTTGGCCGCTCATGGCGAAACTTGATCAGCAGTTTCCCAACCGAGTGCTCTTCTCCCGGCTAAAACTGCACCGATTGAAGCACTGCGTGCTTTTGTTTTTAAGGCCTTTGGCCGGAAATCCAAGCTACCTGCCTTGCTTGGCGGTCGTTGACGCCGTCCCCTGCCTTTAAGGCGATATCCGACCTGTTCAGGCTAAGGCCCATTTCTTGTCACTTAATCCGCACGCCCTTGCGATAACCCCTCTTTCGCATTGCCCAACCAATTTTTTTCCGCCTGCCTGCTGCCATTGATGCGACGGTTTTGTTTGGGATTTCCGGTTCATAGCCTTAAACCCGTTGGGAGGGGATATATGGGGGCGTATCGACATGGGTGCTTTTTCCTGCTAAAAGAGGGTATTTTCCCGTTCAAGCAAATTATGCAGTTGGTCCTACTGTAAAAAAATATAATTCATGATGACTAAGAAGATACGATAGGCTTCGCATCTCTATCATGTAGCGTATTTCAATCTATTGCAATATTGCGCCGGCAATAGTCGTTTCTCAGCGTGGATTGAGATCTCGGATGGCGATCTCACTGCTCATGAAGCCAGTCGAAACGGCTATCAAAAGTTCAACATGGCACTGCCGGGATTTGCGCAATTTGATGACGTGATTAATATTATTGTATTTTCCGGTGACATATAAAAGCAACAACGCCATCTGCAATTTCATAGGCTGAATGGTTGGAGCGGGATTGGAGGAGGGCTCAGATGATGCGAAAGTCTGTCATTTTTTGGACATGCTTTTCCCTGTGGATCGTAGTGGCCGGCAGCAGTTCGGCCGCCGAACCGAATATGGCTGATTATTCGGCGGTGCCGCTCTTTTCCAATCAGTCCGTGGCGCCCAATGTGATGATCATGCTGGATAACTCCACAAGCATGAATTTCAATGCTTACGGAACCTGGCCGGGCCATGACCATGTGGTGGTGGACCAGCCATTTGCGGGCAAGCCTTACGATACCATTTTGAGCTTTCCGGTGATTTCAGGTCAGGATGACGCTGAGGAAGGCACCGCTGTCGGCAGCGTCCTTTATCACAACCACGAGGACCTGGATTTAGGAGGGTTCGAACTCGGCCTCAATGACAGCGTTGTCGGTATTCGCATCCAAAATGTTCAAATTCCTCAGGGCGCCACTATCCTCAGTGCCTATTTTGAATTTAATGCCAATGCTTCCGAGGATACAACCTCCACTTTTCTCATGGAAGGCGAGGCCATTGACAATGCCTTGCCGTTTTCAACCGTTGCGGACGACCTTAAAAATCGCGTCAGTACGACGGCTACCGTCACTTGGAACAGTGTGCCGGCCTGGACAGATGGTCAGTTCTACGTCACGCCGGATATCACCTCGATTGTTCAGGAGATTGTCAGTCGACCGGGATGGACCAGCGGCAACAGCATGGTGTTTCGTTTCACCGGGACCGGCAAGCGCGACATCCGCGCATTTGACAGTGACAGCAGCACGGCGCCTACGCTGCACGTGGTCGTTTCAGGGGATAGATCAGACAAGCGCTATTACGGCTATTTCAGCCCTGACCATTTTTATAACTACAGCGGCGGCCAATTCAACGTGGCTTATAAAAAACTGGATTACGATTATGCGCAACAGCGCTGGATGGTGGCTGACCTCGGCGGTGCACCCGGCTATCTGAGCGACACCGATATTGTCAGCCGGGAGCTATGGGACGGGAATTGGCTCAACTGGCTCTGCATGCGGCGGATCGATGTGCTGCGCAAAGTGCTTATGGGAGGGCTGGCATCCACACGCGACGGGAGCGGCAGACAGATCAACTATGGGGAAATTCCGATCTCGGGTCAGGACTTTCGCAAAGTTTTCGACTCCGCATCGCTTTCGGCGACATCTCCCTACGACGGCGAATTCACCTTTCAAATGAATGCGGGATATATCAGAGTGGACACGGATCATGATGGTGTCTTCGAAGACAACTTCCGTATCCAGGTGCAAAAGGATATCGCCTACGAACCCGGTGACTTCTTGGACGGGAACCTGGCTGGCGTGCTGCAACGGGTGGGCAGCAGAGCCCGATGGGGCAATCTTTGGTTCAATTCAGGTGAAGGAGACGGCCAGAACGGCGGTAAGGTAGCGCATACCATTGGCACAGACCTTAATACACTGATCGGCGACATCCAAAACAAGAGACCGAATACCTGGACACCCCTTGCCGAATCCTTCTATGTGGCCATGCAGTATTTTAAACAGGAGGACCCGGCGTCCGGCTGGGATTATGCCAGCGACGCCGTGCCGCATGCAACAATGGCCGACGATCCCTATTATAACGGCGTGCAATATGTTGAGTGCGCCAAAAGCTTTGTCATCTTGCTTACCGACGGCGCTTCCACCAGAGATGCCAATGTGCCCACCGATTTCAGGGACTTGGATGGCGATGGGGACGACACCGATTGTACCGATACCAGTTGTGAATATCCCAACGGCGGCAGCGACTATCTTGATGACCTGACGTTATATGCGCGCACCAATGACCTGCGGAGCGACCTGGATGATCATCAGAACATCATATTTTATGCGATCCATGCCTTTGACCGTGATCCCAACGCGACCAACCTTCTCATGGATGCGGCGCGCAACGGCGGATTTACCGATATGAACGGTAATGGTGTGCCGGACTTGAGCGAAGAGTATGACCGCGACAACAATGGCGTGCCTGACACCTTTTTCGAGGCTGATGACGGCTATGCCATTGAGAATAAGATATTGGCAGCCGTCACCGATATTCTCAAAAGAACCGGTTCCGGTACGGCCGCTTCGGTATTGGCGACGAACAGCGCCGGCGAAGGAAACCTGCTGCAGGCCTACTATCTGCCGTATAGCAGTCACAGGCTGGAGGTAGCCCGCTGGTACGGGTTTGTCCAGTCGCTGTGGGTGGACAGTTTTGGATTGCTGTATGAAGACAGTAACCAGAACCTCACCTTTGACAGTGACGATAAACAAATCAGCTTCACCACCGACGCTGACAGCGACACCGCCTTCATCAGAGACGGAATGACCATCAAGCTCAATGAGTCCGACCCGACGCTGAAACTGAAACCCATCTTCGAAGTCGGCGATCGCTTATCGAAGAAAAATCCAAACACGCGCAAAATATTCACTTTTATCGACAAGGACAATGACGGTGTGGTGGATGAGGGAATCTTCGATGCCTTTGATACCGCCGGTGAACTGGTTGCCTTCGAAACGGCGGCAGGAAGCGCTATCAAGCCGTATTTCGGGGTTCGCGATGATACTGTCTACGGCGACAACGGTGCCAATCTGGGCAGTTCGCACGATGACCGCACCGCCAATCTCATCACCTGGGTGAGGGGAACGGATGTGGCCGGTCTGCGCAATCGCACGCTGGACGGGGTGACCTGGCGCTTGGGCGATATCATCCACTCGACGCCGGTCACTGTATCCAGGCCGGTGGAGAGATTCCATCTATGGTACGCGGACTCCACCTATCGTGATTTTTATGACAGCTACAAGGATCGGGAAGCGGTCACTTATGTAGGGAGCAATGACGGTATGCTGCACGCCTTTGCTTCCTGGCGCTACAATGTCAGCCTGAAGCAATATGAAAAACCGGCCGGTGCACCTGACGAAGAAGAGATCGGCGACGAATTGTGGGCCTTTATTCCCCAGAGCGTGCTGCCGCATCTGAAGTGGACCGCCAACTCGGATTATTCCCACACCTATCTGGTGGACGCGAAGCCACGTATCTTTGATGCCAAAATCATTGAAGACGGCACACACTATTCGGACAGTGATTCAGACGATGACTGGGGTACCATTCTGGTGATGGGGCTCAACATGGGGGCCAAGAAGATCAGCGTCAATGACGATTTCAATGATGGCAACGGCGTGGCCGCCCGCGAATTCAACCCGACCGTCATCTGCATGGACATCACCCAGCCCCGCCAGCCGCGCCTGCTGTGGGAACGGTCTTATCCTAACGCCGGCTTGACCACTACAACCCCCATCCCGGTGAAAGTCGGCGACCGCTGGTTTCTGGTGTTTGGTTCAGGCCCCACGGACTATGATGGAACCAGTACGCAACCGGGCTACATCTTTGTGGTGGATATGAAAACCGGCCGCTTGATCAGGCAGTTCGGTCCATTTGACAATCAGGCCTTTTTTACCACGGCCGCCGCCATCGACAAAAATCTCAATTACAATGTGGACGCCATTTACCTCGGCAGTTCCTACTGGGATTCGGAATTGAATACATGGCGGGGTGGGATATACAAGATTGCCGTTCCGTGCTCCAATTGCCAATGGGAATCCAACTACGACCCGGCTATCGGCTTTGGCTACGATGTGGATCCGGCCAACTGGACGGTCCATAAGCTTTTTGATGCCGACCGGCCTATAACGGCGGCACCCTCGATCAGCGTGGAGACCTACCCCAGCCTGGATGTGGACAATGTATGGGTCTATTTCGGCACAGGACGGTACCTGCATGAGAATGACAGGATCACCTCGGATCAGGAATATCTGTACGGTGTCAAGGATCCCTTCTTCAACAAAATGTACCGGGGGGAAAGTCAGCACGATTATGCCGCTTCGGCCGGTTTCACCCTCGCCAGGTCCTCCCTTTTTCAGGCGGATACCATTGTCACCACCACCAGCGGGATCGTGCTTCAAGATGGCGCCTTATATAATGGCACCGGATACTTTAACGATCTCGTAGACGATATCCGCGCCAATTATGACGGCTGGGTTCGCAAATTGGAAACCAACGGCAGTTCGCCATCGGAACGCATGATCAGCAAACCCGCCATTTTCGGAGGTATCAGCTTTTTCGCAACATTCACGCCCAGCACCGACATTTGCGAAAACGATGGCACTACGAATCTGTACAGCCTCTATTTTCTCACCGGCAGCGGATACACCAAACAGATCCTGGATATTTTACACCCGGACACGGTTACCTATACTTTTTATAGCCAGAGTGTTACCGAGGAAGTTGTCGCAGTAAAACTCAAGACGGATTTAATTGGCGCCCCGCCGCCCGGCATCGGTTTGCACACCGGTAAAGAGGCGGGTGCCAAAGCATTTATTCAGCTAAGCACCGGTGTTGTGGAATTACTTGACCTGGATAGCGCCATTTATATGAAAAGCGCGATCACCGATTGGTGGGACCGCACAGATTAAACACTTCTTCCAATTTCAGAAGCCGGCCTGATTCTCCTGGCCGGCTTTGATTATTGCAAGTCTTGGATTCTATTAATTTGGCTGTTTGTTCATTCGGCAAGGTTGCCATATTACGATCTAAGGAGAAAATGAAAAAAGCGCTTTACAATACAGCAACATCTTGCTATCAGAGCCAAGCATAGTACCAATAAGCCTCACAAGAGACCGACCGTCTCGATATAATTAAAATATCCAGATCCAAAGGTTCTAAGATTTTCACTGGAATGATTTGAAGGATTGATCTTCAGTGATGGGGATACCGCTGTGTCCGGTTTTGTCATCTCCCTGTGACGCCGTACCTTAGTGCCTTCCGATTTTCGCAATGATGGAGAAATCTGAGAAAGGATGTCCTGCGTCGGTCGATGCAGGGATTGCACGATGCGCAAAATAAAAAGAAAATTCGGCTTTACAATAATAGAACTGGTCGTCGTGATAGCTATCCTCTCGATAGTGGCATCGATTGCCGGTTGGGGGGTAAATGCTATGATGCCGGTTTTCCGTATCAGATCAGCATCGATGGAAATGAAATCCGACATGCAGCTGGCAAGACTAGAAGCCATTCGGCACAATACATTTGTGGTTTCTCATAT
>JARRKU010000089.1:0-26292 GCA_037387725.1 Desulfobacteraceae bacterium
CGGTTTTTTTCCAGGCCCGGCCCACGGCCTTGCCCGTGGCCACGCCCCTGTATCGGCGCAGGATCTTGAATGCGGCATGCCTTGCAAAACGGGCCAACCGCCGCGCTCCCGTAAATCCCACCAGGCACATGCAGGTCTCTTTTTCAAGGGCGCCCCGCAGCTTCAGATACCGGTTCAGGTATCCGATCCGGCGCTGGTGCCCGGCCAAGGCCAGTTGGGTCATGGTCTCCTTCGGATCGCTCAACCGGAGCATGGAAAATGGCAGTCCGGAAGCGGACAGCTCTTGCACACCGTGGATAGCAAGGTCCCAGGATGGGAAAAAAACCGCATATACCTCATCGATTTCCGGAATTCTGGATATTCTGGCGCTCACTTCGGTTAAAACGCCCATTCGGCCTTCCGAACCCAGCACAAGGTGCCGCAAATCAGGGCCGGCCGCCGAGGCCGGAACCGGCGGCAGCCGCAGGCTGCCTGCGGGCGTCACGATCTCGCCCCCTGCAAACAGCTGATCGATGCTGCCGTAGTGATGGGATTGCTGGCCGCTCGAACGCGTCGCCACCCAGCCGCCCAGGGTGGAGTATTCAAACGACTGGGGAAAGTGTCCCAGGGTAAATCCCTTGGAATTGAGGTGATTTTCGATGTCAGGTCCGCAGATGCCGGCCTGGAAGGTGGCCAGGCTGCAATCCGGATCGAAGTGGAGCAGGCGGTTGAACCGCGCAAGGGAGAGGCTCAACACAGGCCGGTGGGCCCCGGGCACTTCAAGATGGCCGACCACGCTCGTACCGCCCCCATGCGGAATCACGACGGTACCATTGTCGGCTGCGAATCGTAACAGCGCATGGACCTCTGCTACGGTCGCCGGTTGGGCCACGCCATCGACAAAGCGTCGAAACAGGCCGCCGCGCATGCGGATCCAGTCGGGCAGGCTCTGACCGTGGGAGTGATCGAAGCGCATCCTGGGATCGTCGGAAATCAGCGGGTGCGGGGGCAGACGGGACTGGGGGATGCGGTCCAGAAATTCGTCCAGAGGATAATCCGGCCGGGGGCGACCGTTGCCAATCAGCGCCTTCAAAAGGGCAAGGCCTTTTGGCGGCAGCTCTATTTGCAGCGCTTCGTCACCCCAACCATTCCAGCGCCTCATAATGGACCTCCTTCACCTGACCGGAGCCATTGCCGGAGGATTCGCTGATGATATGCGGCCCCAACCGGGGAATGCCCGTATGCACGCCTGCGCCCGCCGATGATTGGACACAATAAGACACTTGACGGCTTGTTCGCATATCTGCACCAATCCCCGTGCCGCTATGTTTAAAATGGGCCATTTTTGGACATATCGTCAAGACAGACTGTTGTTTTTCGACGTCGGGCAACAACGACCCTACAAACGCTTTCCCGTAATGGGTCGCAAAAACCTTAATGGCCTGCCTCGGACTGCTTGGGGTGATCGTTGACTTCAATCCCATGATGAATACCATGATGGTTGTCTTCGATTTCGATAGCGATACCGTTAACGACCCCATTGATCTGTCCTGGTTAGGATTCTCTTGCATTAATTCCATTAATCGCAAACCACAACGATTGAGGAGGATTATCCCATGCAATACAAAACGTTTGGGAAAACCGGCATCTTTGTCTCCAGTCTCTGTCTGGGCACCATGACCTTTGGCGGCAAAGGGTTTTGGGAGGTAATCGGGCAACAGGGCCAGGAGGCGGCCACCCGGCTGGTGGATCGCTGTCTGGATGCCGGCATTAATTTCATCGACACCGCCAACATCTATTCCTTCGGCGAGTCTGAGCGGTTGCTGGGTGAAGCCCTGAAAGGCAAGCGGGAGCGGGTGGTCCTGGCCACCAAGGTCCGGGGCCGAATGGCGGATGCGCCAAACGCGGTCGGCCTCTCGCGCAAGCATATCTTCGACCAGGTTCACGCCAGCCTCGATCGCCTGCAGACCGATTACATCGATCTCTACCAGATCCACGGCTACGATGAACTGACGCCTCTGGAAGAGACTTTAGGGGCGCTGGATGACCTGGTTCATCAGGGTAAAGTCCGCTACATCGGCGCCAGCAACCTGGCGGCCTGGCAGTTGATGAAATCCCTGGGCATTTCCCGGCACCGAGGCTGGGCCGGATTCAAGTCGCTGCAGGCGTACTACTCCATTGGCGGACGGGATCTGGAACGCGAACTGGTGCCCTTGATTCAAGACCAGGGGCTGGCCCTTATGGTATGGAGTCCGCTGGCCGGTGGATTGCTCAGCGGCAAGTTCAGCCGCCAAGGGGAGGGTCCTGAAGGTTCGCGACGCGCTGCATTTGATTTTCCACCGGTCGACAAGGAGCGGGCTTTCAAGGTCATCGATGCCATGCAGTCCATGGCCGCCGACCGCGGCGTATCGGTGGCCAACATTGCGCTGGCATGGCTGCTGCACCAGGAGTGGGTCACCAGCGTGCTCATCGGCGCCAAAACCATGGATCAGCTCGAAGACAACCTTAAAGCCGTAAACGTCGAATTGAGTGCGCAGGAACTTGCGCAGCTGGACGAAGTCAGCGCGTTGCCCCGGGAATACCCGCAGTGGATGATCGAACGGCAGGCGACCGGTAGAAGACCGGACGAACCGGCGTAGGACGTCCAGCGCTCCTCGTAAAAAAATAAGGCAGGGCGCCGCCGATCTTACGACCGAAAGCGCCCTGCCGAATGCTTCACTCTATTTTAGATCCTATTGGCCGAGAAAATTCGAGATGGCCTGGGCACCCGCGCTGCCTCCGATATCAGTGATCGTGATGCCTTTATGGGGCATTTTGGCTTCTATGGTGGCAGCCGAAACGCCTCTCAGGTTGACGATTTTCGTGCCATCGGCGCCATGGCAGCCGGAGCAGTAATTCGAAAACAATGCCGCCCCATCGGGTCCGGCGGCTGTTGCGGTGATGGTAACGGCATCCGGCGCGCTGTCCACCGTCCCATCATTCACCACCAATTGCACAACGTAAGTGCCGGCGACATCCGGGTTGAGAAACCCCATTTGGGTGGTGGCGCCGGTCAGAACCGCTGCGCTGCCGGCCGGTTTCGACACCAGGGTCCAGGCATACGTCAGTGCGTCGTTGTCGGCATCCTGGCTGCCGCTGCCATCCAGTGTTACGGTTGTGTTGACATTCACGCTTTGATCGGAACCGGCATTGGCCGTCGGTACGGAATTGGCGGTCGATGCCATTATGGAAACCGTAGCCGGCAAACTGTCCGCAGTGCCGTCGTTGACGACCAATTCAATGACATAGGTACCGTCCAGGTCAGCGGTAAATGTCGGTGCAACATTGGCGGTGTCAGACAGGCTCGCACCGCTTCCGGCCGGACGGGAGATGATGGTCCACAAATAGGTCAGGGGGTCGTTATCGGCATCCTGGCTGCCGCTGCCATCCAAGGTGACCAGGGACCCGGTGGCGACATTTTGTTGGCCCCCTGCATCGGCTGTCGGAACGGAGTTCGTCGAAGCGGCCGTGATGGTAGCCGTTGACGGTGTACTGTCCGTGCTGCCGTCGTTGACCACCAATTGGACAAGATACACACCGTCCACATCGGCCGTAAAGCTCGGGTTGGACTGGGTGCCATTGGTGAGGCTCGCGCTGCTGCCGGCAGGTGCGGAAATCAGGGTCCAATTGTAGGTCAGCGGATCGTTGTCCGGGTCGTTGCTGCCGCTGCCGTCCAACGAAACGGTTGAACCGGTGGTCACATTTTGATCAGGCCCGGCATCCGCGGTGGGAGCGGAATTACCGGATACGGCTGTTATGGTAACCGATGACGGCGCACTGTCCTGCTGTCCGTCGTTGACCACCAATGTCGCGACGTAGGTGCCGGCCACATCGGCGGTGAAGGTGGGATTGAAAAGAGTTGCGTCCGAGAGGGTGGCGCCGCTACCGCCAGGCGATGTCAGAAGCCATGCGTAGGTCAGCGCATCGTTGTTCAAATCGCTGCTTTGGCTGCCGTCCAGGGTGACCGTCGCACCGACGGCCACATTCTGGTCGGTGCCGGCATTGGCAATGGGCGGCGCGTTGACCTGGCTGTCCACGACATCGATCATGACTTCCTGGATGACGGTATTGCCGTTATCAAGCGTATGGCCGGCCTGAATCACGACACGGCCCGGCGTCGTGCTGGTAAAGGTGACCCGGGCGCGTCCACGCCGGGTTGTGGGGTGCGCATCGCTGAGCACTCCATCGCCGGAAACGATCGCCAGATCGATCTGAACTTCATCGCTCTCCCAACGGCGCCACCCGTTGGTCAATTTCAGATCGATGGTGGCAAAATCGACACCATCTCCGGCAATGGACGTCTTGTCGACCCTCATCATCAAGCTATGCAACCGTCTTGGACCGTTCGGAAAGATCCTGGAGAGATGTCCGTCACCGACGTCATCAAAATCCGCATCGATATCCGATCCGGGGTTGTCCCGATCCTCCATCTTATCATCCAGCTCGCCGGAGGATGAATTGAGGTTTCTGGCCAGGTACTCGATATATTCCGGTACCGCTGCGTTGTTCTCGGGAGTGTTGAACAAATCCAGGTTTTCATCGACGTTCATGTTTACCATGGCAACGGCCTGGGTCGCATCGCCGGGATCCTGGTCCATATCGAGTTCCAGGGCTTCTTCAACCTTGGCAATGCAATTCTGTGCATCGGAGGTCTGCACCGGTTCGTCTGTGGATTGAGCGCGATATTCCAACAGCGCTGCCGCCACCGAACTGGCGGTGGACAGGTGCCGGGAAATCGTCTGGCCCTCAGTGGCCAAAAGGCCGGGATCGGTAATGATCGTCTTCAGCCCCGGTGCCGGTTGTCCTCCCATGATGCCCCCCGTGCTGTTCAATATCAGCGGGGTTTGAATGCCGGCCAATTGCTGCGGGTCGACCTGAAAATCAAAAGCACCGGAAGCCGCCGTCAATACCGGGGCATTTTCAGCGACGATCTCGGTTTGCGCGCCGTCCGTATCGAAGTAGAAAAGCTTGATTTCAGCACCTTCGATGGGCCCTTTGACGGCACTACCGCTGATTGTCGAACTAGAGCCGCTGGCCGTTCCACTTGAGAGCGTACCTGTTCCATCCTGACTTGCGCTATCGCTGCCGCCACAGGCAAACAACGCACACGCCACCAGCACTACGAAAAGCATCCATAGAAATTTTCTCATGTTTTTACTACCTTCCTTTTATCATAATGATGTAATGTTTGCAGGAGTGTTTTTTTCCCGACAAAGTGGTTGGCAAGATTCTCCGGGGCCGCTGCATGCAGACATCAACGGCTGCACTTAAGAAGTAATCACGAACCGTGCCAGAATGAAAAAGAAATCACAAATGGGGCGTATAAACTTTGTGTTCACGGCCGTATGCAACATTGTCACCCTGTTCTTCGCACAATTCTCGGCATTTACGGAAGTAAATCATTGTGCGAAAAAGGAAATGGCGATTGTCGCAGTCCGATCGGAAATGAAAGAATAAAATATCTACTATATTGAAGATCTTCATAAAGTGAAAAAATGGCGCCGGTTGAGCAAAAATCGTAACCACCAGAGGACCGCACAGACCGAAGAAATTATAAACTTACAAAAAAGCAGTTGCCGGATAGCCCCGGTGAAGGAGAAGCACGGCACCAACGCCAAAACGCAACAGCGATATGCTATTCACTCCGTCGCGCAGCATAAACCGCAACGGAGTGAATTGTGCGACTTTGAGGTCAGCGCCGGCTCAATGACCGCTACTTAAAACGAAATGTCAACTGGGTGTAGATGATATGGGCGTCATAGTCCTGAGGCAGTGTGCCCGACAGCAGGGCGCCTTGATAGTTGCCGCCGGCGTCTGTGGGTACGCTGCTGAAACCGTCGACGTTATAATCATCGTAGTCGAATTTTTCCCACAAATATCCCAGGCTCAGGGTGAGCTTTTCAGAAAAATGATACCTCAATTTGGTGTTCAAGGCATGCATCCGGGTATCGTCCACAGCCGAAAAATCGGCGAATGATCCGGATGCGCTGCTAAACGATATGTTTCCGTCCGCTTCACTGTAAGAATAGGCCAGATCAAAATCCAGCCGTTTGGGCATCAACGCCAAGGTGACACCACCACCATAGGTATTCACCCGGTCTTCACCGTCAGCCGTCCAATCCGACCCCGCAGAGTTGCCGCGCTGGGAATTGTCGTATGTTTCAAAACTGTAAAAGAGGTTTACGGTGGCGCGCTCATTGATGGCATAATCCGCGTCAAAGGAGGCGATGAGATGATTATCTTCCAGCAGTCCATATGGCGAGTCTTTAAAATCATCCTGTCCGAATGTCAGTGTACCGGTGAGGGCAAGCGTCTCTTTAGGGTAGGCCGTGGCCTGGAACTGGTAACGGTTGCGGGTCATATCAGCTTGATCATACTTGCGTATCTGCGGCAGTTCATTGAGATCGTCTCCGCTTCGGCGATAAACATCGTAGGTGTACTCTCCAATACTTCGGTCGGTGTGTTCTACGGAAGCACGGAGCGTCAACCAATCCAGACGTTTATTATCCAATGAGGCCTTTAGAATGTTATCATCCTGCTGATCCACTTCGCGGTTTTCCCGGTCCGTCCTTTTAAATGCATAGCTCAGACCCAGCGTGCTTTGCGCCGGAAGATCGAATCCCAGATCGAGTCCCGCACGGGTCTTGGTATAGCTGCTCGGCAGATTGTGGACGGCAGTACCGGTAAGAAATTCATCGGTCTCCACATATCCGCCGGTAAAATCGATGCGCCCCGTTTGGTTATCGTAATTGTAGTAGCGCAGATGCGCTTTGATCCGCATGGGGGACCACGGATGGGAAGTAATGCGCAGATGGTAGAGGGATGTATTGACTTTGGCGTCTGCGCTGTCCTGAGGCAGGGCTGGTGCAGCAACGGCTGAATTCGTTGTAAACGGCACCAGGGTATCGTCCTGCAGCATCCAGCTGAAGGCAATGTTGGCGGTGATCTGGCTGTTCCAAGGCAATTTGGTTACGGCTCCGGTGAAGCCCAGGTTGTGATACTGATTATCCGGCGCCAGATCAATACGGCCGGTGCTGGGGCCGAAGGCCGCATCGGTGGCACGCAATGGATTGTCGAAGGTCAGCGTATCGATATTGTTGGTGAATTGTGAGTAGTGATAGACGGCGTTTAGCAGAAGATGCCGTCCGGCATATTCACCGCTGATCTTCATATCCGTGGTTTCGTAATCAATGGGCTCGAAAATCTCTACCATCTGCAAACTATTGAATGCACCGGCAAAGGGCCTCGTTCCTTTCCGGGTTTCGTGCCCCACTTGGATCTTCAGGGTAAAAGGGTCCAATGCGAACAGATTGTAGCCCAGCTTGAATTTCTCTCGTAGGACATCTGGATCGCCTGTGGCAGCGCCCGACATGGCGCTGTTGAGCAGGTTGGCCACATCGACTTGCGTCGGCGCGTTCTGCACATTGGTCTGCAGGGTATCGTCGAGGGTGATGGTGCCGCTGCCGATACCCGAGTACAACGTACTGGCATCATAGGCATAGCGATGGATCAAACGATTATAGCTGAAATCGAGATCATATTGATCGTAGTAGCCTATCTTGAAATCTGCAGCTGTGTCATCCTGGCCGATGCCGGCAGCGCCTCCGCTGAAATGGAACCGCCGATTCCTCACGGCTTCAAAGGCAAGGCTGCCTGCCGCCGGCTGCGAGATATCGCGATACGTTTCGAACGTTGACGATTCATCTTCACCGTCAGCAGCCCTCAGACTCAAGCTGGCTTCACCTGAATAATCCCAATGGGTATCGCCTGTACTGGCAAACTTTTCATTCTTTTCGACCTCGGGTGGTGCTTTGGCTGCTTCACCATCTCCTGGAGATGCCGCCATGGCAGCTGGTAGTGAAGCTGACTTTGCCGCTTCGTCCATTTGTCCATCATTCGATGAAGCGGCTGGTTCCTGTCGCTTCTCCGACGACAGCTGGCTTGCTATCTTTGGTGCTGCGGCAGGTGTCACTGCCGACCGGGTCGGCTCAGGTGCGACAGCAATCTTTTTCTTTTCTTTTTGACCAGTTACGGACTGCATGTAGAAATCAATAACGAGACGGTACTTCTCCTGAGGCGCTGCATCCGAACGTAACACAAATGATTTTACACGCACCTGTGGAACAGATAGAAGGAGTTGGAGATCACTTGAAGTTTCAGTTTGTTGCAAGTCGATCTGCCGCACTTCGCCGCGCAGCCGGCGAGAGATTTTCTTAAGGTCGGCGGCCACTTTTAGACTCGAAAAGTGTATTGATAAAGTATTTCCTTGCACCGAACCCACATCGCCGGGCAAGTCGCCCCGGCAGTCAAACACCAGGCGTGAGTAGCCGGCATGCAGCCCTTCCCGGACATTGAGAAGCGTCGTCTCGGCAGCATAGGCGCCTGTCGCCAGGGCCACTGTGTCGATCAATAGGCATAGAATAAGACCGGCGAAGCCATAGTGAATCCAATGTTTCATTCTATCTCTCCTTGAAAGCATCAGCGCATTAGACTTTTGCCCGATGGATGGTTTGTCCCATGCACGGCCACATGGCAATTAATGCAGGCACGATAAAAAATCCGGTTGTTCAATACGCGATATACGGATTGGCTGGCATCCGTGCTGCTGCGGGCTGTTAGCTGGCCGGGATGCCCAATATTGGCGTGACAGCGTTGGCACAGGAAGGGGGCCTTTGCTTTCAGCAGGTTGGAATGGGTTGAGCCATGCGGCGTATGACAGGTCAGGCAGTCCTCGGTCACCGGCGAATGTTCCCATAGAAAAGGCCCCCGCAATTGTGCATGGCATTCAAAACATTTTTGATTGATCGTCTGTGCATCGATCAGCTTGTCCGCCACGGTGCCGTGACTGTTGTGGCAGTCGGTGCATTGCATCTTGCCTTCTCGCAAAGGGTGGTGCGATTGGCGCATCCTTTGCGCTTTGATGGTTTTGTGGCATTGGGTGCAGGTATCCCATTGGTTGGTACGGATTAGGTTGCCCGGATTATTATCGTGGATATTATGGCAACTGGTGCAGGAGAGATTACGGCTTTGGTGTTCACTGCCGCTCCAAAGCGCTTGCTTTCCCCTATTGTGGCAGCTCAGGCAGACAGCGCTCTTTTGCTCGGCCGTATCCGTTGAATCAGGTTTCAGAGAACGAATGGGCTTTTCACCATCGGACTCGGCGTGCGCGGCACCCGGTCCATGGCAGGTCTCGCATCCCCGACCCGCAGCCGGCGTGCGCTGATCGGCCTCGAACCCATGCCGGTTTTTCATGACGCTGGCATTCTGGTCCTCATGGCATTCAATGCAGGTATCACTGCCCGCATAGCGGCTATCTGCTGCGGAGGAATTCTCTTCGGCCCAAGCCGTTTGCGCAGCAAGCAGCAACAGAAGCAGAATAGAGCAGCGCATGTAAACATTAAATCGGCGCATGACAAATGATCTCCTTGAAACCATTGGTTCTTTTTTATGTGGCGGAAAAGGCGGATGGGACGTGCTTATCCACGCCCATCTTGTCTCCATCCGTTCAAAAGAGAATCATGGTGATTTTCTTAATTCGGAAAGGCCCCAACAGCCCGTACGATCAATTTTGACGCTTCCGGAACAATCTGACGTTAATCCATGGCAACATTAACATACAAAGAATAGCCGGTAGGTAACCCCAGAGGCCGTCCGGTTTCGGAAGGGTCAAGGCGCTGATAAAGCATCCGCCGCTGCTGCCCCCGAAAGAATTTGAAGTACCGGTGGACGTCAAGGAAGCCGGCGCTGACGCAGTGCCGGAAGACAGTCCACCCGGATCCCTGATGATGCCTGTTGTGGGCTCATCGTCATATGCACCGTTATCGTTAATGTAAAGCGTAATCTGCGTGCGATCCGCATTGAAGACCGCCCCTTCTCCTGTGCCGCCGCTGATGACATTGCGATCGAAGTCGAACCACCCATCGGCGGCGGTATATTTGAGCCATTTATAGCCGGCCGGCACGGCCTGGGGAAAGTGGATGGTAATGGAGGAAGCCGTCGGATTGGAAACTTTGAGCTCAAATTCAATCAAACCGTAGACCAAATCCCGAGGTTCGGGAGAGGCTGCCGGCAGATCCTGCAGGGTCAGCGTGGATAGAGACACACAGGCATTGCCGGCGCCAGCGTTGACGCCGATGGGATCACCATTGGCTGTCAAGGTTGAAATGACCCCCGGCATCCCATCGAAGTCGGTAATACCGTTATCGTTGACCGTAATATACACCTCATCGATGTCCTGGGCATTGTCACCGTCCACAACGGTCAACTCGAAGGTCAAAGTGGTGCCGCCGGCCCCCACAGCCGGGGTGACAAAAACAGGGGTGATGCTGGCTGTATTGGACAGGGTTACAGCATCCTGATGCCCTGCGCCAATGGGAGATCCGCCCGGGCCATCCAGTTGTGCCCAGGAATAAGTAATGATACCCATATCATCGGTGGAACCGGCCGCATTCAATATGATTGTCTCGCCCTCGATGACGTTCTGGTCAGATCCGGCCGCGGCTGTTGGCGGGATATTGGTGCGCTGCTGGCTGGGTGTCGTGTCCACCTGGGCGCTGGATGGACTCGAGACATTGCCAGCGGCATCTTTAGCCCAGGCATATAAAGTGTAAACATTGGCACCGCCGAATGTATAGAACGCGGGTATGGCCGTACTCCAGCCGGCGTCACCGGCCGCCGGTGCTGCACTGGACTCCGTCAGCAGGTAGCCTGTTACCCCCACATTGTCGGTGGCGGAGAAACTGCCGATGGCGACGGTCAGCGAGTTGGACGTGGCCGGCACATTAAAGGCTGTGATGACGGGAGCCGAAAGGTCCAGGGGGTAATCGCCGGCATCACCGGGGAATGTACCGGCATTGAATTCCGCCAGATTGGTATAAGCGTCCCCGTCCGAATCCAGGTTGTCCAACCCCGAGCGCTTTATCGGATAGCCTTTGTTGGTATGGCATTGGTTGCAGTCGCCGGGATCGGCGTTGTGTTTATTGTGGTACCGGGAGGCATGGGTAGGATCGAGATAATCCTGCCCATAGGCATTCATGGCCAGATTGCTGTTGGAGATATGGCAAGTCAAGCACTGGTCGTAAGGCGCATTTAGCGAGTTCGTCAGAAATGACCAGGCGTGGGCTTCCAGGGTTGAAAAAAACAATATCAAGGGTAGCGCAATAAGAGCAAAACATTTTGGGGGGCGCAACATAACGAACCTCTCAATTTGGTATCATCTCATCATTCTGTCGAAGACGTATTTATTAGAGCGCATCGGGGATTTGCCAGTCCGGCTGAGGCTGTCCGGCGCTATTCTTCGGCTGGGATAGATTTCTGTGACACTGTGAAAGAAAAAGCGTCTAATTTGATTTTAAAGGGAGTGTTGCTATGCAGTGTTGAATACTTAGATCTGGACATACAATTACCTTTCTCCTTCTGGATCTTGGACGTTGCGCCGGCCGAACCAGCACGACGGGGGAAGGGCTGGCAGCAAGTTATCCTCACCATTTGGCTGAGCAAAGAATATGCCAAACGAAAAATAGCTGGCAAGGACAACGCAGGCCGTATCCCATCTCAAACTCGAGCATGATTCAACTACTCGTATTGTTGAATAAAATCAAAAAAAGGGCGCCTTTGGGGACAGCGTTAAAAAAACAAAGCCGCTTTTTCGTGGAGACATTTGTGTACATTTATTAGGAAAAAAATTATGAATTTAAACTGAGGATAAAAAATGATCGTATTCGAATCATGTCAGGAAAAGCCATTGCCCAGACACCAGCGGCTTTACATGACCGATTCTACAAACCTTTTGAGGAAAAGATAACCACTTTATTCGCGGCGAACTGCACCGAGATATGCTTGTCGCCGCCACCCCACCGGCAATCTTTTATGCCCAGCGCGCCGCTGCACTCATCGGCCTCACCCAGAATTCTAACCACTTCACTATAATCCTGGCCGAATTTTAATTTGGCGTAGTTTTCTTTTGTCAATTTGCTGCAACCGGCAGTGGTCATTAAAAATGCACATATGGCCGAAAGTATCGCTGTCTTCATTATAGTGGTTTTCAATTTGTCTCCTTTGAAATTGGATTTGAATCAAATTTACCCGATTAAAGGGGTTCCCACAACAAGAAAAGCCAGTGCCGCCTTGGCCGTCGCTGTTCGACAACAAAAATGAAACGGTAAGTCCCGCCGACAGCGACATAACGCCTTCTTTTCGTTCTCCGGTCTTCCTGAAGGGAAAGCGGATGGCATCAAATAGACCCAATCCTTCAGCACACCATTGGTTTATTGCGCACACGAGTCCCGAATATGCCATTTGTTCAATGCGCATCCGGCCATACAAACTTTTTGCCATCTTTTTAACGTAACGGTAAGGTGTACTTATCATGCGGATAATCAATATAACTGAATCAGGAACATATCACCCGGACGAAAAGGTTTTCCAGTCGTCCGGCACCGGGACTTTGATGGTTTTCATTGTATGTACAGGGGTAGCTGTCGCTGTTACCGGTTCATATATCTGGTATTATATCCATAAGGCGGTGAGTGGCTGGTTGTTCCTCGGTGTGATCTGGATCGCATTTTGGTGTGGTCTCATGGCCTGGCTGGCATGGTTAAGGCTCAGGGCCGGTTTGTTGCCTTCTAACTGGTTGGTCAAAATGCGTTCGGAAAAAGTTTTGATTAAATTCCGTTCCTTCCAGAACTATGGTTACCCTCAAACAGATCCGGTTGTCATCGATTTATCCTGGCGCGATATTGCTTGGGTGCGCAAGTCCAGGGAGACCTCGCGCAAAGACAAAGGTGGTCGTGCCGTAACGGAATTTTTCACCTACCTGGATATCAAGTTGAATTTATCCCGGGAAGCGCTGGATAAAATCAAGAGTGAACTCAATGCGGAACGCAAAAGAGCGCCGTTGCGCTCATCACTGAGTGCATTAAGAAGTGAATTGTTCCATGCGCGAAAAAACAAAGCACCCCAGCATGTGATTGCTGCAATCAAGGAAAAAATCAGCCAGGAAAAGGCGATCAAGTCCCGGAAAACCGACAAATCATCGGCAAAGTATCATGATTACCCGGTCAGGTTGGTGTATGACAATATCTTGCGCGTACGCTGGAACACCATTACGCCGAATATGAAAAAGGCCCTGGGACTCTTTTCAAAACGAACGGCCATCGAAGACGAATTCAGGTTCGTTACCGACTCGAGCAAGGATTTAACCGGCAAGGAGCTTGAAGAGATGATCCTGGAGCGCGTCTCCAGAGGCGACAGACTAGATGCGATGAAATTGGCTAAGAAACGATATGGCTATACCACCACTGCGGCGAAACAGTTTATAGATGAATTAATAGGCAAGTAAATTATTCCAAATGTTGCCTGAAAAGATGAACGAAGATTGAAAATCGTTGGAGTTAGACGCCCCCTTATTTAGACCGGTGGCGTTCGATGGTTTGTAGCACAAAGGGATAGATATTCTCCACGATTTTGGCATAGCCCTCGGCCGTTGGGTGAAGCCGATCAGGCTGGTTGAGGCTGGGATTGCCGGCCACTTCTTCTAGCATGAACGGCATAAATACCAGGTTGTGTTTACGGGCAATCCGCGGATAGATGCTGGAGAAGGCGCTGGTGTAGTCCGGTCCCAGGTTGGGAAGCATCTGCATACCGGCCAGCAGGATCTCGATCTTCTTCTCTTTCAGCCGGGTGCAGATTTCATCCAGGTTCGCTTCCAGCAGTTTTGGATCGATGCCGCGCAGGCCGTCATTTGCACCCGTCTCCAAAATAACGATATCCGGATTCAAAGAGGAGACAATCCACTCCAGCCGGGAGAGCGCACCGCTTGAGGTTTCACCGCTGACCCCGGCGTTGACCACTTGGTAAGCATAGCCGTTCGCCTTGAGTTTTTCGCCCAGAACAGCCGGGTATGCCTTCTCTTCCCGCACACCCAGGCCGGCGGTAAGGCTGTCGCCCAGCGCTACGATAGTGCCTTCGACAGCCGACTTGGAGGGTGCCTTGGCCGAAGATGTCCCAACCGCCGAGGGTTCAGCCTCGCACCCGGCAAGGACGACGACCAATAATACCATCCACAACACGCCCAACACTGCTCTTTGCATTCTCTTGTAGATCATTCCAGTCACGCTATCCATCTGTTTGCTCCCTCAAGTAGGATACCGGGCGTTTTTCCATGATGGCCCGAGAAGCGGCCAAACCCACCGCCACAACCAGTGCCATGGTACTGACGGCCATCACCATGGAGGGGAACACTTGCCATTGATAATCGATATCGAGCCGTACGGTGCATACCCAGAATGCCCCGGCCTGGGCAATGATCAGCGCCATCATGCTGCTGAAAGTCCCGATGAACAGGTTTTCGAGGGCAAATACTTTGAAGACAAATGTTTTGCCGGCCCCCAGTATTTTGTAATAGACCGCTTCGACCATCCGCTCGGCGCGGGTGGCAAAGATGGCGCTCACCAATATCAGCAGGCCCGCACCGATGCTGAACACGCTGAAGCCTCTGATGATCCTGGACAGGCGATTCGTCAAGCGGGTGAAGACGCTGATGGTCTGCGAGATGTCGATCACGCTGATATTGGGAAACCGGGAGACGACCTTTCGCTGTACAGCGCCCAGTTGAGCGGGCGGCACTTTCAAGGCGGCAAAATAGGTCTTGGGTGCTTTTTCGAGCACCTTCTCCGGTAAGACAAAGTAGAAAAACGGACTGAAGGATGACTTGGTGCGCGTCCGGATGCTGGAAATGCGGACCTTCAGGGAAACGCCCTGGATCTTGAATCGAATGGTATCGCCCACCGTCATGGGATGCATTTCGGCAACGGTATCCAGAATAGAGACCTGGGGCCCGGACCATTCGCTTCGAAAAAGGCGATCGCCTTTGGCCATGGATTCATTTTCCAGCAGGTGATGCCGATAGGTGAGATTGAAAACCCGGGAGAAATTATCCCTGCGCTTTTTGCGCTCGTCCTCCCTGTTGATCGCGATCCCGTTGATGGCGGCCACCCGCGCCCGGACGATGGGAAAAAGTTCGGCATCTGTGCCGACGGTACGGAGGAAACCCTCTTTTTGGTCGGGCTGGATATCCACGAAATAAGCGTTGGGGGCTCCTTCAGGATAGGATTGGACAAAGGCGGTGTCCAGATTTCTTTCGATAAAGAAATTGGCGAAGATAACCGACAGAGAAACGGACAGGGTCAGGATCGTGGACCGGGTGGCATTGCCTTTGCGGAAAAGCCCCTTGATGGCCTGGCGGAAGGCCAGATTCGCAAAAGCCCGGCGCCGAACGACAAAAAGCAGGCCATGGGTGAGAAGGGCGACAACCGCCACCAGTGCACAGATGCCGCCGACAAAGTGCAGGCCGAAGCGGACATCCTGCATGTGCCTTACCACCAGTGCGAAGAAAAAGACCAGAATCAGGGCGGCGGCCAGATAGTAAGGGGGCTTTGCCGTCCCCGATACAGCCTCTTTCCTGAAAATCAGCATGGGGCGCATCTCCCTGACCCGGTAAAGGGGGAGAAATGAGAAAACCAGAACGACGACGCCCCCAAGGACCACGCCTTCCACGATGCCGCTCCAAGCCATGACCAAATGCAGGTCCGCCGGCAGATAGGGCGCCATGGCCCTTGCCAGCGCCCGCTGAATCCCCATGCCGGACAGGATGCCAAGGACGGTTCCCGCGGCCCCCAGCAATCCCACCAGGCAGATGAAATGGCGCAGCAGGTAGCGATTGGTGGCGCCCACCGCTTTCATGATGGCGATGGTGTGCTGCTTCTCTTTGAGCAGGGCCGACAACGTTCCTTGGATGCCAAGGCCTGCCATGAGCAATATAAAAAGCCCAACCAGGTTCAGAAAGAAGAAGAAGTTGTCCATGAAGCGCTTGGTCCGCGTACCGGCAGTCCTGAAGGTTTCCACTCTCTCCTGGTCCTTGACGGCCACCGCTTTCAAGCGGGCGGCCATCATATCCACCTGCAAGGGGTCCGCGACCTTGAGCAGGACCCTTCGCCGGATGCGCGCGCCTTTGGAGATCAAACCGAGGGCTTCCAGGTCATCTGCATGGGCAAAGACCCTGGGGCCAAAGGAGAAGAAATTCAGGGGCCGGTCCGGTTCCGACAAAACCACATCGGCGATGGTCAGGGTCGCATATCCCACCCGGAGCCGATCCCCGATCCGGAGGCCGGTCCGGTCCAACAGGGTTTGCTCGACGATACAGGCGCCCGGCGCCATCACCCCGTGAAAGGGACGGCCGGAGGCCAGCTTCACCTCACCATAGAAAGGGTATCCGCTCCCCACCACTTTCACCCCGGCCAGAACGGTTGCGCTTTCATCCTCTGCCCGCACCACGCTGAGGAAGCGGTGAATGTCGGCGCGTTTCACCTTTGCTTCCGCCGCCAATATACGGACCATTCGATCCACGGGTGCGGATATGGGGTCATAGGAGGAGATAATGATATCGGCGGCGTGAAGCTTGCGCGCGTCGTTTAACAGGGAGCGCGCCACGCTGTCGGAAAAACCGTTGAAAGCGGTCAACGTGGTCAGGGAGAGCGCCGTGCAAAGCACGAACAGAACGGCCTGCTTCGAAGACCTTCGCACCTGACGTATGATCAATGACCATTGCCCCATCTTCTTCACTCCGCCATGCGGCCGTCCCGTAGCGTTACCACCCGGTCCGCAGCCCGGGCGATATCGGGGTTATGGGTCACGAGAATGAGGGTGGCGTTGTGCTCGTTTTTCAATTCGATGAGCTGCCGGAGCACCAGCTTCCCATTTTCAGTGTCGAGATTTCCGGTGGGTTCATCGGCAAAGAGCAAAGCCGGGCGGTTGATCATGGCCCGGCAAAGGGCGATGCGCTGCTTTTCCCCCCCTGACAACTGACTGGGAAGATTATCCCGCCGGTGGACCATACCCACTTGTTGGAGCAACTGTTCGGCGCGATCACCGGCACGCGCATCTCCGATCAGCTCCGCCGGAAACATGATATTTTCCTTTGCGGTCATGGAGGGCACCAGATGAAAAGATTGGAAGACGAACCCGATGGTGCGGTTGCGCATCGGCGCCAGTTGCTCTTCGCTGGCTTTGGAAATGTCGAGGCCGTCGATCAAAACTTGGCCGGAGGTGGGCCGATCCAATCCGGAGAGCAGGGTGAGCAGGGTTGTCTTGCCGCTGCCGCTGCTGCCGCTGATCACCAAAAAGGTGCCGGCATGCACCTGAAGGTCGATATGGTCGAGCACGGTGATCCTGCGGGAATCCACTTCGTAAGTTTTGCACAGCCTGCGGGCTTCCAGAATGGCCATGGGTCATGCGCTTTCTTTGAAGATGAAAAGGCCGGGCTTGACCACCGGCACCGTCTTCCACCATAAACATGACCCCGCAGGAGTTCAAGGATGATCACCGTCCTGCTGCCGGGTTATGCGTTCCTCTCCGGCGCAAGGTAAGGCGGATCCACAGCCGATGATCCATATCCGGTCTATCTGCCGGCAAAGCAAATATTGACATATTCTCTGTGTTTTGGCACATTTGCCCGCAATCTTGGCGCACAGAGACAGTCGCTCCACAGCCTGTCTGCCGTTCCATGCACCATCAATAGAAGCGGTTTCAAAACCTTCATTCGGGCCTAAGACACAGCGGGCGGCAGATTTAAACCCAAGGGAATAGTATGCGCTCAACACTTTAGGTTGGGTCCGAAGCGAGGTTTTGAAACAAATGGAGAAATAATCCGATGAATCAAGTTCAAGCGCCGCCAAGGACCAGTGCTCTGGCTGTCTGGAGTCTGGTGTTGGGCATCCTCGGTCTGCTGTGTTTCAGTTTTCTGGCCGGGATTCCGGCTGTCATCTGCGGGCACATGGGAAGATCGAAAATCAAGGATTCCCAAGGGGCTTTGAAAGGGGAGGGAATGGCCCTGGCCGGAATCATCATGGGATACCTCGGTCTTGCCCTGTTCGTCATGGGTATCGCCGCCGCCATTACCATTCCCCAATTTGCCGCTTATCTGCAACAGGCGCAATAACCCTGTTGCCGAATAGCGTCGCCAAAGCCGGCAAATGGAGGCGTCATTGCCCGGCTAGCAGCGGGGCAGTGCCGTCCTGCCCCATGAGTCCGGAACAGAGGGCGGCCCTGCAAGCCCTCCGCTGCAATGGGTTCCCAACAAATGGTCTTCGCAAAGCGGGGCTCCGTACACGTCCCGTGACAGCCGGATTCCGCCACATTGTACCCCTGGGCCCGTCGGCTTCTGCGAAGATTTTCTCAACGGGCTGTTTCCGGCGCCATCCCCTTTGAGTAGTGGTCCACGAGGACACCGTCCGGCTTGCGGACGATGATCAGCCCCTCTACCTTTTCCAGCCGGTTCAACAACCGGATGCCCTCCTGCGGGCCCATTACGACCATGGCTGTGGCCAGGCCGTCGGCAAGGGTGCAGTTGGGGGCGATCACACTGGCGCTGACCACGCCGTTTTCCACCGGCCATCCACTGCGCGGATCGATGATGTGGGAGTAAATGCGGCCGCTGATTTCCTCAAAGTTTCGGTAATCGCCGCTGGTGGCCATGGCGAGATCCTCAAGGGCCAGGGCCTTGTAGACATCGGTGGCCCCTGCGCCCTTCTCCGGGACGCTGACCCCCACTTTCCACTGTTTCCCGTCAATCCGACGGCCGGCGGCAAATACCTCGCCACCGATCTCCACGAGATGGTCGTTAAATCCCAATTCCTTGATCAAGGCGCCGACCATATCCACGCCGTATCCTTTGGCAATGGAAGCCAGGTCCACGGTGACACCAGGTCGCCGCTTTTTCAAATACCCGTCGGGCGAGACATCGATATGCCGGAAGCCCACATCTTTCAGCGCTTTCCCAATGGCGGCATCGGACGGCACTTCATGGATGGGGCCGGATCGCCCGAACCCCCACAGTTTGATCAACGGATAGACCGTCCCGTCCCAGGCGCCCCCGGTCACGTCATGGATGGCGCCGGCCACCCGCATCACTTTCAGAAAATCGGGGGAGACGGCAAAGGGTTTTCCGGTCTCGGCCAACCGGTTGAACCGGCTGATTTCGCTCTCCTTGCGATAGGTGGACATGCTCTGGTTGAGCTGCTCCAACCGCCGGTCTATTTTTACCCGCACTGCGGCCATGTCCGCCGATGGCGGGGCCACGATCTTGATGTGATAGGTGGTGCCCATGGTACGGCCTTCCAGCAGATACTCTCTGGTATCCGTGAAAGCCGAGACGGTGAGTCCGATTAAGACGATGATCAAAAGCTGTCGAATGGTCTTATGCTGCATGGATAACGGCTCCGGTTTGATGATGGCCATGGCTTTCTACCCTATTAAAGAGAATCCATCAAGGCGGCCCACCGCAGCGATATCTAACAATACGGCTATCGCTTCTGTTTTTTCTTCTTTTTTGAAACGTAGAGATTTTGCCGGCGGGATGCGGACAAAACCGTTTTCCTGAGTCGGATGGACAGCGGGGTCACTTCCACCAGCTCCGTATCGCTGATGAAGCCGATGGCCTGCTCCAGGGTCAACGGCTTGACCGGTGAAAGCAGCACGGCATCGTCTTTGCCCGCCGCCCGAATATTGGTCAGCTTTTTCTCCTTGCAGGGATTGACGTCGATATCCTGCTGCCGGTTGTGCTCGCCGACCACCATACCTTCATAGACCGGATCGCCAGGCATGACAAACAGCCGGCCGCGAGGTTCCAGGTTGAACAGGGCATACGGCACCGCCTTGCCGCTGCGATCGGCGACAATGGAACCGGTGAACCGGCTGGGATAGTCCCCGCGATACGGTCCGTATCCGTCGAACAGGGAGTTCATGATGCCCGTGCCCCGGGTGTCGGTGAGGAATTCGTCCCGATAGCCGATCAGGGCCCGTGATGGAACGGAAAATTCGATGCGCACCCTCCCTTTGCCGTTGTTGACCAGGTTGGTCATCTTGCCTTTGCGCAGGGAGAGTTTTTCGGTCACCACTCCGAGAAACTGCTCCTCACAGTCCACCTGCAGTTTTTCCAACGGCTCCAGCTTTTGCCCTTCTTCCATCCGGTAGATCACTTCAGGGCGGCTGACGCAGAATTCATACCCCTCCCGCCGCATGGTCTCGATGAGGATGGCCAGCTGGAATTCACCCCGGCCTTTGACCAGCAAACTGTCTCTGTCGCCGGTATTTTCCACCTGGATGGCCACGTTGAGCAGGGTCTCTTTGTGCAACCGCTCACGCAGGCGGCTCGACTGGACGTACTTGCCCTCCTGGCCACTGAACGGCGAATCATTGATGGAAAACTTCATGGCCACGGTGGGAGCGTCCACGCTGATGCGCGGCAACGAACTGGGCTGATCCTCGGTGCAGATGGTGTCGCCGATGTGCACGTCGTCCATACCGGCCAGTACCACGATGTCGCCGGGTTGGACCTCGGCGATCTCCTTGAGCTGCATCCCTTCGTAGATCTGGGCTTTGGTCACCTTGAGAGGAAGCTGGGCGCCGTCCGGCCCAAGGCAAACCAGGCGCTCCTGGGTGCGGGCCGTGCCGTTGAACACCTTGCCCACGGCCAGCCGGCCCAGGTAATCGGAGTATCCCAGGTCAGAGACCCGCATCTGAAAGGGGGCCTGGGAGTCGAAGGCGGGACCGGGCACTGTCTTCAGGATGGTATCGAACAGGATATGCAGATTCTCTCCGGCCTCATCCTTGTTTTCCATGGCAATGCCGTCGCGGCCGATGGCGTAGAGCAGGGGAAACTCCAGCTGATCCTCGCTGGCGTCCAGATCGATGAGCAGGTCGTAAATCTCGTCCAGAACTTCATCGGGCCGGGCATCGTGCCGGTCGATCTTATTGATCACCACGATAATTTTGAGACCGGCATCCAGGGCTTTGCTTAGCACGAAGCGGGTCTGGGGCAGGGGGCCTTCCGAAGCATCCACCAGTAGGATGGCCCCATCAGCCATAGAGAGGGCGCGCTCCACCTCGCCCCCGAAGTCGGCATGGCCGGGGGTGTCGATAATATTGATGCGCACATCTTTCCAAGTCACCGAGCAGTTTTTGGCCGCAATGGTAATGCCCCGTTCGCGCTCCAGGTCCATGGAATCCATGAGGCGGTCGTCCACCTCCTGGCCGTCCCGGAAAAGCCCGCTCTGCCGGAACATGGCGTCCACCAGGGTGGTCTTGCCGTGATCGACATGGGCGATGATGGCAATGTTGCGAAGGGCATGGTTAATCTGTTTTGATTGCATTTCGGTTCCCGTCTGTTATCCGTATCGAACGGGCAATGTATCCATATGTCCCACAATTGCAAGGCTATTGTTCAAATCGGCTCAGAAAAGTGTCCTTTTCAGCAAAATATTGCGTCTGACGGAGAGGCCATGGCAATACGCCTGAAGCCAATTGGGCGAGGGATCGCACCGGAAGGAGCGGCACGGTCCCGGGGCTGCGCCTAGCCTTACGGCGTAAAAATCGCGCCCCGGGAGCGGCGGAGACAGATGGTTCTATGGATGATGTATCGTTGCGGTTACAGTTTTTCCGCGATGGTCTTTTCCAGCTTGAGGGTGTCCGCAGTAAACGATCGGATACCCTGGGCCAATTTCTCGGTGGCCATGGCATCCTCGTTGAGCATCCAGCGGAACAGCTTCTCATCCATTTCGATCCGCGCATCCGCACAGTTCTCCACGGCGCTCTGGGGGGAGAGGGCCTGCGGCAGCGGCTGGGCCTCGTTTTGCAGCTCTTCCAGAAAATTGGGCCCGATGGTGAGAAGATCGCAGCCGGCCAGCGCCTTGATCTCGCCGGCATTGCGAAAACTGGCGCCCATAACCAGTGTGGGGTAGTCATACTTTTTGTAGTAGTTGTAAATCCGCCGGACGCTTTTAACCCCGGGATCGTCCTCCGGTCCGAATTCGGCACCCGGCTCCTGGGCTTTGTACCAGTCCAGAATGCGGCCGACAAAGGGGGAGATCAAATAGACGCGCTCCTGGGCACAGGCCACGGCCTGGCAAAAACCGAAGAGCAGGGTCATGTTGCACCGGATGCCCTCTTTTCCCAGAATCCTGGCCGCTTGAATGCCTTCCCATGTAGAGGCGATCTTGAGCAGAACACGATCTTTGCCGATCCCGGCATCCGCATAGAGCGCCACCAGTTCCCGGGCCCGTTCCACGGTCTGCTCGCTGTCAAAAGAGAGGCGTGCATCGACCTCGGTGGAGACGTAGCGGGGAACGATTTTCAAGATCTCGACACCGAAATTGACGAAGAGCTTGTCGATGGCTTTGATCACTTGCGCCGCCTGGCCGGCGGCCGATTTTCGTCCGAACGCCAGGGCGTCGTCCACCAGGTACTGATATTCCGGCATCTGGGTGGCCAGATAGATCAATGATGGATTGGTGGTGGCGTCGGTGGGGGTATACTGTTTGATGGCCTGAATGTCACCGGTGTCGGCAACGACGGTGGTCATGGTCTTAAGGGTTTCCAGTGCGTTCGTCAAAGTGGGGCTCCTTGGTGATTAAGATTCTGCTGTATACCCGATTCATCCATACCGGGCGCCTTCAAATATTCGATTCGGGGTAGTGTTATCGGGGAATATGGGCCTCAGTCAAGCCTATTCGCGAATTGCTGTGAACCTGTTTTGAACGTCCAACATCGAACATCAAACATCGAACGTCGAAGTGAGGAAGTCGCTTCGCTCCATCATTATATAAATCGGCAGAATACCTTGTTCGGCGTTGGACGTTGGGCGTTCGATGTTCGATGTTCACTCCATCAGCGTCCCGCCCCTTTCTCGGCCACGGCGGCGTTGAATTTATCGGCATCGATGATGAACCGTTCGTGGGTGCCGGAGGAGATCTTGTCGCGGTCGTCGAAAGCTTGCAGGGAAAACCGCAGCTTGCGTCCGTCCACCTCCTCCAGCCGCCCCTTGACCGTCACCGTCATCCCCGGCGGAGTAGCGGCGGTGTGGCTGACGTTGATGTGAATCCCCACGCTCTGCTGACGCGGCCAGTCGATGTGAGGGTTGATAAATTTGATGCAGGCAAACTCCATCAATCCCACCAGATATCCAGTGGCAAAAACACGGGGCATCACGGTCGCCTCCTCGATGTCCGGATAGAGATGGGGTACGGTTCGCTCAGCGGTCACGGCATAGCTGAATTCGAATGTCATTCCTGGTTTCAGTGTCTCTGACATTAGGGACCTCCTATGACGTTTTTCTTAATGAAGGATACTAGTTCCCGAGGGGCGCGAGTTGGGTCAACCCCCGGGAGGAATGGAACCGCAGAATATCGAACAAGGAATATCGAATTTCGAAGTGAGGAATCGCTTCGCTCTATCATTAATAATTATTGGCAGAATACCTTACTTCGACATTCTGCGGTTCCTTGTTCGTTATTCGATATTCCATAGAGCTTCTAGCAGATGCGCGGCAACTGCTCTCCCGTCAGCATATCGATGATGCGTTCGCCGCCGATGCGGGTTTGAAGCACCACGCGGCCCGGATGATCATCCACCACCTCACCGATGATACGGGCGTTTTTGCCATAAGCATCCTTTCGAACCACGTCGAGCACCTTGTCGGCCTCATCGGCCGGTATAAAACAAAGCAGCTTGCCTTCATTGGCCAGATAGAGCGGATCAAATCCCAGCAGTTCACAAATCCCGGCCACCTCCGGGTCCACTGGAAGCCGATCTTCATAGACCCTGATGCCGGCACCGGATTGGACGGCGATCTCATTGAGGGTTGTTCCGACCCCGCCGCGGGTGGGGTCCCGCAGGACATGAATGTTTGGTGTCGTTTTCAGTATTTTCTGCACCATAAGATTGAGGGGTGCCGTATCGCTGCGGGCGTTGGAAGCGAATTTCAACCCCTCCCGCTGGGTCAATACGGTAATGCCGTGATCGGCCATGGTGCCTGAAAGAATGATCCGGTCCCCGGGTTGGGCGCCCTGGCCGCCGACGGCGACGCCATGGGGAATCTCACCGATCCCCGTGGTGTTGATAAAAATTTTGTCGGCTGCACCTTTGGGCACCACCTTGGTGTCGCCGGTGATCAACTGCACCCCTGCCGTGGTTAGGGCATTGCGGATGCTGGTCAGCACGCGCTTCAGGTCCGCCATGGGGAAACCCTCCTCCAGAATCAGCCCCATGCTCAGATAGCGCGGTATGGCCCCGCACATGGCCACATCGTTCACCGTACCGTTGACGGCCAGATCGCCGATGTCGCCGCCGGGAAAAAAGATCGGGTCGACCACGAAGGTGTCGGTGGAGACCGCCAGGCGCCCTTTGGCGGCTTCGAAGACAGCCCCGTCATGAAGCTGGGCCAGCAGGGGGTTGTCGAACATGGGCAGCAACAGCTCGGTGGTCAGTTCATGGGCCACCTTTCCCCCGGCCCCATGATCGAGCAGTATCTTATCGAATTCCATCATAATATCCTTCTTATACCTGTAGCGAAAAGTATCGCCGAAAAAGCCTGAGGGCTACAGAGCCAAGGCGGAAGGGGCGCAGCCGTTCAACCTTAAAGTCGAGATAGCCGGAGGGCTCCGGCTATCTCGATCCGTAGCGGTAGTAGGCTGCGCACGTCCCCTCGCTGGAGACCATGCAGGGTCCCACCGGATTCACGGGTGTGCACCGTTTGCGGAACAGGGCGCACTCCGGCGGTATCCTGGTGCCGGAGAGGATATCGCCGCAGGCGCATCCTTTGGGTTCCGGCGTATCTGTCACGTTCAGGTCAAATCGGCAAAGGGCGTCAAATGCGGCCAGCTTCGTGCGGATGGTCAGGCCGCTATCCGGAATGACCCCCAGTCCTCGCCACGCGGCATCGCTGGGTTCGAACACCTCGTCCATGACGCGCTGCGCCTGTACATTGCCTTGATCGGTCACCGCCCGCGGATAGACGTTGCCCAGTTGGGGCTTGTCGTTTTCGATCTGGGTGACCAGCTCCAAGACGCCCTGCAGCACATCCACCGGCTCGAAGCCCGCCACAACTCCGGGCAGGCGGAACCGGTCGAAAAAGGGCCGGTAGGCCTCCAGCCCGATGATCACCGATACGTGGCCGGGAAGCAGAAAACCGTCAATTTTCACCTCCGGATTGGCCATGAGGGCCTCCAGCGCCGGCGGTACGGTTTTGTGGGCGCAATAGACTGAGAAATTGCCGAGTTGCAGCTTTTTGGCGGTGAGGATGGCAGCGGCGATGGTGGGAGCGGTGGTTTCAAAACCGACCCCCAGAAAGACCACCTCCCGGTCCGGCCTTTCTTTGGCCAGGTTGACCGCATCCATGGGAGAGTAGACCATGCGTACATCGGCCCCTTCGGCGCTTTCCCGCTGCAGAGAAGAACCACTTCCGGGCACCCGCATCAGATCGCCGAAGGTGGTGATGGTCACCTCGCGGCGCCTGGCCAGCGCCACGAAGGCATCGATCTCCCCCTGGGCCGTCACGCACACCGGACACCCGGGCCCGGAGAGCAAGCAAATCGTGTCCGGCAGCAGGGAGCGGATCCCATGGCGGAAGATGGCCATGGTGTGGGTGCCGCACACCTCCATCAGGCGAACGGACCGGGTGGAAACCGACTTCAGCCGGCGTACCAGGCTTTGGGCGATCTCCGGATCGCGGTACTCTTCAGCATGGGTGATGCTCATGGCTAATCCCTTTGGAATGTCGAATATCGAATAAAGAACCGCAGAATGTCAAAGGAAGGTATTCTACCGATTTAAATAAATGATAGAGCGAAGCGTTTCCTTACTTCGAAATTCGATATTCATTATTCGATATTCTGCGGTTCTCCGCCTCTTTATATCACGGCACTTTTTCTTCCGGTCACAATGGTTCCCGCGATCACCGCCTGACCCAGAGAAATGCCGCCGTCGTTTGTGGGTACCACCTGGTGGCTGAACACCTCCAACCCCCTCTGGCGCAGCGCGACAATCAATCCTTCCAGCAACAGTCGGTTCTGGAAGCAGCCGCCGCTGAGCACCACCTTTTTGATCCTGCAGGCCTTGCCGATGGCAGCGCTCAAATCGGCGCATCCCTCGATCACCGTGTTGTGAAACTTTCGCCCGATCACAAAGGCGGGCAGGCCGCAACGCAGATCTTCCACCACGCCTTGGATGATGGGGGCCAGGGTGATCACCCGGGTTTCTCCCGGGAGCCACTGGAAATCATACCGCTCCCTGATTTCATCCCCGGACATCATCTCGAGCTCCATGGCGGCCTGGCCTTCGAAAGCGACCGTTTGCCGCAGGCCGATGAGAGCGGCCACGCCGTCGAAGAGTCGTCCCAGGCTGGAGGTCATGGGCGCATTGATGCGCCGCCGGCACCTCTCCACG
>JARRKU010000090.1:0-14648 GCA_037387725.1 Desulfobacteraceae bacterium
GGATTCTCCTGTTTGGCGATCAGTGGAATCTGCAACAACGCCGGCCATGACGGCGCCGACAAAGCCGACGCCCATGACGACGACAATCTCACGGCCTTTTTGGCGCTGGTCTTTGACGATGGTTTGGAGCTTATTAAATTCTTCACTATAGTCTTTTTCAGCCGGCAGGGGGAAGGATTCGCCGTCCGGACTTGCGGATACTTCTGCTTTGTTTGCTTCAGGCATTGGATTTCTCCGATTTGTCAGTATTTCGATTTATTATGGGAGCTTTAAATAGTTACATACGCACACAGACTCACATGGATCGGATCCGTTCTTTTAACTTTCAGCTTTTCGGTTTGTGTAGTTTTTGTCGATCCAGTTGCGGTATTGGCCGGTTCAGACGTGTTTACCCAATGGGTGTTGTTCAAGTAACAGTCAATGCTTTCTTCTATGGCTGTTTCGAAGGTGTATTTGGGTTGCCAGTCCAGTTGGTCTTTTATTTTCGTGGCGGCGGTCGTGGCCGGGGCGGTCGGTGACGTATTGGATCAGGTTGCGGCTGGATTGGGTGCCGATGCGATGGAGTTTTTGATCCATTTTGTTGCATTGGGTTTGTTGGCCTTTTTGGGTTACTCGCTTTACTTAGAGAGCAAAGTTATCCACCGATCGCCTATGTCATGTTGTATAGTGGGATAGTTTATTGCACAGCCTGTCGAGACGCATGGTTCTTTACATGACGACGATATGCAGGAATGGGGACATGTATTTCAAGTAAAACAATACATATCCGAACATGTACCGCAAAACTGTAGCCGAGCTATCGCAGGTGCAGGTGCCCCGCACCTAGCCGGTCAGGCCCGGACGCATGCTGTGCCGCTCGTCGAATATCGGCTGTTCATGACATATATTTTAAGACGGCCGGGGTTCGATGGGGCATGGTCCGGCCAGACTCATATCGCTTTTGGGGATATTCCAGTGTTTGTCAGCACTATACGACAGCATCTTCTGAAACTCAGCTTTGGTTTTCGGTTTTAGTCTTTGATATAATTTGCAATTTAAGATACTTGGGGAAATTAATCAAGCCTAACGTTGGGGTAAACCATGCCTTTGAGTTAACCAACCGTGCGTCGATTCCTCCGATTTTGCATCTCAGGGGATTCAGCCACTGCCATGCCCATAAGACGCATGCCCTCTTTAAAATGCCGCGAGCCAGCGAGGACCAGTTGGGGTTGCGCCTCTCCCACATCCGGGTAACCACGTCCTGCGGCATCCGGTTTCACCTGCTCCCAGTTAGCAAACAGCCGGCCCCACCTGCTTTTCAAAGCTTGATTGACGCGCTCGGTACCATAACGTGGATACCAGAACAGATCATGGTAGGCCACCGAGGCCAGATACGACCATGGCGCCAGCCAGGTTTTCAGAGACCATTCGATAGGTTTTTTGAGCGGCCCCCAGTAAATGCGGTGTTGGTTCTTAGAGGCAAAGGTCATGTTTTTAAAAGGCCCCTCGAAGTTCCAGTTCTCATTGGCCGCGTCGGTATCGCCGACAATCTCGATATCGCGCGGATCGCCGACACCCAAGCCCATCTCATGGGCCAATCGGACGTACTTCAGGTCCTGCAGAGGTTCGAATCCCATGAGTTTAGCTGCCATGGCATCGATGGCCACCTGATCCCGGGAGGCCAACAGCACATTTTTGACATGCGGAATCATGCACCGCGGACCGGGTCCGTCACCGGCAAAGGTGCCGTCCATGACGGCAAACGCACCTTTGTGGATCTTTTTCTGAATCATCAGCAAATCCACCAGGGTTTCGTGTATGACCGGATGGGTCCAATGCCGATGCTCATTAAGCAGGCCGCCAAAGGCATTTTTCATTGCACCCGTGGTTGTGGTAAAAATATGCGTCTTTACCGTAGGCAAATGAATGATGTTCTCGCCTATGAATCGCCTGGGTATCAAGAACCCATTGGGATATACATCGTTAAGGCATAAGAAACTGTCGGCCAGATCCCCGACCGCATCCCGAATGTGGATCCATTCCTGCCCTTCGTAGAGATGGATATTTCGCAGTCCGTGGGCTGCGATGACATCGATTTGCTTATTCTCGCGTTCTCCAAGATGGGCATCGATGACCACCGTCCGATTATGGCAACCGTGGATCAGATTCGGGTCGTAACCATCCCGTTTCATCGCCCGGACCACGCCCTCCAATTGCCACGGGGTAGTGGATGACCCTGGAAAGAAAAAATGCCACGAGATATTGATTTTTAACGCTGTATCGGCGCATTTATCCACAACCTCCTGGTAACCAGCCAGATTCATCAACCGGTGATAATCCGAAAGAACTGTTTCAGGCCGTGTACGTACGATGGCGACTGTGGAATGGGCCATGCCTTAAATATACTCCTTAAATTACAATAAATGATAGCTTTCTTATAATGACGATCATAATGAGCAAGTCAATCCTTTTCTCCAAGATAAAGTAATTCTCAATATTGCATAAAAAAGGAATTGAATGTGCCAAACGAACTTCAATCTGTGCCTATTGTGCCTCTACAATCGAACACCCTGTCCAACGTTCGCCATACGGCTGTGGGCTACCGGTTTTTAGAAACCTCCCATCTTCGACAACGATTCCTTTTATCACATCTACCATCTGCCCCATCCCCGCCTTGTAAATTGGACACATTATGCTATATTACACCATTCGGTCAGCGGCCGGAAGCACCATCTTGATGGCCGTATCATACCCCACATCATTATCAGACAAGGAGAGCTGATGAACGCTCAAGACTACGTTAAAGAGCTATCGGTGGATGGCAAAACCTACAAATATTATGATATTCGGCAACTTTCCGAAAAGGGTATCGGTGACATCGACCGGTTGCCTTTTTCCATTCGGATTCTGGTGGAAAACCTGCTGCGCAAACTGGACGGCCGCGTTGTCAGCGAAGAAGACCTGAAAGCCATCGTCAATTGGCAGCCAACCTACGATGCGCCGGTGGAAATCCCCTACCATCCCGCCCGCGTACTCATGCAGGATTTCACCGGTGTCCCCGCCGTGGTGGACCTGGCGGCTATGCGGGATGCGGTCAACGACCTGGGCGGCGACCCGCGCAAGATCAACCCGCTGGTGCCCACGGAACTCGTCGTGGATCACAGCATCCAGGTGGACTATTACGGCAGCCCGGACTGCCTGGAAAAAAATGTAGCCAAGGAATACGAGCGCAATACCGAGCGCTACAAGCTGTTGAAGTGGGCGCAGAAAAGCTTTGACAACTTCAGCGTGGTCCCCCCCAACTCCGGCATCTGCCACCAGGTCAACCTGGAGTACCTGGGGCGGGTAGTGATCGGCGAAGAGACGCCGGACGGCACCGTGGCCTATCCGGACACCCTGGTGGGCACAGACTCTCATACCACCATGATCAACGGCATCGGTGTCATGGGATGGGGTGTGGGCGGCATCGAAGCCGAGGCGGTCATGCTGGGCCAGCCTTATTATATGTCCATCCCGGAAGTGATCGGCGTCAAGCTCACCGGAAGTCTCAAAAGGGGCATTACCGCCACGGACCTCGTCCTCACCATCACCGAATTGCTGCGCAACACCGGAGTAGTGGAAAAGTTTGTCGAATTTTTTGGACCGGGCCTCAAAACCCTCTCCCTGACCGACCGCGCCACCATCTCCAACATGTCTCCGGAATACGGCGCCACCATGGGTATCTTCCCGGTGGACCAGAAGACATTGGATTACATGAAGATGACCAACCGGGAATCCCAGGCGCGGCTGACCGAAGCCTACACCAAAGCCAACACCCTGTTTTACGACGAAGACAATTCGCCAGAATACACCAAGGTTGTCGAACTGGATCTTTCCACAGTGGTCCCCTCCCTGGCCGGACCGGCCAGACCCCAGGACCGCATTCCCCTCACCGGAATGAAGGCGGCGTTTGCCGACATTCTCGGTTGTGATTACGACCGCAATACCGAAGTGGGAGACATCTCCACCTTTCACGACGAATCGGGCAGCCAAACCCGGCGCAAACCCAAATGCACACCCATCTCCCAGCGCCAATTCGATGTGGTCGTAAATGGCAAAAAAACCGCCATCGGCGACGGTAATGTGGTGGTGGCGGCCATCACCTCCTGCACCAACACATCCAATCCCCACGTCCTGATCGGTGCAGGTCTGCTGGCGCGCAACGCCGTGGAAAAGGGCCTGACCGTACCGCCGTTTGTCAAAACATCCCTGGCCCCGGGGTCACGGGTGGTGATCGACTACCTTCAGGACGCCGGTCTGATGCCGTCATTGGAAGCCCTGGGTTTTCACCTGGCGGCCTTTGGCTGCACCACCTGCATCGGCAACAGCGGTCCCCTGGACGAAGCCATCGAAAAGGCCATCCTGGACAATGACCTGAACGTGGCCGCCGTGCTCTCCGGAAACCGCAACTTTGAGGCCCGTATCCATCAAAACATCAAATCCAACTTTCTCGCCTCCCCCATGCTGGTGGTGGCCTTCGCCCTGGCCGGGCGGGTGGACACCGACCTGGCGATTGAACCGGTGGGAATGGATGCCAATGGCCATCCGGTCTATCTGGCCGACATATGGCCCACCGATGAGCAGATCGACGCCCTGGTCGGCCGGCATGTCAAGCAGGAGTTCTACCGATCCCAATACGGCAAAATCTTCGATGGCGACCAGTTCTGGCGAGCGCTGGAGATCACGGAAAGCACCACCTATGTATGGGACCCCGCGTCCACCTATATCAAGAAACCGCCCTATTTCGACGGCTTTCGGCTGGATGCCGCCGCCCCCGATAACGTGCAGGACGCACGCCCCTTCCTGTTGCTGGGCGATTCGGTGACCACCGATCATATCTCCCCGGCCGGGGCCATTCCTGAAGCGTACCCGGCCGGCCAGCACCTCATCTCCCAAGGCGTCGAAAAGGCGCAATTCAACTCATACGGCTCCCGGCGCGGCAACCATGAAGTGATGATGCGCGGCACCTTCGGCAATATCCGCATCAAGAACAGACTGGTGGGGTCAAAAGAGGGCGCTTATACCATCAAACAGCCCCAGGGCGAGGAGATGTTCAATTACGACGCCGCCATGCAGTACATGGCCGAAGGAATTCCCCTGGTGGTCATCGGCGGCAAAGAGTACGGCACCGGCTCCTCCCGCGACTGGGCCGCCAAGGGAACCAACCTGCTGGGCATCCGGGCCGTCATCACCCAATCCTATGAACGGATCCACCGCAACAACCTGGTGGGCATGGGGGTGCTGCCGCTGATATTCGAACCGGGCGACAGCGCGGACAGCCTCGGCCTGGACGGCAGCGAATCCTATACCATAGAAGGCATCCAGGCCATGGCGCCCCGTAAAACCCTGCAGGTGAAGGCCGTGAAACAGGACGGCCGGGAAATCACGTTCAACACCATCGCCAGACTGGACACCGAGGTGGACGTGGATTACTTCCACCACGGCGGTATTCTACCCTATGTGCTGCGCAAGCTGATGGCGTAAAGGAGGACACGTTTATTCATCTTTTCAATACAGTGCCGATAAAGCAACCACTGCTTCCGGAACCTGCAGCGTCGCCGGCACCGGACACCGAACCTTGCGAAGCACCACCGCTGGTAGTATTGGGAGCAACCACCGATATGGTGATGGTCTCCCCATCGGCGGCCTGGGGTGTGCCGTCGTCCGCCACTGAGAACGTGATCTGGTGATCTCCATCATCACTTGAGCCGGGTGTCCATTGAAATACGCCCGAGGAACTGTCAAGAACCGCTCCCTGGATGACCGGACTCATGCTATAGGTCAGCTGGTCGGCGCTGTCCGGATCGGACGCTGAAATAGTAAACGCCAACAATTGGTCGTATTCCACCACACGGTCGCCAATTGATGCCAGCACCGGCGCATGGTTGGTGACCGTAGACCCTCCGGATCCGCCATTGGGATCGACAACCGAAATGGTAATGGTCTCCGTATCGGTTGCCTGTGGATTGCCGTCGTCAACCACTGAAAACGTGATTTGGTGATCTCCGTCGTCGCTTGAGGTGGGGGTCCATTGAAAAACACCTGATGCGCTGTCCAGAACCGCCCCTGGAAGGATCGGATTCATACCATAGGTCAGCACGTCACCGATGTCCGTATCGGAAGCGGATACAACAAACGTCAGCAGCTGGTTGTAATCCACTGCCTTGTCACCGATGGCGGCCAACACCGGCGCATGGTTGGAAACCGAAGAGCCCCATCCGCCAAGGACCGCCCATAACCACCAGGCGGCATAGGCTTTTCGGTTGGCGTTCAGCGGCTGGCTGTGGGCGGAAGCACAGGCATACCAGTCCAGGCCCTGGGTGTGGGCATTCTGCCAGTCTATGGCCCAATTGGCATCACGCGAGCCGTTCCCATCGCTGTCATAATCGCAATTGTCATTGACCAGCTTATCTCCGAAGTAATTGCCGGCCGGGTCGTGAATCTCGATATCATAGAAATCAAAAAGCACCTTGTTGTTGGCCTGGCAATAGGCTCTGATCTGCTGATTTCTCTGATGAAGATTACCGCTCTCACCGGTCCCGTCGGCGTGCCCTGTCATGTAAACGAAGATGACATGGGGATAATCCTGCTCCAGCTGGGACATGGGCGCCAGGTAGTAATCGATCATCTCCTGGTGGGTATACCCGGAAGCCTGCCCGCACCAGGACCAGATGATCACGTTTACGTCGGCATTGGCAGGATCATCCAGATAGCTCCTGGTGTTATTCACCCACTGGGGATAGTAGCCGACATCGCCACCCATGGCATAGTCATGCAGATCGAGAGCGCCGCCGCTGCCGCCGTTATTCCAGGCAAAGATATCGTTCGGCAGTGAGAGCCCCAGCCCCCCATTGTTGGCAAAGGCCACGAGGCCGCTCATTCCGGTTGTCAGCTGGCTGCCATGGGAAGTGTGACCATAGGCGATATGGAGCGTCGCTTTGGCCTGTTCAATGGCCGATTGGGGGATTTGTGTGATATCCGTATGGTTGTGATCGATAATAACCGCGGCAAGCCCCATGCCCGCGAAAGACAGGACCAGCCAGATACCGCATAGCACAACAACAACACCTTGCCTGATCGCCGGAACTCGGTCCATTTTCATTCTCCTGATGGTAATGCGGTTTGAAGCTTTGAAGTGAATGAATTAGGACACTAGCAATATTTATACCACACGTTCGAATGAAAAAATACCGCTACGACTGTGAAGCCGCTTTCTCAATAAATATGTTAACTATACGTAATATATTATTATTTTCTGTTTTGCGTCTTATTCCTGAGAAGAACATGCAAAAACGAATGGTATTTTTCTATTCACTTGTCGAACTCGACGGTTACGCTTTTTGCACTTTAAATGAGCGTTGGCTTTTTGCGGTTATCGCTCCACCACAAACCAGGGATTCAGAAGGTTTTCGCGATTATATTCCAATGACTGCTGCCCGCCATATTGATAAACTCGGGCACCGGCACCCTCTGCAACAGCATGCCCGGCAGCCGTATCCCATTCCATAGTAGGCCCTAGTCGTGGATAAATGTCTGCGGCCCCTTCGGCCACCAAGCAGATTTTCAAGGAGCTGCCGGCAGCGATAGACGCCACTTCCCCTTTCTCTTCCTTCATCGTGGCGACAAATGCCTCTAATTCTGGCGTACGATGGGATCGGCTGCCCACAATGGTGTATAATTCGCGGGACTGCGGCACAGGCAGTTTTTGTCCTCGGTTTGTCAGCGCCGTCAACCGTTCAATACCACTGCCGCTATCATCCAGTCCACAAGCACCCGGTGCAACATTGACTAACTTGTAAGCACCAATATCTGTTGAAGCAAAATAGAGCCATTGGGGCACTGGCGCATACACGACCCCCATGATGGGTTGTCCATCATCAATAAGCGCGATATTAACAGTAAACTCCCCATTGCGCTTGACAAATTCCTTGGTACCGTCCAGGGGGTCCACCATCCATAATTTTCGCCAAGTCTTACGAACCCTGAAAGCTGTACTTCGACCCTCCTCGCTGATGAATGGCAGATTGAAACCCATCAGGCATTTCTTGATAATCTCATGGGCATCTTTATCTGCAGCGGTTAAGGGAGATTTGTCTTCCTTGGCTTGCACTGCAAAGTCGGACCGGTAAACTTCCATTATGGCATTGCCTGCCTTGACAGCGGCATCAACAGCAGCCAGTAGATATTTAGCGATTGCCATCATATACGACCATCCATTTCGTCGAAGGTGTTTACTGATTTTCGATGATTATTCCTGCAACAATGTACTAGCATTTAGACAAACCTAACTGTCCGCCTGCTTGCGGTGCCAGTTACAGGCTGTCTCGATGATCGCTTCAAGTGCTTCGAACCTCGGTTGTCATCCCAACGGTTGCTTTATTTTGTCTGCATTGGCCACAAGAATTGTTTTCTCTTGCATCGATCTCTATGCCCTATGTGTTCTCTGTAGTGGGAAGTTATGCCAGCTCAATCGCCAATGCCGGCAAAACCAAGCCCAATCTAGATGTACCCCTTCTGCCCCAGATACAGCAGAATCTCCTGAGCCGCCTCGTCCGGCGTGATTTGGGTGGTATCGATGCGCAGTTCCGGCGATTTCGGCACTTCATACGGATCGTCGATTCCCGTATACCCTTTGATCAATCCAGCCCTGGCCTTGGCGTACATACCTTTGCGGTCCCGTTTTTCACACTCTTCCAGGGGGGTGGATACATGCACTTCGATAAAGCCACCATGGGCTTCGATAGCCTGCCTGATTTCCGTGCGGGTGCGCTCATATGGCGCAATGGGCGCACAAATGGCGATGCCCCGGTTCTTTGTAATCTCGCTGGCCACAAACCCAATGCGTCGGACATTGATATCGCGATGCTCTTTGGAAAAAGTCAGCTCGCTGGAAAGATTGTGACGGACGATATCCCCATCCAGGAGCGTTACCGGACGATCTCCGATTTCCAGCATTTTTGAAAACAACACTTTGGCGATGGTGGACTTGCCTGCCCCGGAAAGGCCTGTGCAAAAAACAGTGAATCCTTGCTTTGATGGTGGCGGATACCCTCTGCGCAGTTCGTCCAGGACCTCCGGAAAAGAAGCCCATCCCGGCACCTTGCGCCCGGTGCGGATCCGCTCGCGGATATCCATACCGGTCATCTCAATGGTCTGCGTACTCTCCGGCACGTCACCTTTGAAGCGGTGCTCGTCTTCAAAGGGCAGGTAGACCATCCTGTCAAAGGTGAGAAGCTCAATGCCCAGATCATCCCGGCATTGCGCATAAAGCTTTTGAGACGCCGATAGATCGGAGTGGCAGACCTTGTCTGCTTGCATACATCCATCGTAGGGGTCATGGCACACCACAAAGTGGGTGCACCCGTAATTTTTGGCCACCAGGGCGTTCATGATGATCTCCCGAGGGCCTGCCAGCCGCAGAAACTGGGGCAAAAGCGACAGGATATGGGTGTCTGGCGGGTAATGGCGCATCACCTGTTGATAACACCGCACCCTCGTGTAGTAGTCGAACTCTTCCGTCCGTTGAACACCGACAATGGGCATTAACAGCAGATTGGCCTTGGCGCGGCGCATGGCTTCGAGGGTGATTTCAAATTGCGGGCGATGGATCACGCTGCTGGTCTGGTAGCCGACGATTCGTTGCCACCCGAATTTCTGACATTCCCGCCTGATCTCTGTCGGCGTTCTGCGCAACTGCTTAAAATCAAAGTGCAACGGCAGGCTGATGACTTCAATCTTTCCGCCGACATAGTATTCCTGCACCTCATTGAATAGATGCTGTACCCCGGGGTGGGTTTTGTCGTCTGTGCCGAAGACGCCTTGTGCTTCGGACGGCTTGTCGGCCTGCCAGATATCTTCGACATGCATCACCGCAAGAAGAAATCCTTCGGGATCGCGCAGCGCCACAGACTGTCCCGCCTCCAGATTTCCCGCTTTAGTCTTGGAGACATCCAGACAGATGGGAACCGGCCACAACGTTCTATCCTGCAGCCGCATGCGATCGATCACAGACTCGTAATCCGCCCTGACCATAAACCCCTGCAAAGGAGAAAATGCGCCCGTGGCCAACAATTCCAGGTCGCACAAGTGATGGTCGCCGAGGGTAATGTCGGGCAGGTTAAAGGACAACTCCTTTAAAATCGCCGCACGTTCACTGTCGACAACAAGATTTTTAAGCTCCCCGCCATGGGTCTGGGAATTGGGCGCAGTATGCATTGATCTCTCCTGTCGGCATCAAGAATAATTTCAAAAAACTTTCCAAGCGTCATCGCACTATAGATTACAAGCATCCGATATTCAACCCTATATTGCAGCAGATGCGGCGCCCGGCCCAGTACTTCCACGTGATCTCCGTGCACAGTGTGATTGGTATAAGCGCCGGCATCCACAAACCGGGAGGGTAAAGAGCCCCGCCCTGCCAAGACCATTAATCGACCGGCGGCACTGAAGAAATGCAGGGCCGGCCTCCGTGCCGGCCGGGTTGAACCGGGACGGTCGTCCCTTCAGACACGGCAGCTACAGATATCCACCCTGTTTTTTCACCAATCGGGCCACCGATTCAATGTGATAGGTGTGCGGAAACATATCCACCGGCTGAACTTCTATAACCTGGTACGCATCCTTCAGCAGCGCAATATCACGGGCCAGGGTGGCCGGATTGCAGGAAACGTACACGATTCTTTCCGGGCTCATGGCCAGTACCTGACCCACTACATCCTGATGCATGCCGGCCCGTGGCGGATCGATGATCATCACCTCCGGCCTGTACTCGACCCCGGCCAGGGTCGCGCGAATATCACCGGCCATAAAGCGGCAATTCTGCACATTGTTGCGCAGGCAGTTGCGCCGGGCATCGGCAACGGCACTCTCCGCCATCTCCAGCCCGATGAGCTCCCTGGCCGCAGCGGACAGGTAGATGGCAATGGTACCGGCGCCGCAATATAAATCAACGACCCGCTCCGACCCGGTGAGACCGGCATACTTTTGAACCACGTCATACAGTCGCCCGGCTCCCAGGGTATTGGTTTGGAAAAAGGAGTTGGCCGATAATTCGAAAGCGCGCTCACCGATCTGATCCACCACCACAGCCCGGCCACAAAGCAGGATCTCCCGCTCCCCCACCGCCACGCCCGATCTGCGGGCAGTGATATTGTTTACCACCGAGACCACATTCCCGTATTTTTTGGAGAGTTCATCGGCCAGCGGCTGAACTTGGGAGATATTCTCGGAGGCGGTGACAATGTTGACCATCCACTGATCCCGGGACACCGAGTGACGCAGCACCAAAAACCGCCAGAACCCCTCATGGGAGCGGAGCCCGTATACCGGCAAAGGGGAATTTCGGATATAGCGGCGCACATCGGCGAGGATCCGGTTCCCCAGGTCCGGTTGCAGCAGGCAGGCCTCGATGTCCAGCACCTTGTAAAAGGTTCCCGGCACGTGCAGGCCCAAGGCCATACCGGTATCCACATCGTCCCGCCCCATCTCTTCGGGCAGCAGCCACCGGCGCTCGGCACAGGAAAACTCCATCTTATTGCGATAACCGAACACCCGGTCCGAGGGAATGGTGGGATGGACCGCAACGCCCTCGATCTGCCCGATGTGGGCCAGGGACTCTTCCACATGCTGCTGTTTGTAAAGCATCTGCCGCTTGTAATCGAGAAATTGCCACTTGCAGCCGCCGCATATGCCGCTGTAAGGACATGGCGCGTCAACGCGGTGGGAGGACGGTTCGAGGAGTTCAAGAACCCGCGCCTCGGCATAATTCTTTTTCTTTTTGATGATGCGCGCGCTCACCCGGTCGCCGGGTACAGCCTGATCCACAAACACAGCCAGACCGTCAACGCGGCAAATTCCCTTACCGCCAAAAGCGATCTGATCAACAACCAGTTCGAAGGTTTGTCCTTTTTTAACCGTCATCGTATCTGAATTATCCAATGTTAGACCATTTGTCTATGTTGTGCGAGGCTCCGTACCCGCCCTGCTTGGCTCCGGATACATATCTAACCTATACCCTATGCGGTAGCTTTTTCCAATCCCGACCACCATCAGTGGTACCGCCGATGAAATGATCCTCCTTGTCGGCAGATGCGCTGTGCGGGCAGGGCTCCGGACCTGCCCGCATTGCTCCCCTGCCCCGGCAAGGCCGCACCGGCCGGCACGGGGGCCGGTCCTGCGATGCCGTATCCGTATCAATGGCGATTCATCGGTCATCAATTTGCCATTGAAGACGCCAAGCTATTATACTATGACCAAATAATTTTCCACAAATAACGGAGGTCATTCAATTGCCCAGCGAAACCACCTTCACCTTCGACAGCGACGACTTCGCCTTGACGGGTACACTCCACCTTCCGGATCGGCAAAACCCACCCGTGGTTATCGGCTGCCACGGTCTTCTGGCCAACCGCCATTCGGTCAAGCAGATATCCCTGGCCAAAGCATGCAACCGCGAAGGCGTGGCCTATTTTCGATTTGATCATCGCGGCTGCGGAGACAGCCATGGACGGTTCGCCGAGGTTACCTCGCTGGCCGCCCGCGTGAACGATCTGAAGGATGCGATCGCCACCCTTGAACGGCGTCCTGATCTGGGCCCGCCGGCCGCCCTGTTCGGCAGCAGCTTCGGCGGAACGGTGGTGCTGGAATATGCGGTGCAATACGGCAATCCATGCGCCCTGGTCACCTATGCGGCCCCCATCAACAGCGCTTCGATTCGCAGAGCCAGCATCAGGGACAACAACGGCGAAGCCCCCTCGGCCGCGCTGCTTACCGAGTCCATGGCCTTTGATATTACCCCCGGGCTTGAATCGCTGCATGACATCCTGGTGGCCCACAGCGAAAACGACGAAACCGTGCCGGTGGACCATGCAAAGGAGATCTACCGTTCTGCCGGCGATCGGAAAAAGCTGATCATTTTTCCCGGTGGAGACCACTGCATGAGCCACGCCGCCCACCAGCAGGAATTCGAGGTCCGCTTCATCGAATGGATATCCACTTGCGGCAGGTAGCCATGCCGGTAGTCCATCAATGGCTTTTGCAGGGCAGAGCGCTGTCATCGCTCTGCTGATTTTAAGTCAATACGCCAGCCGGCAAACCTGTCTTCAAACCCTCTAAAATTGCGGCTGCCAATAAATGGTGATGGTTATATTGACATCCAGAAAAGCCCATCGAGATGCTTGTCGCGGTGAGAAATGGAAACCGATGAACAGCGAGGCAATGAGAATGCACAAGATCCCGAACCGATTGGATGTTTGGAACGACACCGTTGCTCGACTTGTGAAAAGCCCGCTAAAAGTGTTTAACGTGATAACGATTCTTTTTGTTTTAATATTCATGGGCAGCGGCATAGCCGCAGCTGGAGAGATGGTTCGAGTCCATCCGCAGGAAATTCACGACATTCTGGTCAATCCCGGCATGGGTTTCAGCACTTTCCAACGCTTCAACGGAGATGCGCTGAACCAGGGCAACGGTTGGACCGAGGGTTTTCCGATCGAATACCAGAAATTCAATGGCGATCTCACCAATTCGAACTATCCGAGCACAAGCACCGCCTATTTTCGAATCTATTGGCGATTTATCGAACCAGAGAAAGAGCAATACCGGTGGGATATACTCGACAAAGCCCTCAAAACAGCTGCGGAGCGTCACCAAACCCTGATACTTAGAATTGCCCCATACGGCAAAGGCGAAGACAGGGATGTTCCAGCGTGGTTCAGAACATTGATCGGGGAGGAAAAGCTTTTACAGCACAGCAGCTGGCGGGTTGACCCGGAGAACCCGCTTTACGTCCGATATTTCACGCAGATGGTCAGGCATCTGGGGGCACGCTACGACGGTCACCCCGGTTTGGAAGCCATCGATGTTGCGATCGTCGGATTCTGGGGTGAGGGAGCAGGATCCCAGCTGCTGAGCCATCAGACCAGAAAAGCATTGGTCGACGCCTACCTGGAAGCCTTTCATAAAACGCTTCTCGTGATGCTCCTGACGGATGAAAAAACCAATCGGTATGGAATATCGCAAAAGGAGGTTGGCTGGCGTGTCGACTGCCTGGGTGACCTGGATCTTTGGGCTGAAGAACAAAACGGCTGGAGTCACATGTATGACTATTATCCGGAAGGAATTATCAAATTCGGAATGAGGGATGCCTGGAAGAAAGCGCCGGTCATCATGGAACTCTGCGGCACAATGAAGGCTTGGAAGGATAAGCGGCGTTATTCAGCCGAGCAGGTCAAATACATCATCGACCAGTCTCTAAAGTGGCATTTGTCCCTATTAAACGCCAAGTCCTCGTCAATCCCCAAACAGTGGTTACCTTTGGTAAACGAATGGCTCAAGAGGATGGGCTACCGCCTGGTACTGCGCTCATTTTCCTATCCGGCGGTCGTTAGACCGCGCGGGAAGCTGGCTTACAAAACCTGGTGGGAAAACAAGGGGGTAGCGCCATGTTATCACGACTATCCCCTTGCCCTGCGGATTAAAAATGCCAGTCATTCAGTCGTTTTTCTGACCGGTGCGGACATCCGCAATTGGTTGCCGGGGGACAGCATTTACGAGGATGCTGTTTTTCTTCCGGCGGACTTGCCGGAGGGCGAATATGACATCGAGGTTGGAATTCTCGATCGACGGACGCT
>JARRKU010000091.1:0-19758 GCA_037387725.1 Desulfobacteraceae bacterium
GCACCTTCATTTAACTGGCGTTAAGGCGCAGCTCCGGGCGGTTCGCAAACTCGCTTCGCTCAAACAGTGCGAACCGCTGATCCTCCACTGCGCCTAAACGCCACTAAAATTCGATGCTGACGTGGCGCTGATCACCCGCTCAAAGCACCTCCCGGTGTGCTACGGGCGAAAACCGAAAAAGGGTGATTCGTTAACAATAAGGAAAATTTAACGAAAGACCATTTAGGTTGGCTGACCGGCAAGATATCACAACTTGAGGCAAATTTGTGATACTGGTATGATATTACAAAAATCACTCAACCTGCACTATCTGCAATTTATCACAACAATGTGACAACCACCTTAAATTTTGGGAAGCTGTGAGCTTGACAAAATAATTGGGATAGATCTATCAGAGTAAAATTGCGTGGAACTTCTATTAACTATTACTAATTCAGGTTCTGACAGCCACACCTTGTTCCATTCTGCTGTTTCAAAATCGCTTTACGCACTTTCAATATGACGTAGCTCACCAGGACAAACAAAAACCAAAGGGGCAAGTTGTAAGGCACACTTGGGACGTCCCTTGGCGCCGATTCTGCTTAATCAAGGCTGGTGTTCAGTGCGGCAATAAGCATGCTTTCAAAGTCTTCATAGACCTGTATAACCGTGTCAGAGCTTCTGTCAAATTCCTTGTATTCACCAGTATTTAGGTCTTGGCCATAAAGGCTGATGTTGCCATCACCAACAAACAGGTATTGTTCGTGGGGCTCAAAATCCCTCCAAATCTCATTCGCAGCTACAATGCCAGATATTTCTACATCTGTGCCAGCGATAGGCATAGATTTGCTTGAGTAAATAAAAAGGCCATTCCAGTTCAAGCCATTCATAATTTTCAAAAACTCAATATAGGTATCCGGCAAGCTTTTCACATTACCAAGCTTGGGCAGCTCCGCAAGCATGGTTTGAATATCCATATCAGAAGCTGGCGGTGGTGGTGTTCTATTATACTCAGACATTTCTTCGATTACTTTATTCAATGTATCTTTCCACATTGCGATTCTCCTAATTTACTGGATACATAAACCCTTCGGGGGCTGGGAAGTCAACTTCAATTGTTTGTCCCGGTTTCAGGTCCCTTGTTAGAGCCTTTTGAGCGTTTGTAAGGGCCTTGTGATAGGGGTCGTTTTTTATAAGGACAAGGTTGTCAAAGTCATTAGTGCCACCATCATCAAGTGGGAGTTTATGGTGGACTTGGTATCCGTATGGAAACAGGGACGCCCATTAAATTATAACTTTCCATTATTAATCGCATAATCAGTTGGATATGATAGATATAGAACATGCTAAGACAAGCCCACATAGACGCCCCAGGATCACTGCACCATGTCATCGCAAGGGGTATTGAGAGTAAAAATAGATTCAAAGGCTGCGGATATTGCGGAGGAGAAAGGATATTATGTCATAGGAGATTAGAAAGTTATAATTTTAAGGCGTCCCGATTCCCCACCATTCCCCACAAATCAATACCCGCACAAGAATTAGATCCACAGACAGAATGGCTGATTGATTTTTCGCACCGCTTGATTGATCGTCAGGAATTCATACGGCCCTGAAGGGGACAATGACTATAGCCCCGGGTGTAAACCCGGGGTTCATATGAAAAATAAAATCAACTCCGAAGGAGTGGCAGATAAAACCATAAAACAAAAACATTCAAAGAGGAGTTGATTGAAATATTAGACAAACATGGTGTTGATTATGATCAAAAATATTTGTGGGACTGAGCGGATCTCTGTCGCTCCTTCGGAGCTTGTGGATTCGGGGCATTGAGTCCCCCGGGTTTACGCCCGGGGCTATATTCTTTGCCTCCTTCAGAGGCATAAAAAAGCAAAGAAAGAGGGCAAATCTGCTCTTGACTCATATGGCTTAAAAACTATTAGTTACCTTCTTAATTCTTACAGTGGCTATCCGATCAAACATGAGAAAACGTGATACAAGCAAAGAGGCGAAGGCCGGTCATATCATCCGTATCGAGCAAGGCCAGCTGAATAGGCGCCTGGAAAAGGTGATACGAGGCACCGCGTAACGGACCCTGGTATAATGGATACCATTTCAAAAATTAAACGCGAGATCCATCGCTTTTCGATTCATGAATTTGCTTTTTTGAAACCTGATGAGGTTATCTTTTCCGATGAGGTGAGGGATTTATGTAAAAAGAATACTTGCCGCATGTATGGGACGTCCTGGGCCTGCCCGCCTGCCGTGGGCCGTATTGAAGAATGCAAAGCGCAATGTTTGCGTTATCAGCATGCCTTTCTTTTTACCACGCTATCGAAAACCAAAAACAAATTTGATCTGGAGGGATGGAAGCGCGCACACCTGGCGCATGAAAAGATAACCGATGAGGTTGCGGAAGTATTTCGATTTTATGACACGGACGCGTTGGTGTTATCCGCTGAAGGGTGCCGTCTCTGCAAAAAGTGTACTTACCCTGAATCACCTTGCACGTTTCCCGATCGCATGCACCCTGCGACGGAAGGATTCGGCATTTTGGTGATCCAGCAGGCCAAAGCGTGCGGCATCAAATATTACAATGGCCCCAATACCGTCACATATTTCAGTATGGATTTTTTAAATGGATGAAAAGAGGGTGATGATCAGGGGGCTGCGCCTTTAGCCGATCAGCCGGCGCGTCCAAAGGAACACGCCAAAACCCACAAAAATCGTTGCCGCCGCCATGCCGAAAATGGCCGGGAAGCCGAATAACTCGCCCAATTGTCCCATGGTGAAGGAGCCGATGAACAGGCCGGAGTCCACGCCGCCGGTCAGGATGCCGGTGACCTTGCCGCGATTGCCGACGGCAATGGGGCGGATCGTCACGGCGATGAGGCTTGGAAAAAGCAGGCCGTGGCCCAAGCCCGCCACAAAACCGGTTGCGGCCAGTCCCGCGGTCGAGGTCACTTGCATCAGGCAGACAAATCCCGTCCCGGCAATCAGCAGGGCCACTGGAATCAATCGTTTTTCACCGAACCTGTCGGCCAGCTTGCCGCCGAACAGGCGCGATATCACCGCTGCGGTGGAATAGGAGACAAAGTAGGCGGACACGGCCAATGCGCCGGCTTTGGCAAAAGGCGCCACAAATCCGCCGTGGGCGGCAAACGCCACACCGAAACAGAGGCAGATTAAGGCCATTCGCCATACCAGGCCGACGCGAAGCGCTTTCATGAAGCTGCCCCGCGTCGTCGCGCCATGGGACCGCGTAAAATTATCCTTTAAGGGCAGCAGAAAAAAGAATCCCACTGTGAAAAACATCGCGGCCGCCAGAAACATGGCGCTGAAACCCCATTGATGGATGATGCGCTCCCCGACCACCGGACCGATGGCGATGCCCATCAACGGCATGACGCCGAAAATACCCAGCCCCTCGTTGAGCCGAGAAACAGGCGCCAGATCGGCCGCCAGGGTCAAAGAGGCGATGATGCCCAATGCCACCCCGGTGCCGAAAAGCAGCCGCAGGACCACCAGGACCGGGTAAAGCTGCCCGATGTCGCCTTTGAAAAAAAGGTGGGCAATGCTGACCGTGGTCATCAACAGGGACCCGACGACCATGCTGCCCTTTCGCCCCAGGTGATCCACCAGGCCGGAGGTCCATGGACGCAGCGCCACGGCCGAAAGGGACATGATGCCCATGAGGATGCCGATATCCGATTTACTGCCCCCCAGGTCCAGAACATACAGGGGGAAAAGGTAAAAGACGCCGATACCGGTGGTCAGCAGCAGGCCGCTGGTCAATAACAGAACAAACTTCCTGGTGTACAGGGGTGCTTTTGTAAAATTATCGAGGCGGTTCATCTTACAGACCGATCCGCAAACGATGTGGGTAAATTCAAAACAGCCCCCTTGGGGAGTTGATGGCCAAAAAAGGCACTTGTAGCCCTGACAATCAGATTTCACAACAAGAATTGATTTAAATTTTTGAGGGCAGCGGGGAAAAAGGGAGCATCGCAATAATAGAATCAGGTGTTACGCAGAAATTCTAATCCTTGTATTTTTCTCGTAACCTGGTTGATATCTGCTTCACTGACGCAAAAGCACGCTCCACGGTGCGTTCCTTGTCCGGGTTGACCAGGCAGCAGGTCGCCGGTGAGAGCATGCTTTGGGCGATCATTTGCTCCCTGTCAATGCCTTTGGACCACAGTATCTTCCAGACATCTTCAAGGCGCTGGATCATGGAGGAAGCCTCTTCTTTTTCGAACGCTTCGAATCCTGTGGGCACAATGCCCCAGACGATGACACCGCCCCGGTCTATGAATTTTCGTATGGAAGCGGCATACGATGAAAAGATCTCCGCATTGGTGTAGACATCCAGCGAGAGGACATCCAGGTCCAGGTTCAACAAAAAATCCCAGTCTGGATTGCCGCACAGATGGATGCCCCGTGGTCGATCGACTTGATCGAAGAATTGATCCAGATCGGCTTTGGCTTTTTGATCGCCGTATCCGGCCATGGCCGAGAACAAAAATTGCAGCCCCGGTTCGTCTACAAACATGAAGGCATTGTCATTGCGCTTTTTAAGTCTTGCCAATTGCACATTCAACCGCCGGACCATAAAATCCATCATGAACGGTCTTATGGTATCATCAAAGAGAATCGGTCGTTCGTCCTGATCCAGAATATTGAAGCCAAAACTGATGGGTCCCTCCAGCTGCCCCCTGATGGCTGGCCGGTCCGCCAGGTCGATGGATAAAAAACGATGATACACGGCGGAATAGGTCTCGCTGATATCAAACAGGGCGGCATCGTCGAACTGCTGCAACGTCGCTTCCAGTTCCTCGGTAAATTTATCCATTGAGAAGCGCAATGTACGATTGTCCACGTCCAGGACGATGCCGGGAAAATGCTCAGCCGCCTGAACATACATGTCTTCGTAGTAGCTATAGTTGGGCAGCTGAGGCCAAAACGGCACGTCGAGGGTAAGGGCCGTTTCAAGCGCCCGGTCCATGTCGGTGTGGGGCATGACCGCCATGGCGGTCGTCAGCAGGTTGCCGGGGATCTTGCTGTCCATCGCTATGTTTCCCTTTTTGATACCGGAAAGGCGTTGAAACTTTGAAGGCTACGACTTCAAGCTAAGTCTTTCGGCAAGATTGTGTAGGTTGCCGCGATGCATGTTCGGAGTTTGGCGCCGGTGCGCTATGCGGCCTTAAAGGCCTTCATTAAGCTGGGATCCATGACGGCCTCATAGCCCTTGAGTTGCGCCAGGACGGTCTTCTCCGCATCGAGGAACGTAAAATCTCCTGCGAGCTTACGGGTGCTGCAATGGTGCACTTCCAGGACGGCCGACACGCCGGTTTGCGGAAATAGGCCGCGTTGCTGATGGCACCAGACGATGGCCATTTGAAAGGCGCTGTCCAAGACGAGGGGGTCTGCGATCCAGCGGCTGCGCAGCGGGTCGTGGATCCAATCCGAGGGCGGTGGCGCTGTGGCGAGGCGGGCGGTGATGCCCTCATCGGAGATGCGGACAATCTGTTGAATGCCGTGCAGCGCCCGGCCGTGGAAGAGAACCTGTTCATAGATCTCTTCAATGGGACCTACCGGGCGGTCGGGTTGAAAATGGCCGTTTTCGCTGAACGCCGGCGGCGCGGGCAGCCGCTCGGAGAGAATGGCTTTGGCGCTGGAGTGGATGCGATGCCCGTTCTCTGTTTCGCCGTCCCGGATCTCCACATCGACTTCGAACCGGTCGTCCTTGCGATGGGCCTTGCCGGCCAGCATGCGGATTTTGCGGGTTTGCCCGTCCAGTGTGATGCCGCTGAGCAGCCGCAGGCGGTCCATGCCATGGAGCACCAGGCCCGGATGGGCATGCAGGGCGCTGTGGGCCAGCCACTCGGTGATCAGGGCCAGGGGCACCACCGGGCGGCCGTCCAGCTGATGGGCGTCCAGTACCGGATACTGTTCGACGCTCACGTCTCGCTGGCACGTCAGATTCAATGCTTCTGCTTTGGCCGGTGATGGTTTGGCGATATCCATGCGATGTTGGGGGGAAGCCTGGGGCAGGGGGCCGCCGATGACCACTTCCACTGCTTCGCCGATGGGTTGCCCCATCTCATCCACCATGGCCCGGGCGCCTGCTTGCAGCGGGATCAAGGAGATGCCCTGATCGCGAAAATTGCGCCTCAGGCTCGGTGTAACCATGCCGCCGTCCCAGGGGCCCCAGTTGATGGCGATCACTTTGCAGTCCGGACGCAGGGATGCCTGCTGAAGAGCGGTTTTATTGAGGACTTCATTGGCCATGGCGTAATCGGCCTGACCCGTGTTGCCCATGCGGGCGGTCACGGAAGAAAAGAGCACCAGATGGCGCAGCGCGTCATCTGCGGTGGCCCGCAGCAAAGCGTGAAGCCCTTCCACCTTGGTGGCAAAAACCTTGTCGAACTGTTCTGCCTGTTTATCGACGATGAGCCGGTCTTCCAGAACGCCGGCACCGTGGATGATACCGCGGATGGGGCCGATATGTGTTCTAATTTTTGCTGTTTCCGCTTGTATGGCATCGGCATCGCGGACATCCACCGATACGTAGTGCGCATCGGCGCCCGTCTGCCCAAGCCGATCCAGTGTGTTCAACATTTCACGATTGGCCGACCACCTGCGGAATACCTTCTCCACCGATTTGGGGGTAGGGGATGCTTCCGCGTCCCAGTTGGATAAAATGGCCTTTTTGATCGCCCCTTCATCGGACAGGGGCTGCAGCCAAGCCGGTTCGGGCTGCGGCGCCGGCGAGCGCCCCATCAATACCAGTGTGCAAGGGGATGCGGCGGCCAGAGCCTGGGCGGCGGCGGCGGTAACGCCCCTGGCGCCGCCGGTGACGATGACGACATCCTTTGGCGACAGGCGCAGCGTTTCTCCCCCGGCCGCCTCCTGCGGGGTGAGCTTGAGGCCGATGCGTCCTGCGGGGCCGATGCCGATCTCACGGCGGCCGGCTTCATCAACATGCAGGAGTTCGTCGCAGATGGCCTGGGTCGACGCTGCCGTATCCGTCCAATAAGGGGCCACGTCCAGTGCCATGCAGCGAACCGACGGCCACTCGATGGCGGCCGTCTTGACCAACCCGGCCAACCCTCCCTGAATGGGGTGGTCGATCCGGCCGTGGTTGAAACCAAAGGCGCCGTCCAGAAATGAGACGGTCGCCAGAAAAGCATCAGAAACAGATGCCGATTGTTGCAGCAGCGGCGCGGCGGACTGGGCCCATTGAAAGGCATCCAATGCATCAATGGGGGCGAGCAGCACAAGCCCGGCCAGGTTTGGATGGGCATTGAAATCATCCCGATTTTCCAATGACCGGACATTGCGTCCGCGCTCTCTTAAACGATGGATCAGGTCATCCTTCAAACCGTTCTCACCGCCTGCAACGCCGATGTAATGATCGTTTGAAATGGAGACTTCCGATGCTCCTGAATCTGCCAGCGTTTCGGTAGCGATGATGTGACGGGCAACGCTCTGTGCCCCTGTATCCGGGACGATGCGGATGCCGGGCTGGGTGGGCGTGGCCGGCAGCGAAGGCTTCCCAGGTGCCGGGCCCTTCAAATAATCGACGATCTGTCCCAACGTCTTCAAGGTGCCCATCAGATCCGGCGTGACCTTGGGCAGATCGGGCATCTGCTCTTCCAGCGCGGAAAGAATCTCCACCCGCTTGATGGAGTCGATGCCCAGATCGGACTCGATGTCCATCTCCATGCCCAGCATCTCTTCCGGGTAGCCGGTCAGCCGGCTCACGATATCCAGCAACACTTTTTCCAGACCTGCCGTGGATTCACTGGTGTTTGGCGCCCGATCGCCTTTGGCCAAAGAATTGATCTTTTGTACCGGGTCCGGCTTGTTCTCCGCCAAAGCTGGCTCGGGCCGTACCGGCGGGGCAGGGGAAACCCTTTCCGGAACAGGGGGTGCGGCTTTTTGGCCTGAATCCAAATTGCCCGAATCTGGTTTATGCGAATCCAAAGTAGCATCCATGCCGGCAGCCAAACCGCCAAAGGAGCCTGTGGCCAGTTGCCTGGCGCCTTGGATCATCTGCTGAAGGGTCTGGCTGGCTGCTGCCTGGGTATCCAGGAATTTCTGATGGGCCTGAACGGTCTGCGCTTGCAACGCCTGCAACGATTCCAATCCCTGTTGGACAGCAGTCAGGGCCTGCTGAATGTTTGGATTGGATCGATGAATCGGCGCAGACGCTGTCGGGTTGCGCTGCTCGCTGGTTGATGTTGGGCGGGCAGCGGCTGCCGGGGGAACCGCCGGTTTTGGCGATTCGGTGACACGCGCCTGATTTTGTGGCATTTTCAGGCGATCGGGTCCGGTTGTTGAAGATATCACAGGTGTCCTTTTAGGGATCTGTTTGCCATGGGGTCTTGGATTGCGGACATTGGCGCCGGTCAGGTCGATGGCCATGCGCGCTTTGGATTTCCGGGCCTGGGGTTTTTCCCATTGCGTCAGATCAACACTATGTCCCAGAGCCGCCAGACGGCTGATGGCCGCGGCGAGGTCTTGGATGCCGGAGCTGCGGCCCAAGGATGCATCCAGGGCCACGGTGTTTGCATCACCATTCGTAAGGATGGCGCCCACAAGCCGAGAAAGCACAGTTTTAGGGCCGATTTCCACAAAAGTCCGAATGCCTAATCCATAAAGGGCTTCAATGTTGGCGACAAAATCGACGCTGGAGGCCAGCTGTCGGCCCAGGATGGACGGGATCTCTTCCGACGTGGCGGGATATGCGCCGCCCAATGTATTGCTCATCACCGGGATCGATCCGGGAGTGAACTGAACCGATGCCGCGCAGTCCCTGAACGGCTTCCTGGCATCCCCCACCAAGGGGCTGTGAAAAGCGGCCGCTACCGGGAGGCGCACCGATCGCCATCCTTTTCCGCGACAGGCTTTTTCAGCCGCTTCGATGGCGGCTGCCGTGCCCGACAGGATCCCCTGCTCGCGGCTGTTGCGATTGGCCAGAACCACCTGGCAATCGCTTTCATCGATCCATTGATCGATCTCCTTCAGCGGCGCCTGAACGGCCAGCATTGCGCCGGTTTCGCCGGCTGCATCGCCGGCCTCCGCCATAAGGCGGCCGCGTTCAATGGACAGCCGCCATAAATCCTCGCGCCCCATCCATCCGGCGGCGTGCAGGGCCACCAATTCGCCGTAAGAATGTCCGCAGGTGGCATCGGGCCTGACGCCGAACCTGGCAAGGGATGCCATCATGGCCACACTCACGGCGCCGATGGCCGGTTGGGCGATGCGGGTCTGGCGCAGCCTGGATTCCAGCGCTTCGGCACTGCCGGGCATACGTGGAAAGAGGTATTCGTCCAGCGTCTCTTCCGCGTCCAGGCAGCGGGACGCCTCTTCCAATACGGCCATGCTTTCCGGAAAGCAGCAGGTCAGATCGCGGCCCATTCCCACGTACTGGCTCCCCTGTCCGGGGAACATGAAGGCCACGCCGCCGCTGGGCGCGCCTTTGCCGATAAAAATCCGGTGAGCCGGGTTCCCTTCATCACCCCCCAACCTTTTTACGGCATCCGCACAGATCGAGGCTAAATGATCCGCTCCGGCATACGGATCGATTACCATCACCAGTCGCACGGCGTGGCTGGTTCGGAATTGTTTGCGGCATTGTTGGGATGCTTTGCCGATCTGGTGGGTTGTAGGATCTTCGACCACGCGCTCGCGCCATTTGTCGATTTGGGCGGCGACCTCCGCTTCGTTGCTTCCCGAGAAGGCGGCGATTTCCACTGCGCCGTCCCACGCCGGCTCCAATTTATGTTCGCTGTATTCTTCGAGCACAGCATGAAAATTACTGCCGCCGAAGCCAAAGGCGCTGACGCCGGCCCTGCGGCGTTCCCCCTGTTGTTCAATCCAGGGACGCAGTTGCGTATTCAGGTAGAAAGGACTGTGATCGACCCCCAATTTGGGATCGACTGGATCCGCCTTGAGGGTGGGCGGCAGTACTTTGTGGTAGATGGAGAGCGCCGCTTTTATCAGTCCGGCGGTTCCGGCGGCGGCTTTGGTATGTCCGATATTGGATTTCACGGATCCAAGGGCGCAACGGTTTCCATTGGGCGATGTGGCGCCAAACACGTCGCAGAGGGAATTGAATTCGACTTGATCCCCCACACGGGTGCCGGTACCGTGGGCCTCCACCAGTGAAACGGTGGTCGGATCGATGCCGGCTTCAGCGTAGGCGCGATGCAGTGCCTTGGCCTGGCCGTCGGATCGCGGTGCGTAAATACTCTGAGACCGGCCGTCGCTGGACGATGCCAACCCCTTTATGACCGCATAGATACGATCGCCGTCTTTTTCGGCATCCACCCTGCGTTTGAGCACCACGAGACCAACCCCTTCACCTAGTACGGTTCCATCGGCGTCTTTTGAAAAGGGACGAATATCGCCGGATGCGGAGAGGATCTGGGTCTTGGAAAAACACATGTGCATGAAGGCGTCATTGATGGTATCCACCCCGCCGGTGATCACCATATCGCTGCGACCGGACTGCAACTCCAGCATGGCCATATGGATGGCCCCCATGCTGCTGGCGCAGGCGGCGTCCACCACGCAATTGGTGCCGCCCAGGTCAAGTCGGTTGGCGATGCGCCCGGCCACCACGTTGCCCAACAGCCCGGGAAAGGAGTTCTCCTGCCACGACACATATCCATCGGCGATGCGCTCCATCACCTCATCGGCCTGATCTTGTGAAACCCCTGACTCGGTCAGCGCTTTACGCCAGAGCGGATGGCCGAGGCGGGCGCCCAAAGGGATAACGAGCTCCTGGGTGCCGGTCACGCCCAAAATTACGCTGGCTTTGTTTCGATCGAAGGTCCGCCCGTTGTCACCGTACCCGGCATCTTCCAATGCTTTTTTGGCAGTAACCAACCCCAGCAGTTGGGAGGTGTCGGTGGCCTCGAGCACGTTGGGTGGAATGCTGAATTCCGTTGGATCGAACTTTATCGGCGGCAGATATCCACCACGGTTGCAATAAATATGGTCCGGTTTTTTTGGATCTGCGTCAAAGTAATCCCGCAAATGTCGATGAGAGTCCGGTGGATCCGTAATGCCGCTGATGCCTCTGGAGAGCAGGTGGTAAAAGGCTTTCAGGTCATGGGATTTGGCAAATATACATCCAATGCCGACAATGGCGACAGAGGGCTCGGGGGGGTGTTGTGTTTTCATATGTTCTATAACGACAGGGCATTGCATAAAGGCGCAATGCCTTCTCAACGGCTCCATTGAGAGCCGCTCTTTCCTGAATTTGAAGTTATCGCCTGCGGCCAAAAAGATCTTGTCGACCTGCGCCATGCAGCATCGCCCGCAAACACTGGGATACATAGACTATCGGGTCGAAATTTGCAATACTTGACCACCAAAGAATTAATTGTTATATCAATATAACAACTTAACAACTTTGATATTGATGATCTACTTTAAAAGCAAATACTTGGCCGAAAGACTCCATATCAATCTGGCCAAATGGAAACGATGGTCCCGTGAATTTCTTGATCCGGACCCCCTGGGAGGCTATCAATCGGGGTTTGCGCGTCAATTCAGTTTCAAGGAAGCCTTCCGGGTTTTTCTGGGGGGCCACCTGGTGGGCATTCTCTATTTTACCATCCCCCAGGCCGGTCGCATCCTTTACGATTTGAATCCCTGGCTAAGAGATAATCAGTTCTATATCTGGCCCATGCCCAACGGCGCACCTCTGGAAAATAAGCGTCGTTGTATCTATATCTACGAACCCGGCAAAGGCCGGTACGGCTATGCGGTGCGCTCCATCGTCCTTCAGGATCATCCCAGATCTAATGGGGCGCACGAAGAGGTATACACCCTCGAGCTGATCGGATGGTCGAATAAAGCATACGCATCGCAGCGATTGACCCATGCGCGCATGATCGATGTGGATGCCCTGCACCACTATTTTCTGCAGCGCGTAGCAAATGCAAATGGATGAGCCCTGCAGTTGGGGAAACCTTCAATTGCGGATGCGCGTCTCAATCACCTCCGGCTGAAGCGGTCTGAATGACACCGTTTCGGCCGGAATCACCACTCCCTGGCTTTGCAGCCATTGGCATCGCATCAGCCTGGCGGCGCCATACATCAAATTCATTGCCATCACAGCGGTGTATCGATTTGATTGATCTTCGAGAAAAGACCCCTTAACCCAGGAATTGAAAGCCCCCATGGCTGGACCGCACCAGATCTGATAGTCGATTTTACGGTCCGGCACGCCGGTTTTGGCCCACAAGGATGATTGCCCCAGGTAGGAACGGAACACCAGCGCCATCTCATGTTTGGGACTGGCAGCGGCCCGTTCGATCTGATGGGGATCCCTGGACTGAAAAAAGTGTCGGGTCTGACGCCATGCCTCTTCGTAGGTGGAGCGCAACAGGTTGCGCTCGATCATGGTGCGCATTTTTTCGGGAAGCTCGTCGAATTTCGAATGGGATCGGTAGAGTTCGTAAAGCTTGGCGGCCCGCATGGCAAACATGGTACCGCGCTTGAGCACCTGGACCCGGGCACCCAGCTCAAACATATCGGCGGACGGCGCCATGGTAACGTCCGCCTGGCGCGCCTCCACCAGCATCTCCCTGACGCTCTCCGACGTATCGGCTTCCACCGCAGCCTGGTTGATGGAACCGGTCAGGATATAGGCCGCCCCCATGGCAAAGGCGGCTGCAGCTGCTTCAGGTGTGGCAATGCCCCCGCCCAGTCCAACGCGCAAAGGCGCTGAAAATCGATATCGCCCCATGGCGTCGTTTCTCAGGGCCAGGAAGGTGGGCAGCAAAGAGAGCGCCGGACGGTTGTCGGTGTGTCCTCCGGAATCCGCTTCGGCTGTAATATCCTGGGCCATGGGAATCTGTTTTGCCAGCGCCGCCTCCTCATCGGTGATCAAGCGGTCGCTGACCAACTGATTCAGGAATTTTTCCGGCGGCGGAGCGAAAAACTTGGCGGCGACCTCCTCCCTGGAAACTTTGGCGATCACGTGGTTGGGGCAGACAACGGTACCGTCGTTGCTCCGATGGATTCCTTTGACACGGTAGTAGACCAGGGGTAGGGTCAAGCCCAGGTAGGCCGACGCACTGATCAGCCGGATGCCGTTCTGGAGGTAGAGCTGGGCGGTTTTCATCTCCAGCGCCATGTCGCTGGGGCTGTGAATCAGGTTGAAGCCGATGGGAAAATCATTCTGAAAGGGCTGCAGCCGCCTGATGGCGGTTTCAATTTGCTCCAGTGAGAGTCCGCCGGCACCGAAGAACCCCACCATGCCGGCCTTACCGGCTGCGGCCACCATCTCCACCGAGGTGATGCCGTTGGCCATGGCACCGACGACATAGGCGTACTTCAGCCCCAAATCCCGTTTAAACCCGGCATCCCCCAGTTGGGAAGGTGACAGGGGAGGGGCGAATCCCAGCAATGGCAAGCCGACGCTATCCTTATGATCGGAAGGCGGCTCCCATTGCATGACACCTTGGTGAGAAACAGCCGGTTGTCCGTTGTCTTCCACGACAAACAGCGGCTTGACCACCTCATCCAGAGCGGATGTCAGGGCTTCAACGCCGATCTGAAGGGCGTTTCGATCGCCAATCCATCTTCGTTCCAAAGTGTTCACGCTCTCCATGATCGCGGTAATCCTTTGATGGAATAGTAAAAAGTCTGATATTCACCACGAATTTTCATCTTCGTGCGCTTCGTCTCCTTCGTGGTTATGCAAGTATACCGATTCCCCCTCTCAGGATGGACCCGGCAAGGTGTGGCTTACGTAGACGAAAAGCCCAATGGTGTCAAATCTATCCCCGGGGATGGCACCTTTTATGGATTTCGATCAGCCTTTTCTGCGCGACATGGGTGTAAATCTGGGTGGTGGCGATGTCGGCATGCCCCAGCATCACCTGAACAGCCCGGAGATCCGCTCCCCCTTCGAGCAGGTGACTGGCAAAGGAGTGGCGCATGCTATGAGGGGTTACCCGTCGCCCGATACCGGCGGTGAGCGCATACCGTTTCAGCAGCTTCCAGAAGCCCTGCCGCGTCATTGGTTTCCCAGCCCTGGCCACAAACAGATAGGGACTGGTAAGGCCTTTCAATAATCGGCGGCGGCCGTCCTTGAGGTAGGCTTGAACGCGGGCCATTGCCTTTCGGCCGATGGGAACAACCCGCTCTTTGGAACCTTTTCCCAAGACCCGCACGAATCCAGCCTCCAGGTTGATCGACGTCATGCGAAGGCCGATTAATTCGGAGACCCTCAATCCAGCTGCGTAAATCAATTCCAGCATGGCCGCATCCCGCTGGCCGGCCGGCTTTTCAAGGTCCGGTGCGGCCAGCAAGCGGGCAATCTCCTCCACGTTCAACACCGTGGGAAGCTTGAGCCCGCTTTTGGGCAGATCCACCAATTTGGCGGGATTCTGGTTCAGGTAGCCTGAGCGATGCAGGAATTGGAAAAATCCACGCATGGTAACCAGATGGCGGGCCCTGGTGGTGGCGCCGCGACCGCCTTTGCGCATGTCGATAATATACTTGAGAATTACCGCTGTATCGGCCTGGTCGATGGCATCGATGTCCTGCTGCTTGAGATAGGCGATGAATGCGGCCAGATCACTTGCATATGCTTCGATGGTTTTTGGGGCGAGCCCTTTCTCCACCATCAGGAAGTTGAGATAGTGGTCGACGAAATGATCAAGCTCGGATGGCGTGGGGGACATCTTTGCATTCCATGCGGCTATCCAGTTTGTAAAATCGCAGTTTCAAACGAAGTACCCAGCGCGTTCAGTACAATCGGTCCGTTTTGCCCCACCACAACCTGATTCTCGATGCGAACCCCACCCCAATCCTGGAGATAGATGCCCGGCTCCACCGTCACGATCATGCCGCTCTCCAAAATCGTCTCTTTCAAGGGGCTGAGGCGCGGACCTTCATGAACCGCCAGCCCGGTGCCGTGTCCCAGCCCGTGTCCAAACTTGCCGCCGAAGCCACTGGTCTCAATGTGATCTCTGGCAACGGCGTCCACCGCCTTGGAGCTGGCGCCGCTGGTAATGGCGTTGATGGCCTTTTGTTGCGCCTCTAAAACCGTATGATAGACCTTGGTGAAGGTCTCATCCGGCGGACCGATGATCACGGTGCGGGAAATGTCCGAGCAGTAGTGGTCCGAGACCGCCCCCCAGTCGAAGAGGATCGGTTCTCCCTTTTGTACCGGCCGGTCGGTGGGGATGGCGTGCGGCAGGGCGCTGTTGGGTCCGCCGGCCACGATGATCGGAAAGGAGAGCCGTTGGGCACCGGCCACCCGCATACAGCGCTCCATCTCCCATGCAATGGCCTGCTCCGTCATCCCCGGCTTGATCTTCCGGGTCACCTGAAGGAACGCATCTTCAGCCAGCGCCAGCGCCTTTTGGGTCCGCTCGATCTCCTGGTCGGATTTGGTCAGACGCAGCTCCTCCACCATATCCTCAACTGGCACCAGTTCAAGCGAACATGATGCCGCTGCCAGCTCTTTTTGGAAGGTATTGAGCTGCTTCACCGACAAGCGCACGCTTTCGAATCCCATGCGGTTGAGATTCAGCTTTCGGACTAAACCGGGCAGTTCCTTTGCCAGCCCCTTCTGATATATCACACAATCGTACTGGGGTGCTTCTTCCTGCGCCTGAATCTCGAAACGCGAATCAGTGGCCAGGACCAACTGATCCTGAGTCAGCAAAAGGGCACCGGCCGATTCATCGAATTGATGATCTTCCCCGGTGAACCCGCTGAGATAGTACCGGTTCTCTTCGATCAATACCAGCAGTGCATCGATCCCATGATCGGCGATTTTCTCCCGCACGCGGCGGATGCGATCCTTCCTCATGATTCCGTCCCCGGATGTTTGACGCGGTCGTCAGATCGGACTATAACTATAATTATGCCACTTGACACGAACGACCTGGAAAAAAAGTAAATTCCCTCATACCACGGATCCTGCAGGGATGCCACCACAAGAAACGGTATACCCATTTCAGCGAGGTTAGCCCATGGATGATATTGTCACCCACCGGAAAATTAATCAGACCCTTTGCGGTCAACCGCTCGACGTCGGCAACGGCCGCAGCCGTGTTCAATTAAAGACCACCCCTGACATGGCAGCGGACGACACTGGCCTGGTCCATGGCGGGTTTATTTTCAGCCTGGCCGATTATGCGGCCATGATCGCCGTCAACCATCCCAACGTGGTGTTGGGGGCTGCTGATGTCAAATTTTTGAAGCCGGTGAGGGTGGGGGAGGCGGTAATGGCCAACGCCAGGATTGAAGAGGTTCAGGGAAAAAAACATTGGGTGGCGGTGTCTGTTGAAAACGATGCCGGTACCATTTTTCAGGGCATGCTGACCTGCTTCGTATTGGATCGGCATGTACTAGAATGAAAGAGGTATGCTATGGGAAAAAAGGTGGGGGTGATACTCTCCGGATGCGGCGTTTTCGATGGCACGGAGATTCAAGAGGCTGTATTAACCCTGTTGTTTCTCGACCGCGCCGGCGCCCAAGTGGTCTGTGCAGCGCCCGATATCGACCAGTTGCATGTCCTTAATCATATGTCCAATGAGGAGATGAATGAACAGCGGAATGTGCTGATCGAATCGGCCCGCATCACCCGCGGAGACATCGTGGATCTGAAATCCCTGAAAGTGGACCACATCGATGCCCTGATCCTTCCAGGCGGTTTCGGTGCGGCCAAAAACCTGAGTGACTTTGCCCTCAAGGGGCCGGAGGCTACAGTCCTTCCCGAGCTAAAAAGCATTCTCCGGGCGGTCCACGACGCCGGAAAACCCATAGGCGCGCTTTGCATCGCCCCGGCAGCAGTGGCAAAGGCCCTGAACGATTTCTCACCCGCCGTGACCATCGGCGATGAGATGGGAACGGCAGCGGCCATCGAAACCATGGGGGCCTCCCACCATCAATGCAAGGTCGACGAAATCCATATCGATACACGCAATAGGATCGTCACCACCCCTGCCTACATGCTGGGACCGGGCATAAAGGATGTGGCCATTGGTATCGAAAAACTGGTGGATCAGGTCCTGGCGCTGACGGACTGATCCATGCCATCCAACTTGCAGATCATCTGCGCCAATCATCTGGAAACATTGGCAGACGCGTTGGCCGACCTGGTGAAGAGCGATCCTGGTGGCCGGGCCGACACACCACTGGCCGCGGAAAACATCGTTGTACAAAGCAAGGGCATGCAGCGCTGGATCTCCATGGCCATCGCCCGTAGAAATGGCATTTGTGCCAATTTTAATTTCCCCTTTCCCAATACATTTCTGGAAGAAATCTATTCTACAGCCTTCGGTCCGTTGCCGGAATGCGACAGTTTTACCCCCCAGACCATGACCTTCCGCATCATGACGCTGCTAAACGATTTGAAGGAGCATGCGGCCTTTGCGCCGGTTCGCGGCTATCTGTCGGCCGCGGCATCTGACCTGAAACAGTACCAGCTTGCCGGCAAGATCGCCGATATCTTTGATCAATACCTGGTTTTTCGCCCCGACCTCATAACGGCGTGGGAAAAGGAGCCGGGTTCTGCAGTCTCCGTGGATGCAGCCTGGCAGCGCCTGTTGTGGCGGAATTTGCGAGGGCAGACCGATGACATGCACCGCGCCGATCTCCAAAAAAAGCTGGTCCGGCGCTTGAAGCAGATGAACCACCCTTTGGAGAAACTGCCCAACCGGGTATCGGTCTTCGGCATATCCTATCTCCCGGTTTTCCATCTGCAGGTGCTCGATGCGCTGGCCTGCCGCATTCCGGTTTACCTCTTCCTGCTCAACCCCTGCCGGCAGTATTGGGCGGATATCGTGTCGGACCGCCAGATGACGCGTTTCCGGTCCCGTCAGCCGACAGCGGCCGCAAGTCAGCAGGGTGGTGGCCCCCATCACCTGGAACGCGGCAACCGGCTGCTGGCCTCCTGGGGACATCTGGGTCGGCAATTCTTCGGCTTGACCCAACAGATGGAAGGCGAACCCATCGATCTGTTCACCGACAATCCCAGCCAGACCATTTTGGGCCGCATTCAGCAGGATATTCTCGATTTGAAGGACCGTGCCCCATCTGATGAGCCACTGGACCCGGCAACCATCGATGCCAGTCTGCAAATCCATTTATGCCACAGCCCCATGCGTGAGGTTGAAGCGCTCCACGACCGGCTGCTGGGGATCCTGGACGACAATGAAGATATCCAGCCGGCCGATATTCTGGTGATGACACCCGACATCGGGCGGTACGCGCCATACATCCATGCAGTCTTTGGCAAGGGCGCCGCGGAAGAAGCGCTGGCCATCCCCTACACCGTAGCGGATCAGTCGCTCCCCAGGGAGAGCCGGGCGACTGACGCTTTCCTGCACGTTCTGGATTTGATCGACGGCCGGTTTGAAGCGTCGCGCATACTGGGACTGTTGACCTATGACGCCATCCGCAAACGCTTCGGTATCGAGACAGCCGATCTTTCCCGCATCGAGGATTGGGTTCGGGAGGCCAATATCCGGTGGGGGTGGGATGATATCAGCCGAAAAAGACACGGTCTGCCCGGCACCAAGGAGAATACCTGGCGAATGGGGCTGGATCGGTTGCTGCTGGGATATGCCATGTCATCTCGTTCGGATGAACTTTTCGCCGGTATTTCCCCCCATCCAGGTATTGAAGGCAGCGATGCCATTATCCTGGGCGCATTCACCCACTTCTGCGAAACCCTTCATCTTTTGATTGAGGACATTCCAGCCCGGGCCAGCCTGTTGGGCTGGCAATCCGCCTTAAATACCATCCTTGAGACGATGTTCGAGCCGGATGAAACTTCGATCCACGATATTCAGATGCTCAGGGCGATCCCTGCTCAATTGGAACGCATCCACGACGGCCTTCACAACTCACCCGACATATCCTTTGAGGTGCTCCGGCAATTCGTCATCGATCATCTCCAAGGCACCTCCTATGGCACTGGATTCCTGGGCGGCGGTGTGACATTCTGCGCCATGCTCCCCATGCGCAGTATCCCCGCAAGGGTCATCTGCCTCCTCGGCATGCAGCATGACACGTTTCCCAGGGAGCTGAAGGAACCCGGTTTTAATTTGATGACTTCAGAACCGCGTCCCGGTGACCGCTCCAAGCGGGATGACGACAAATACCTTTTTCTCGAAGCGTTGCTCTCTGCACGGGATATCTTTTATGTCAGTTTCATTGGAAGGGACATCCAGGACAACAGCCCCAAACCGCCCTCGGTCCTGGTCAACGAATTATTGGAATATATCCAGGAAGATCTTGGTGTGGAGAGGGATCGAGTGGTCATCGAACATCCGCTGCAATCATTTTCAGCCGCCTATTTCGATCCTGACCACCCCAATCTGTTCAGCTACTCCGCGGAGAATCTGGAAGCCAGCCGCCATTTGTACGCCAAAGGGCAAATGGCGCCGTTTTTTGAATCCCCCTTACCCGAGCCATCCGCCGATTGGCGGCATTGCAACCTGGAACAGCTTTGCCACTTTTTCTCGCATCCGGTCCGCTATCTGATGGAGCAACGGCTGGGCATCACATTCCGGGATGCAACTGAACCCATCACCGACATCGAGGCCTTTAATCTTATGCCTTTGGAGGCCTATAAAGTGGGTCAGGAGATGTTCAGGTGCCGCGAGGAGGGCGCCATGCCGGGAAACCACTTCCGGGCATTGCAGGCTTCGGGTGAGCTCCCCCATGGAAAGGCCGGCATGGCCGTCTATGACACCCTTCTCCGCGAAGTGGACGCCTTTGCCCAATCTC
>JARRKU010000092.1:0-33053 GCA_037387725.1 Desulfobacteraceae bacterium
TTTTTTGAATCCATGACGACTTGGGGCGCACAATGACCCGATTTGGGAATTCCTTTTTCAACCTTTTTTCGTATGACATCTCATCCGAAAAGACCAGAAAGGATTGGTTCGGGTTTCGATCAATGGCTTTTTGCATTTGTTGCTTGTAGGCATCCGCTTGGATACCAAAATCGGTGCCGCGGGCGTGTACGCCGATGACACTTTTATCAATCGCCATGGATTCGGTGAACTGATGAATACGGTTATGAATATGGATATTCGGCAGCAAACGGGAGAGCAGATTGTCGCTGTCATCCGCTACCGAACCGATATCGGCTTTAGGGGCATAAACGATGATGTGATCCTCGGAGTCGTCCATCGCTATGGCGTCCATCTCGGATGATCCCCATTTCTGGACAGCCGTTCTCAAAGCCTTGCCACCGCTGATAAGGGCTTGATCGGCAACTTCTTTTAGGCGGGCATAGATTTTACAGGATGGTAGCTCAAGCAGCGCCTCTTCCGAAATCACGGGAACGGAGTTTCGGAACAAGGATGCAAATGAGATGCGGCAAAGCGGGTCATTCTCCAGCCAGAATAGGCTCAGACGTCGTCCGGTCTGACGGGCCAGCCGGTCGGTCAGGGCAATGCTCCGTAACCGCGTGCCGATGCTTCCGGCACAATAGCAGATAAGATATTTCTCCACCGGCTTCCGGCAGATCAGATAGGATGCGCCGGTGATAGGGGCTTTGCCCTCCTTGGAGACCTGTCCGTATTTGTTCAATTTATCGATCCACCATGCTTCAGGTTTGACCGTCATGTGCAACGGCATGCCATCCATTTCACAAGGCGCGTACGAAATGGAAAGAACAAACCCTTTTATAGCCACTCGATTGAATTCTCTAAGAATTTCATCTATGTCCTGCTCCAGGCAATGCTCGAGACAGTCGAATGAAGTGATCCATTCCACGGCGTTGTCCGGCAAGGGCAATTCTTTTGCTTCACCGTCCAGATAGGTGATCTCCGGGTTATGGATTACATTGCCGGTGGCCACAGAGGCGATATCCAAGCCGAATACGCTGGGGACGAAGAGGGCGGCGGCGTCGCAGAAGTTTCCATAGCCGCAGCCGACGTCCAAGAGCGATGCGATATTCCAGCCCTTGAGGGCTTCCAGCATGTTTTCCCCCCAGCAGATACGACCGTATCCACCGCCCATATGGCCGGGTATGGTATCCGGCTGGGATTTTCCGCCCAGGTCTGCACCATAGAGATTGAGATATTTCTCTTTTTCATCCATTGGCGCCCCCCATGGGTTCTTCAGGAATATCAACATGAATGGGATCCAATCCCTTCAGAAACCGCTGCCGGATAATGCGATATCCCGACTCGAGCTGCCGCACGAACTTGCTGCTGTCAAACAAGGGAGTGTGCGGGATATTTTTCTTCAAGTATTGCTTTAAGTTTTTCAGCTTGTTTTGATGGCGTGCCAGATCAATGGCGGTGTGCGCATAGGCCTCCAACGAAGGCAGCACAAGATCCGGCAGTCCCACAGCAGCGAGCTGGCTGGCCGACATCCTGGATACCCAATGGCGGCCCAAGACGGTAAGAACCGGTATGCCGCATCCAAGGGCATTGGCCGTGGTTGCGCCGCCATTATACCGAATGGTGTCCAACGCCAGATCAGCCAGTGGAACGCGCTTCAGGTGATCTTCCAAAGGGATTTTTTCAGCAAATACCAGACGGTCAGGATCGATCCCGAGCAGTCTGGCTCGTGCCTGCATCTGCCGCCGGGCCATCATATGGCCGCCGTTCAGCCAGAGGACAGCGTCCGGCACCTGAAGCAAGATCCGCATCCAGGTGTCAAACAGCTCGCGATCAATCTTGTACACCGTATTAAAGCAGCAAAAAACAAAGCCAGTGTCCGGCAATCCCCAATCTTTTCGATTCATCTGCGTTTCACCGTTCACCAATTCAACATGGCTGAATTGATAGCAATGGGGCATGCGCAACAATTTTTCATCAAAGCAGGGCTTATGATTTTCCGGAACAACGATGGCATCGGTCACCAAATAATCGATGAATGGCGCTCCTGTGGTCGACAAAAATCCCAAGTAGCCGACCTGAATCGGCGCCGGCCGCAGGGCCAATATCTCCATACGGTTGTGATGGCTGTGTCCCATCAAATCCACCAGAATATCGACTTTTCGGTCGTATATGGTTTGGGCGGCCTCAGCCAGGCCCTTTGAACCGATATCGATGAACTCATCGCAACCCGCCTCGATCGTTCTGCGAAAGAAGCTGCCGTCATCGGGGCCTGTTGAAAAGGCGACGCAATGGAACCGATCTCGGTCGTGCATGCTGAATAGCGGAAAGAGCTGGTGCGCCACCGGATGGTTGCGAAAATCATAGGATAGGTAGCCGATGGTAATTTTATGCCGATGTCGATGGTCACGGCTCCGGATGAGTTGAAGGTTAGTTCGGTCTGCCCTGTGCTGATGGTAGCGGCTCCAGGCACGGCTGACGGCCTGGTTGACGGTTATATCGCTGCAGCGCCGGATATTGAGCATGGGATCTTCATGGGGGCGACGGCCGTCATCAAGTGCGGATTGGGTTGTATGGTCCAGCAAAGGGTGAAACAGATCCAGTTTGTTCCATTGGCAGGTGTACTCCAATCCAACCACGAGATGGGGAATGGCCAATGATCGCTGCGGATCTTTTTCCGGCACCCCCTCCAACAATCGGATGGAGTCCGGGAGATTACCGGCCGCTCGCAAGGCGATGCCCTGATAAATATCGTATTTTGTCGCATCCGGATCCAGGGCCGCGGCGCTGCGGTAACAATTGGCGGCTTTGTCGTAGCACCCCATCCGAATATAGGCGGCCCCCAGATTGCCATGCCATTGCGCCTGATTCGGAGCGATGGAAACGGCCTTTTCGTAGGCCTTGGCCGCTTCGCCATACATCTGCTGTGCCAGACGCGTCATTCCCAAATTGGCCAAAGCCGCATCGTGATCGGGAACATCGGAAAGTATCTGCGTGAAACATTGCGCCGCATAGGTGAGATGGTTTTGATAATAACAGACCAAACCCAAATTGCAGCGGGCATCGTGGAACTTTGGCCAGATCTCAAGCGCTTTCCGCAGATAGGATTTCGCCTCGTCGTATCGGCCAACGGAATTGAGAATAACCCCCAGATTGTTGTAGTGTTTTGGCTCCTCGGGATCCACAGCAATCGCCCGTTCCAGGCAGTCGACCGCTTGGGATATTTGATTTTGATCCCGGGCCAGCACCCCCAGCAAATGCCACGCCTGACCCAGATCCGGATTTTGCAACAAGACCGATCGACAGATCTCTGTAGCCGGTTTCCAGAGCCCCTGGCTGCGCAGTCGCCATGCTTGCGCCATGGAAGCAGCATGCGAGCCTTCTTCTTTGGCGTGCATTTTTTTCATGTTCATTTGCATGGTTTGCATAGGACTTCTGCCGGTTGTGTTTGCCCCCTGTCGATCTTCATGCCGCTCTTTCCTTGCCATCGTATTGGGTTACAGCTGTCCGATAAAAGGATTCCAGCGCCTCCATAAAATTTAGATCATGATACAAACGGGATCGATGCTGAACGATGAAAGTCTTTATTTTCGAGAGGAAATCGGCATCCCTGGCCAGTTGAACCGCCAAGGCGCAGTACGCCGCTTTGTCCTTGGCAATGGTATCGGACAACCCCATCATTTTCAGCATGGCATAAGCGTGCCGGCCGCGCATGAAACGACCAGGCAATGTAACCACCGGCAGTCCGCAGCTCAACGCTTCAAGGGTGGTTTTACCACCGGACCATTCCAAGGAATCCAGCAGAACGTCGGACACCATGTTTATGCTGAGAAAATCTTTAAAGCTCAGCCGTCTGCTTATCCTGCAGTATGATTCGGCCTTCAATCCGAAGGCAGAGAATGCCTTTGCCAAGCGATGCTTGAATTTCATGGTGGCCGATGCGCTTTCATTCCCAATGAAAACGAAACAGGCCTGTGGAACTTCCTTTGCAATTCTTGGATAGATATCGTCATGTTGGGGCAGGTATTTGAAGATAGACTGGGTCGACAGATAAACAAACCGGTCATTGGGAAGTCCCAATTCGGCACGCGTTTTGGGATTCAAAGGCACCTTTGGCGGACGATAACACAGGGCCAGATTGGGAAGGCGGACCAGGGTTTCCGAATAGTGGTGATCGGCATCGGCCGGCTCCATCAAATCGCTGCTGAGATAGTAGTCAATGGTAGGGATGCCGGTGGTGACCGGGTGACCCCATCCTTTGCATTGTATCGGCGCCAGACGCAGAGCCGCCATTTGCAGGGTGTTGGGGGCCATGCCGATATCGGAATAGACGAGCAGGTGCAGATCGTCGCGGTCTATTTGCGTTGCCGCAACCGTCATATCGCCGGCAAAATAGTGGAAATGCCGGCTTATGTTTTGAATATGCCGGGTCAGATGGTCTACTTTCCGCCCCACATGGTAACTGTGAATTTCAAATTCGCTTTGATTGTGATTTTCAAGCCAACCGGACAGGAAGTTGCCCACCGTGTGATCGTACATGAAGGTGGAGACATAGCCGAGCCGAACTTTTTGGCCGGTTCTCAAAGGCGGCATCCTGCGGGGCTTGGTCCAGTGGGGATAATTCGAGCGCATAATCTCGTGAACAAAATGTCCGTATTTTCGTTGCAACGGCAGATCGTTGCGACACTGGTATTGGAGATAAAAATTGGTGGTGGTCCGCACGCCGCTTAAGGCATGGGCTCTCTGGGTCTCTGTCTCCAGGGGAGTGGATGCAATGAGGTCATTGAGATTGTCCCGGAATCTCCGGCGATGGGTCAGAATCTCTTCCGGTGAACGATAGAGCATCGGCAAGGAGAGATGATACAGCCATTTTGCCGGAGCAAAGGAGGGCTTTATCAGCATTGCGTTTCGGAAAAGCTCGCGTCCCTTATCGAATTCTCCGGCTTTTTGAAGCACAATTCCCTTATTGTAAAGGGCATTGGCCATATCGGGATTGATACACAGGGCCTGATCCAGACAGACCAGCGCTTCTGCGAAACGATTTTGTTCACGATAGAGGATGCCGAGCGTGCATAGCGCTTCGGCCGAGTCGGGCCGGGCATTCACTGCCGTCCGCATGGCGGTCATGGCCTTTTGGTCATCGCCTGACAAACGGTAAAGGAGACCCAGCCGGTAGGCCGAAGGGTAATAGTCCGGCTTGTGCCGAAGCACAGCCTCATATGCCTTAACGGCATCCTTTCGCTTGCTTTGGGCTTCACAGGCTTGCCCCAGGTTGTGGTAGGCTTCAATCCAATCCGGAAAATGGCGCAGTGCGTGTCTGTAGCAGGTTTCGGCGTTGGCATATTCCCCTAAAAAATAGCAGGCGATACCGCAATTGTAGCTTGTCAGAGCGTCATTGGGGTGGTGGTCCAACATCGCACGAAAATGCTGCTTGGCTTCCTGGTGCCGTCCCTGAGACAACAGGGTAGCCCCTCTCTCGACGTTGCTTTCATACCGGTTTCCCGGATTTGTTATTGTCTGGCCCATCCGTCTTCCATTCAATGCCAGATTATTAATGGACACCCCTCATCGGCCATGACCCTGTATAACCGGGTTACCACAGGCCGTGCCGGGGATTTACTGAAAACCTCAGGGATAATCGTGCAAATTCAAGGCCATTGTGAAAACTGGTGCAAGGAAAGCGGCGCGACAGATGGGGGACAATGCGGCTGGCAAAAAGGCGCGAGGCGGAAGAGCGACGACATCCACCGATAGCCATCAGGCACCCGAAATCGGCCCTCATTTCTATAATCCGGCTGAGATGTTTTTTATTGCCTTGGTCTAATTGCTAATCAAAGATCGATTCTTGCCGATGATTTGACAGTCGAACGCCAATTCTATGGCAGATCTTCAACAGATTGGCGAAGGTTGTAAGCATTAATGGCGCTGCAGTCTTTATTCAGGACCGGCAGCGCCTTAATTTGTTTTGGAAAGATTAGGCTGTAGAACCTCTCAGGCCGGCCGCTATGTTCTGGTTGATCTTGATGAGAATGGTAAGCTTTTCCTTTTCCGGAAACGCCATGGTATCGAATATCCTCTTGTCGATAAAACGGCTTAACATAATAATATTGTTTTTAATCTGATCGGGAAGCGGGTTATCGGCCTTTGAGACCTCCACCTGGAAGATAGACCAGATTCTCTGGTTATACTTGAGCGCATCATCCAAACGCTTTTTATTATCCTCGGTATCCCAGTTGTTTTGGCAATCGACCAGTTTGAGGGCGGCCTGTGTTAGCACCCGCGCCTCGGTCTCACGGCCGGACATGGTCTCTTTATCAACCGACTGGTAGGATTTCACTGCATTGTGTAACACGTTTGATGACCTCCTGTTCGAATTCAATAAGTTGCTTCGCTAACTTTATCGCCTCGTAATAGTTTTCCTGAAAGATGCACTCGTTGATCTGGTCCACCAACCCCAGGGAACTGGGAGCGGCATCGACAAACTCTTTTACGAGCTGCCAGTAGGTTTTCTGGTGCGCCACCATTTGCGAAGGATCCACATACATCAGCTGAATGGCCAAATAGATCCTTCGGGCAGGTGATGTGGCCTTTTCGGGAACCATTATATTATTCTGCCGCAGAATGGAGACTTTGTTCTCAACGACAAACTCGCATTTTGAAGAGCCGTTGGTGATGACTGCACCCCCGAGGATCATTTTTTCATGGGGTTTGAGAGTGATTTTGAGCGCCATGTCACATCTTCCGTGAAAGGTTGTCCTGATGGGAGATCTGATTTCCCTTGCGTTAGATTGTATATCGTCCAAATATTTCAGAACTTAAGGCAGCATTTTTCATGCCACAATGATTCCCTGAAATCGAAGCAGAGCGTATACGTTAGGTGATTGGAGATAGATAAAGAAGATATCGTCTATCCGACTCGGCAGATTTCGAACAGCGGATAAATTGAAGGTGGATCAAATAAAACCATGGTACAGGAGGATCACTCCCATACCATGGCAATTATCGAACCCGGTGTTCACCAGGCCTGATTCTAAAGGATCCGTCTTTAGAACAGTCTCAATACCGATTGTGCGGCTTGAGACGCCAGGCTCAATGAAGTGGTACCGAGTTGCTGGCGGGTCTGCAGCATCAGCATGTTGGCGCCTTCTTCGTTCATGTCGGCATTGGTCAGGTTTGCGGCACCGTCGCGCAGTGTGTTGATCATGTTGGCCGTGAAATCCTGACGGATGGTGATGGTGCTGAGGTTGGTGGACAGCTTGGAGGCCTCGTCCCTCAAGGCCGTGGTGGCGTTATCCAACTTGGTGATGGCGGAGTTGATCATGGTGGAGTTGGCGGTTCCACCGGCCACGGACCAGTTGTTGGCCACGCCGCCTTCATCCAGGTTCAGCACTTCGGCAGTGGATGTGGCATTGAAACCGGTGACGGTCAGTTTGGAAACACCGGTCTCATCGAACTTCACATCGTGGGACACGGTTGAGTCTTCCAGCAAATTGACCCCCTTGTACCCTGAGTCGGCAGCCAGATCGTCGATCTGGTTCAGCACCTCATTGTACTGAGCTTTCAAGGTCTCGATAGACGCCGTACCGGAGGTGGAGAGGGCTGACTGGGCCAGCGACTTGGCCGAAGCGATCATGGCGGTAATGGATTCCACGCCATCATTGGCTGCAGTAATCAGCTGGATTGATTCTGTCATTTCATCTTTTCGGCTGGCCAGGTCGTCGGCGCGCTGGCTGTGGTTCAACGCCGTAAAATAGTTGATGGGATCATCCACCGCTTTTTGGACGCGCTGACCGGTGGCCAGACGGGTTTGTGTGGTTTGAAGAAGCTTCTCAGTGTTCTGCAAGCTGAAAAGGTTTTTTCTCATTCCTGAGGTCAGTGTAATTGATGTAGCCATGTTTTTTTCTCCTTTTCTAGGAATTCTGCGGCCTTCTGGCCTATTAAGTGTAAATTAGAGTTGTGGGTTAAATTTCTAGCGCCTTTTCTAACCGTCCCTCCTTTCTGCTATGACCGCGCTCTCGCAAACCATTATCGATCGGTAAGCGCGAGTACTTTAGAAAAAAACTGAAGAAATTTGGTCGTTGAAGAATGGCAGCGGGGCCCTTGTCGGATTGCCAAAATTGGTACCACCTTATTGCAAAATGCAAAAATCGTGCTTTTCTTTGTGGATTATTTCAATTTACCAATAATTGCAGCTGGATATCATATGGCCTGGAATGGACTGACTTTTGAAAGTAAATTCTGGCTTTTATGTATTTGCATTATGCAAAAATAGCGTCAAAAAAGAAGAGATGAATATCTCCGGGTAATTTTATTATCGGCTGGCCTTTTTTTATAGGTTACCGTCGATTTGGAATCGAACGGATGCGGTTAACGCTTCGTGCTTCCAAAGAAAGCGAAAAATCGCTTTGATCTCAAACGATGGATAAATCTAAGGAGAAAATTCGCGTTCAGGAACGATGCTTCCACTGGCATAAGATTTGCTAATAATCAGAGAGCTTTAATCCTCAAGAACAACCCAACGGGAGGGGGACGTAAGTGGCTGAAGGAAAAATCCAGGAAACCACGGATGGCACCGGTGCTTTGGAACATGCAGTGATCACTGGAGATCCACAAAAGTACAATTTCAGAGGCGTCATCGGAAAAAGTCGGTCCATGACTCAGGTTTTCAGGTTGATCGAGCGAGTGGCCAACAGTGACAGCACGGTCTTAATCAATGGCGAAACCGGCACCGGAAAAGGCCTGATCGCCAAAGCCATTCACGACAGCTCCTACAGGAGAGACAAGCCGTTTGTTGCCATCAACTGCGGCGCGATTCCTGAGAATCTGCTCGAAAGCGAGCTGTTCGGTCATGTCAAGGGAGCATTTACCGGTGCAACCTCGGCCAAAACGGGAAAATTCGAGGTCGCCGATGGCGGCACCATATTCCTGGATGAAATCGGAGACATGAGCCCTGATCTGCAGGTAAAGGTACTGAAAGTACTTGAAGAGCGGCAGTTTGAGCGGGTCGGCGGCTGCAAGACCGTCAAAGTGGATGTACGCATTATCGCCGCCACACACCGCGATCTGGAAGAGGCGGTACAAAAGGGAACCTTCCGTGAAGACTTGTTCTACCGATTATATGTCATTCCTTTCCAGTTGCCGGCCTTGAAAGAGCGGCAAGTCGATATCCCCCTGTTGGTCGATCACTTTCTTGCCCAGTTAAATAAGGATAAAAATACGGAGGTCACGGGGGTCACCGATAGCGTAATGAAAACGTTCATGCACCACCCGTGGCCCGGTAACGTCAGAGAACTGGCCAATCTAATGGAACGCCTGGTGGTGCTCAAAGGAGATGGGGAGATCAATGTCGACGACCTTCCGCCCAAAATGAGAAATGGCGGGGAGATGGCGACCTGCCTGATTGCGCCGGAACTGAGCACGGAAGGCATTTGCCTGAGTACAGCGGTAAGCGAATTTGAAAAAAATCTCATCTACCAATCCCTGGAAAAAACGGATTGGGTTAAGAACAAAGCCGCCAAGCTGCTTCAAGTCAAAAGAACCACACTGGTGGAGAAGATTAAACGGTATGAACTCCACAAGTGCGCATAATGCCCATCAGTTGAGAATGAAACGTAATATCAGGTCGGGTGATTCTATTGGAACCATTGGAAGAAGATAGGAAATATATGATACGCAGCCCCCATATCTTTCCGGCCATTCATCCCACATCGAAAAACACACGTCAGGATGATCATCGGTTCCGCCCATTGTTCCAGACACCAGCCGATCTCCCGATCCCTGATAATAACAGCCCTTCAAACAGCACACAAAGTGGCAATGGCAGCGATCCGCTCACCGTTGCGCTGAAGGAGAGCTATGAAAGGGGCTTCAAAGTCGGAAACAAGGATGCCTGCACTCTCGCCCAGCAAGAATTGGAGCCATCCTTGCAAGGCTTTTTCAATAGGTTAAATGATTTTTCGGAGACCTTCAGCCAATTCACCCATGGTCAAGCCGCTCACATCGTGACCCTGGCATTATCCATTGCGGGTAAGCTTTCCAGCAGTTGCCAGATGCCGAAAGCCGACACGATGCTTCCGGTTCAAGAAGCGCTTGATGAAGGGTTGAGACGTCACCACCAATTGGAATTACAGCTCAACAAAGAGGATATGGAAGAGCTTGCCGATCTGATGCGCTGTCGAGGCATTGAATTGAACCATTCCGGTGTCGTTCGGATCTGCGACAACGAAGACATTCCGCGGGGAGCCCCTCGGCGCGGTCCTTCCTCGGCTGCTATTGAAACATTAAGGGAACAAATAGCCCAAACGATAGAAGACTTGCCTTAGATGCAGTGATGCAGCAATGTGTCAACATCGTGACGCCATCCACTGCTGCCGCCTTGGTCACCCCCTCTAAAAGGCACCCTCAAACGCTGTATAAGTCAAAGAAAAATTAGACAAAAAACGATAACGTACCGGTCCATGATATACCGGGGCAGACAGTAATCGGCCTGGCATATAAATTGCGGTTATGTGAGCACGACCGTGGACTGTCATTCAATCAGGAGTGGAATGAATCGAAAACCGGCCTTAATCATTCATCCGGAAGATGATTTTTGTCACCGGATTAAACGCATGCTTTTGGATCTCAAATGCGAGGCACAGGTCTGTACAGACAGTGTACCGCAACCCGCGGTCATCACCGAAGCAAATTACCGCCTGGTGGCGGTCCATGAAGAGATGGTCATGGCCGATGAAGAAAACTTATCCAGCCATCTTTTGATCAACGTTGGCCACGTGCCGGTCATCATCTTTTCAGACCAGATCGATGTGCGCAGGGCTGTGGATGCCGTCCAGAAAGGGGCATTCGACTATTTTACCAAAGACAGTAGCGCCCAGGCCATTCAAACGAGTCTCGCCAGGGCCGTAAAATTGACGGACAAGGGAGACAAAGGAAAACCAAGCGGCAGCGGCCTGCGGTCCATTGTCAGCCGTTCCGATGCGATGGCGACGCTTCTGGCCACGGCCGAACGCGTCGCCAAATCAAATGCCACCGTATTGATCGAAGGAGAAAGCGGTACAGGGAAGGAGCTGTTGGCGCGGTTCATTCACCAAAAAAGCGGCCGTTCGGCCAAAGCGTTTGTGGCTATGAATTGTGCCGCATTGCCCGAAAATCTGGTTGAGAGCGAATTGTTTGGATATGACAAAGGGGCCTTCACCGGCGCCACCAAGAGACGTATCGGAAAATTTGAACAGGCCTCGGGAGGAACGCTGCTACTGGATGAGATCAGTGAAATGCCATTGGCCTTGCAAGCCAAACTGCTCAGAGTGCTTCAGGAAAAGGAGGTCGACCCCATTGGCGGACATAAACCGATACCGGTTGACGTCCGTCTGTTGGCAACATGCAACCGGGACTTGGCGCAGATGGTCAAAGAGGGTAGCTTCAGACAGGATCTCTACTATCGTTTACGTGTTATCCCTTTAAAGATCCCTTCCTTGCGGGAAAGGAAGAGCGATATTTCAATTCTGGTTGAACATTTCAAAGACAAATTTTGCAATATTCACAACATCCCGGACGTTAATATATCTTCAGAAGCCATGTCACAGCTCTCCGGCTGGTCATGGCCGGGAAATGTGCGGGAATTGGAAAACACCATCGAGCGGGCGATCCTGATTTGTGATGGGTCCAAGATCACTCCCGCGCACCTGTTGATCGACAGGCAGATAACGGCGCCGGAAGGCGTCACGGCGGATTCCTTTGTGGGCATGACCGTTAAAGAGATCGAAAAGAAGCTCATCGGCCAGACCCTGAGGCATGTCAATGAGAACCGAACCCATGCGGCTCAAATGCTGGGTATCAGTATCCGTACCCTTCGCAACAAGCTCCGAGAATATGCCCATACCGACGAGCCCCCGTCATCCGCATCCGGCAATAATGTCTAGGCAATCTTTGCCGCGCCGTCGATCTTTTGACTCTCGACCTACATCCCTCCAATAGCACCAACCATAAAACATACTGTTTTCACAATTAAAATTAGTATTAACGGACATGGATTCCGGTTTGGTACACTCCTTGCTGAGTCTACTTAAGAACACAATACCGGAGGTGCCGTTCGATATGAATTTTCTCGACTCGCTCAAAACCAGCGCAACCGGATTAAGCGCTCAGCGATTGCGCATGAATCTGATTACCAGCAACCTTGCCAACGTGAACACCCCCCAGGCTAAGGAAGGTAAAGCATACAAGCGAATGGATGCTGTATTTGCAGCCCAATCGCCGCAACCTGATTTCGGGCAAGCGTTGGCCGATCGGCTTCGCCCCGGTCTTACCGGGGTTGAAGTCGTCGACATACGGGAGGACAACCGTCAACCGATCATGAAATATGATCCCCATCACCCGGATGCCAATGAAGAAGGATTTATCTCTCTTCCCAATATCAATGTCGTCGAAGAGATGGTCAACATGATCTCAGCCACGCGCAGTTACGAAGCCAACATTACAGCCGTCAAATCCATCAAGGACATGGCATCGGCCGCACTGGACATCGGCAAAACTTAAAGCATAATCCGTTGTCTCGGAACAGGCCGAAGTAATTTAGCACTGCGTTTCTAAATCACATGGAACCGGCAGGATGAATAAAGGCAGCTATCAGGAAAGATGAGATAATGGCAAATTCGATTGCATCGTTCGGAAGTAAAGTGGGTGCGGTATTAAAAACGCTGTCCGCCGGCAAGTTGATCAGTTTGACCATTTTGATCGTTGCCACTGTCTGGGGTATCATCGCCTTGATCGACTGGTCGGGTAGACCCGAGTATTTGCCGCTGTATTCTCAGTTGTCTGCTGAAGATGCCGGCGAGGTGGTGTCGCGTCTGAAGGATCAAAAAATCCCTTATAAGTTGTCCCATGATGGCGGTACCATCCAGATTCCCAGGGAGAATGTCTACGATGTACGCCTGGAACTGGCGTCACAGGGGCTTCCAAGGGGTAGCGGTGTCGGATTCGAGGTTTTCGACAACACAAAATTGGGAATGACCGATTTTGTCCAGAATATCAACTATCAGCGCGCCCTTCAGGGCGAACTGAGCCGTACCATAAACGGCCTGGCTGAAGTGGAAAGCTCCCGGGTGCACATTGTTATTCCGCCGCGATCGTTGTTCATTGAAGAGGAAGAGCCGGCCACAGCATCGGTAATTCTAAAAATTCATCATGGGCGATGGTTGAGCGAAGACCAGATCAACGGTGTCGTTCATCTGATCTCCTCCAGTGTTCCCAGGCTGTCACCGGAAAACGTGACGGTCGTGGACCAGAAAGGTCAATTGCTCGCCGGTGCCGATGAGGACACCCCCACGGCCGCCCAGATCTCTTCAGATCACCTGGAATTCCAGGAACGGAAAGAGCGACTGCTGGAAAAAGGCGTGTTGAGCATGCTGGAACAGGTTCTTGGCAAGGACAAAGCCATCGTGCGGATCTCCTGTGATCTGGATTTTATTCAGCAGGAATCCACCGAGGAGCTCTATTTACCTCAAAACCAGGTTGTTCGCAGCGAAAAATCCTTTAATGAAACGGCCGCCAAAGCCAAGCCGTCCCCTGAAGGAATTCCGGGAATGGCCTCCAATATCAGCAGGGATAATTCATCCGCGGTGCAGGCCTCCCAGTCGACCGCTTTCAAAAAACAGGATGTTACCCGCAACTATGAAATCGGAAAAACCATCAGTCGCAAGGTGAAACCTGTCGGTCAGTTGAACAAGCTCTCAGTGGCCGTGATCGTTGACGGGACTTACACTACCGTGGTGAAGGGAAAAGGCGATAAAAAAAGGGAAGAGATAAAATACGAGCCCCGCACCGAAGAGGAGATGATCAAGCTGACCTCTCTGGTCAAGCGAGCCGTCAATTTCGATGAGCGTCGGGGGGACCAGGTCGAGGTGACCAATATACCATTTAATACTCAGAAAATTGCGCCTCTGCCGGAAGTAAAAGGAATCGGCAGTTGGCTGGACAAGGTTCGGGCCTACGGCAGTCATATCAAATACATCATGGGAGGATTGTTCATATTGTTTACCTTTATGTTCATCATCAAACCGCTGATTAAATGGCTGACCGAGACCTCATGGGAAGATGTCGATTTGTTGGAGCATCTGCCAAAGACCATCGCCGAGATTGAAAGACAGTACGCCAACAAAGAGGCAAACAAGTCTCAATATATCGAACAAGCAGCACAACTCGTGCAAAATAAACAGGAAGATACCACTCAGTTGGTACAGCAATGGCTCAAGGAAACATAAACCGGCCGCAAGCGATCACAGGAGAGGCACGGCATAGATGAACATCAGGCAATTGTCAGGTTCGGTGAAGGTCGCTATCTTAACCAATGCCATCGGCGTCAAGGCCGCAGCGCCAATTTTGAATCGGCTGGACGAAGAAGAACGTCAATTGATCTACAGGTTGCAATCAAAACTAGGCGCTGTCCCACAGGATCTTGTCGATAAAGTGGCATTGGAATTTTTGGAGAGCGCCGGTGCTCCCTTGATTGATTTCAACGGATCAGATTCCAAAAAGGACGAAGCTGAAGAATCTTTCAATTGATTAAAGACGAACACCCGCAAACCATCGCCATTATTCTGGTTCACCTAAAACCGGCGGTGGCCAGCGACATCTTGAGCATGCTCGAGGAAGAATTGAAGTCTGATGTGGCGCTGCGTATCGCCAATTTGGACAAAGTGATGTCCGGCATGGTCGAAGAGATCGACAAGGTATTCGAAGAGATTCTGGCCAATAAAGATCAATCCGCCACGCAGGAGGCCGGCGGCGTAAGCCGATTGGCTGAAATTCTCAACTCCATCGATGGCGGTACAGCCGAACAAATCATCGACGACATTGAAGAGAACGACCCGGACCTGGCCGACGAAATCAAACAGAAAATGTTCGTTTTCGAAGATATTGTCCTCGTGGATGACAAAGGCCTGCAAAAGGTGTTGCGCAGCGTGGAATCTCAGGAGTTGGCCGTGGCCCTCAAGGCCGCCTCCGAAGAGGTCAAGGGGAAGATTTTCCAAAACATGTCGGAACGAGCCGCGGAGATCCTCAAAGAGGAGATGGAGGTCAGCGGCGCCGTAAGGATGAAAGATGTCACCGACGCACAGCAAAAAATCACCCGCATTGTCCAGGAAATGGAGCGCAAAGGCGAGCTGATCATCAGCGGTCGCGGAGGCGAAGAGTTTATCGGTTAATGGATCGTTCAACCCCATACAAACGTTATACCTTCCCGGAGTTCAGGACGGGTGAGCATACCGCAGTTGCAGATGGCACAGGGAGCAACCCGGATGGCGATTTTCCGTCCGGGCAGGACTTAGCGACCCTGGAATCCGAAGCCTACGAGGAAGGCTATGCAGAGGGACAAAAAAACGCGCTGCCCCAGGAACATGAAAAATTAAGGCCAGTCATGGATATGCTGGACAATGCCACTGCCATTATCAATGACCATCATGCCGCTGTCATCAGGAATACACCAGGGGATGTCGTTGATTTGGCCATGGCCATGGCCCGGAAAATCATCTTTAAAGAGATGGAGAAGAACGGCGATGGACGGCGGGATGCACTGCGGCACATCGTCAAATTAGCCGTGTCCCATGACAACGCTAAGATCAGATGTCATCCTGATGACGAACAGAGCGTTAAGTCTGCACTTCTTGAAACCCTGCCCGATACCGAAACTTCCAACAACTTCGAACTGATATTGGATAAGGGCATCCAGCCTGGCGGATGTCTTGTAGATACGGATTTCGGCACTGTGGATGCGAGAATCGATAAACAACTGGATTCCATCGAAGCGGAATTAAAACAGGTGGTCGTCTCGCTGGCCGGAAGTGCTGAGTGGACAGACCCCCATTTCGACCCGTTTGAACAATTTCGCGAAAAAGTGGACAACCTGGACCCTATTCAATCTTGTGGTCACGTGACCCAGGTGGTGGGACTCGTAGTGGAGGCGAACGGGCCGGTAACCCAACTGGGTTGTGTATGCGACATCTACGGTAAAGAAAACGAGGCGCCTGTAAAAGCCGAAGTCCTGGGGTTCAGGGATCAAACCGTTTTGCTCATGCCCCTTGAAGAGATTCGGTCCATCAGTCCGGGCAGCCGCGTGGTGGCGCGACAGAAAAATGCAGCAGTGGCCGTGGGGGAAAAGCTGCTTGGACGCGTTATCGACGGTCTGGGTGCACCCATGGATGGGCTCGGCGCCATTCAGGTCGAAGAGGAGTATCCGATCTATGCCAATCCCATCAACCCGCTTTTGCGCCAGCGGATCCGCAAACCGCTGGATATCGGTGTCCGCGCCATTAACGGCCTGTTGACCGTCGGAGGCGGACAGCGGATGGGCATCTTCGCCGGCTCCGGAGTGGGCAAAAGCACATTGATGGGGATCATCGCCCGTAAAAGCCAGGCCGATGTCAATGTGATCGCCCTGATCGGAGAGCGGGGCAGGGAACTCAACGAATTCATCGACAAGGAACTGGGCGAGGAAGGGCTGAAAAAATCCGTGGTCGTCGTGGCCACATCAGACCATCTGCCGCTGGTTCGCGTCCGGGGCGCATTCGTCGCCACGGCCATCGCAGAATTTTTCCGTGACCAGGGCATGCAGGTCAATCTGATGATGGACTCGCTCACGCGTTTCGCCATGGCCCAAAGGGAAATCGGGCTGGCCCTTGGAGAACCGCCGACCACCAAAGGGTACACCCCGTCAGTCTTTACCTTGCTGCCCAAGCTATTGGAAAGGGCGGGCACTTCGGATCACCATGGGGCCATCACCGGTCTCTATACCGTACTGGTTGAAGGCGACGACATGAACGAACCCATAGCAGACGCTGCCCGTTCTATCCTGGATGGGCATATCGTGTTGACCCGGGAACTGGCCGACCAGAATCACTACCCGGCCATCGATGTTTTGAAAAGTGTCAGCCGCGTGATGGTGGATATCACCGGGCTGCAGCACAAACACGATGCCAACCGTTTGAAAGAGCTGTTGGCGACCTATCGGAAAGCTGAAGACCTGGTGAACATCGGCGCTTATGTCAATGGAAGCAATCCGAAAATCGACCAGGCCATTGAACGGATAGAATTGATCAATCAGTATCTCCGACAAGATATCACCGAAAACGTTCATTTTGAGGAGAGTTTGGAACAATTGAATAAGATAATGGATGTTGCAGCTGTGAGCACCCCATGAGCTTTAAATTTAAATTAGAGGCGCTAAGGCGATATCGCAGTTTCCAGGAGGATCTTGTTCAGCGGGAGCTCGCCGAGGCCCAGCGGGATCGTGACCAGGAGATCGATCGGCTCCAGTCGCTCATGGATAAAAGATCCCGGGCGGAAAACGACCTGAGGCGCCAGCAGGAGAGCCGTACCCATGGTCCACAGTTGGCATTGTATGACACCTATATCCAGCGGTTGGCCGGAGAGATATCGGAACAGCAGATGCGGGTCAAGCAAGCGGAAGCAAAGTGCAGCGAAAAAATGCAGGCGCTGCTTGAAGCCATGCAGAACCGGAAATCCATCGACAAACTCAAAGAGAAAGACTTGCGAGCCTATATGGAAGCATTAAATCAGACAGAACAAAAGTTCTTGAACGAAATCGCCATAAACCAATTTACGAGAAATTCAATCTGAGAGGATATATGCAGACGTCACTTATGTTTGTAGAATTACCGTCCCAGGGGATGACGACCGATATCGAAAAAATTGCCATCAAAATGCCCAAAGGTCAAGGGGAAGAGGATGCCTGCACCTGTGGCGAATTTGCCGATATCATCAACGCCTTAATGTCTGCAGTTCCTGAGGATGAGCTGCAGCAGTCGTTGGAAGATCTGGAATGGGTGGAGATGGAGGAAGGTGATATCTCCGGCATGGTGCCCCTTATCGATCTGACGCAGGATCAAATCGAGGCCATCGGCATGGCAAAGCGGCTGCTCAATGAAGCCGCACCGGAAACCGTCCGTCCGGCTGAAACCCTGAAATCGATTCTTTTGCCGGACCAGGGGCAGATGGGAAACCCGATGGAACAGGCTCAAGCCGAAGCCGGCGTCAAAGAATCGGCTCGGGAGACCGCGTTTCAGAATGGACTCGAGAAAGTGTCCGACCGTATCCCCGAAACGACGGCCGCGCCATCTGTTTTGGGCGAGCAGCCGGAAGTCGAGGTACAACCGGTGCCCGCCGCCAAACAAGCGGCCGATATGATAAAGCCGAACGCACCCATCGATCCAATGCCGAATGCGCACGGCGAAAAGACCAAACCAGCCGTGGCAGACTTTTTGGCAGGAAAAGAGATGCCGCCGGCCATGCAAAACGGCGAGGGAAAGGAATTCGAAGGCAGGAGCGCGCCTCGTGGGAAGATCGCAACAGCGGCGACCGCGCTTCAGCAGCCGGCGGGCCAACCGTCCCCAGAACCGCGACATGACCAACAATGGGCCGGGGATTCAGACCCGGAATCTGAATTATTCTCAAAGGATGACACCAAAACCCGCTCCGGCATTGATGTCAAAACAGGTTTCACCGACAGCTCGGCCGAAACTACTACAGATTCGAACGACCTGCTGACAAAAGCCGATACAGTCCATCGGGAGTCGATTAACGGATCAATAACCAAGACGAGAGCACCAGTAAGCGAGCGCATGGAAGGCGTTTCCGGCGGAAAGGAGACGAACCCGGCACCTGCCCAGAATCTGCAGACCAATGTCATTCGTCAAATCGTCCAGCAAATGACACTCCACTCCCAGGGCAGACAGTCGACCATGACCATCAAATTAAAGCCGGAATTTCTGGGACAGGTCCAGATGCAGATTTCGACCGATCACCATCAAGTGATGGTACGCATGGCCACAGAGTCCATGGCGGTAAAGGAGATGGTTGAACAAGGACTGCAGCATTTAAAAACCGAATTGCAGCAGCATGGGTTGCAAATCGACAAGTTCGACGTCTTTGTCGCCAACGACAACGATATGTCCAAGCAGGGTAAGGACTGGGCCGGTTTCCGTCAAGGATTCAAAAGGCGGCAAAACAGCCGCTTTAATGGTAGCAGGGGTATCGAAGAAAATGGTGAAGTATCGATTTCATCCGATACCGAAAGTCGGCAACCGAACACAGGCGTCGGTGAAGTCGACTATTTTGTATAAGCTTACAGCGCGGAGGCGAAACTTATGAGTATCGTCGGATTGGATCAAGTCGGCTCCCGGGCCGCAAAAACCCAGGACCCAAAAGCGTCGGCCATGGGGAAAGAGGACTTCCTGAACCTGCTCGTTACCCAGTTGCAGCATCAGGATCCGCTGAATCCCATGGACAGCACCGGATTTTCGGCGCAATTGGCGCAATTCTCTTCTTTGGAAGAGCTTCAAAATATCAATGAGACCCTTGGAAGTGTCGGCAACTCTCAAACCATCCTGACCAACAGCCAGGCAGTGGACTACATCGGCAAACGCGTTCAAGCGGTGGGGGATCAATTGGAGCTGACCAGCGGACAGCCGGTATCCATCGAATTCAACCTGAATCAGGATGCAGCCGGTGTCTATGTCCGGATTTATAACCAATTTGGTGAATATGTTCAGGATCTCGAACCGGGACCGCTGACGGTAGGGCTTCAGAGCGTTTCCTGGGACGGCATGAACCACCAGAACCAGCCGGCGCCGGACGGCACCTACCGCTATGAGGTCATGGCCATGGATGCCGACGGCAATACCATGTCCGTCACGTCTTTCACCAGCGGTACGGTTTCCGGCGTCTACTACAAGAACGGGTTGGCCTATCTGCTCACCGCCAGCCAGGAGATCCCGCTGGGGAATGTGGTCCAGGTGTATGAATAAACATAAAACAATTTTTCGATAGAATAGACAGAAGGGAGCTTTAACATGATTGGATCTTTATATTCGGGTATTTCAGGTCTCAAAGCCAATACCAGTGCCATGTCCGTAATCGGAGACAACATCGCCAACGTGGATACCACCGGCTTCAAAGTCTCGAAAGTGTCATTTTCAAATGTCTTCAGCTCGTCCCTGGGTCAAAGTTCCATGCAGATCGGTAGGGGTGTCACCATGAGCGGTGTGGCGGCGAATTGGAATTCCGGTACTGTGGAGACCACCACCAACGTTACCGATCTGGCCATTAACGGCCAGGGGATGTTTATTGTCAACGACCCGGCCGGCACCGCACAGTACTATAGCAGGGCCGGGCAATTTGAATTCGACAACCAGGGATTTCTGGTCAACCAGGATAATTATCGGGTGCAGGGCTATCCCATTGACCCGGCTGGTGTGGTGGGTCCCATGGGGGACATCGCGCTCCCGGCAGGCCAGAGTGTACCTTCGGCGACCAGCGAAATCACCATGAGTCTCAACCTGGATGCCAACGCCGCCACCACCTATGATACCACGGTGACCGTATACGATTCCCTGGGCAATCCCGTAGACTTGACCTACACCTTCACCCGGGATACGACCCCTGACATGGGCGGTGCCGTGGAGTGGGATTATACGGTTACGTCCACCAGCGGCGCCGTTACAATGCCGGCCAACCCGACGCTGGGCTTTACCAATACCGGCGCATTGGATCCCGCCTCAACCGGATCAATAACCGCATCCGCTACCGGTTTGGGGAGTGGTCAAGCCATCACCGTACCGGGCATTGGAGGGGCTGCCCCCATCACCCTTACCTGGCGATTTATCGACACTACCGCTGCAACCGACGGCACTGTTACCAGCTACGCGGGCACGTCGGCCAAAAATTCACAGACCCAGAACGGCTACCCCACCGGGATGCTGCAAGGCATCTCCGTGGATGAAGACGGCATTTTTACGGGACTTTACTCCAATGGTACGATGTTGAATTTCGCCCAGATCGCACTAGCCGACTTTGCCAGCTATTCCGGGCTCCAAAAGCAGGGGAGCAATTTGTTTACCTCTACTTTGGCATCCGGACAGGCGGTCATCCTGTCCCCCAACCAAGGTGGAGTGGGAAGCATTGCCCCCAGCAGTCTGGAGATGTCCAACGTGGACCTGGCCACCGAGTTTGTCGAACTGATCACCACCCAGCGGGCATTTCAAGCCAACTCCAAGGTGATCACCACCAGCGATGAGGTGTTGTCCGATCTGATCAATATCAAACGATAGCAATTCGGTTGTCTTGGTATAGGGGGTGAGAATGATTTTGTTCATACGAACAGTTCAGATGATTGCAAAATCGGCCCCTTTAAATAACCAGGAGAGTATGGATGAAGATCCCTCCCGCTCCATGCTCTCCTGGTGAAAATAAGACTTTTTGCCAATCCGTTCGATATTCCAATCCTGTCAATGCCTTGACTGTCGCAGTGAAATTTGACACTTGGCCGGAGGCGTCAGTACCGCATCCTGCCGCCGTTTCCTGCCGGGTCAACCGGCCTATCCTTCATCCCATAGTGTAACTATCTGTATTATTTATTTTTAACAGCATTCCACATTGAAGTCTCCTCGTGGGACATACCATTCGGCCGGTGGCACAATCCATGCTTAAGTCATTTCAAACGACGTGACGGTATTTTCCCGTTTCTTTCCGGAGGCTATTTTGGATTTAGCGACCTTACTTGGCATCATCGTGGCAGCGGGACTGGTCATCAGCTCGATTTTGATGGGTGGGTCAGGTGCATGGTTCATCAACTATCCATCCCTGATGATTGTTCTCGGCGGCACCATGGGGGCCACCTTGATCAATTATCCGCTTTCGGACGTTATCAGCGTATTCAAGGTGACCAAGAACGCCTTTCGCAATAAGACCTATCAGCCGATCAACTTGATTCCCCGGATGGTGCAATTTGCAAAAAAGGCGAGAAGAGAAGGGATCCTATCATTTGAGACCCAGTTGAAAAAAATCAACGATCCCTTTTTGGTGCGCTGCATGCAAATGGCCATCGACGGAATGGAGGCCGAAGCGATCGAAGAAGTGCTGAACACCGAGATTATGTGGTTGGAAGAGCGGCATCGATTGGGGGCTGAGATTTTCTCCACCATGGGTGCTTTTGCCCCTGCCATCGGTATGCTGGGAACAATTATTGGACTGGTACAAATGTTAATGCAGATGACCAATCCTTCTGCCATCGGGGCGCCTATGGCCGTTGCGCTGCTGACGACCTTTTACGGGACCCTGTTGGCCAATCTGCTTTTTCTTCCGATCTCCGGAAAGCTAAAAGTCAGGAGCCGGCAGGAGATTTTGGCCAAACAGATGGTGCTGCAGGGTATCCTCGCCATTCAAGCGGGTGACAACCATCGGATCGTGGAACAAAAGCTCAAGGCCTTCATTTCACCCAATGCCCGCGAATACAGTGCGGTAAAGGCTTGATATGCTGCGCATGGAACAAAACAATAGGAGACGATCGCCGGTATCTCCAGATCACACTTCTGGTTGGCAGATGGTCTATACGGGATTTGTGCTGATTCTGCTTTGCTTTTTCATAATGCTGACATCGTTTGCATCGTTTCAAAAATCCAAAATCACTCAATTCGTCCGTTCGTTTTCCAATGCTGTGACAGTGTTCAAAGACGGCAATGCACTGGAGGATGGCAAGACGATAATCAGCAATGATGCGGCGATGGTTGAAAAAGACGATCCATTGGCAAGGCTCTTTGAAAAGGTTAATCAATTGGGACAAGCGCATGGCCTGGCTCAGGTGGAAGTGCGCCGTACTCCCAAAGGCGTCACCATGACCCTTTCCGAAAAAATGCTTTTTGCCAGCGGCAGCGCAACGTTGTCTGCATCTTCCCATTCCCTGCTGCGCAGGATTTCATCTGTCATCGAAAGCGTGGGCGTTCCTGTGGAAATAGAAGGGCATACGGACGATGTGCCCATTCAGACCCCGATGTTTCCGTCGAACTGGGAATTGTCCACTGCCCGGGCGGTTAATGTCTTGCGGTTTTTGACCGAGACGCAGCGAGTGGATCGTCAACGGATCTCTGCTGTCGGGTTGAGCCAATACCATCCTTTGGTTCCCAATTCCTCGGATGAAAATCGGTATAAAAACAGACGCGTCGAGATCATTTTTAAACCGAACAGAATTCGGAAATCGTCATGAGGTTTTTTTCGTATAAGAAACATCTGGAGTCGCCTGACGGCACGGGCGGCACGAAGTGGCTGACCACTTTCAACGACCTGATCACCCTGTTGATGGTCTTTTTTGTCATGCTTTTTGCGATGGGCAATATGGATGTCAATCGCTTTCACCATTTTCAGAATGCACTTCAAAGCGCAGTGGGGATTTTGAATCCAGGAGAGCATGCACCTATCGGCATTCCGGCAGTGAATAGCGACAATGCTCCCGTTGATTCAGCCACTGGAAATACGTCTTCCGATGCGTCGGAAAAATTACGCCAACTGGATGATACCCAAGGCCTCGAGGCTGAGTATACAAAAAGAGGTATTCAACTCATCCTCAATGACGAATTGTTGTTCGCCTCCGGATCATCTCGTCTGACCCGTCAAGGTGTGGCCTTGTTGAATAAAGTGGTCCGGATCATCGCCCCGTTGAACCGGCTCGTACGGGTTGAGGGTCACACGGATAACCGCCCCATTTCCACGGCGCGTTACCCGAGCAACTGGGAGCTGTCGACGGCCAGGGCGGTGCAAGTCGTAAAATATCTGCAAAAAACCGGTGACATTCCTGCTGGAAACTTATCGGCTGCCGGATACGGTGCATCCAAACCGCGTGAACCAAACGATTCGGAAGTCGGCCGTTCAAGGAACAGAAGAGTGGAGATCATCTTACAACAAAAAGCTCAGTCTCATTTTGACCAATAGGTGATGGAACCCTACGGAGGAAAAAATGTCCAAAAAAGTGATCATTATCATCATGGCCGTGTTCCTGCTCATCATGGGGATGATGGGTGGCGGCTTCTTTTTACTCTGGAGCAAGATGTCCGCAACCGTCGCGCAGGTTCAACTGCAAAATAGCGGGCAGGAGGATGAAGAAGAGGCTGCGCAAGAAGAAGCGACCATCGGACCGCTCTATCGAATGGACACATTGATCGTCAACCTGGCAGACCATGGCGGAAAGCGCTACCTGAGGGTCACCATGGAACTTGAACTTAAGCCCAATGAACAAGTGGAAACAGCAGAAGTGGTCGAAGAGATTGAAATGCGCCTGGCCCAGTTGCGGGACACCATTTTGATGATTTTACCGACCAAACAATATGCCGAAATATCCACAACCCCTGGAAAAATCGCGTTAAGGGACGAGCTCATGGCCAAGCTTAATCCGTTTTTGAAAAAAGGCCAGATCTCAAAGATCTATTTTACCGAATTCGTCGTCCAATAACGGTGCCTGCATAATGGCTGACAAGATCTTATCACAAGAGGAAATCGATGCGTTGCTCAACGCCATGGACAGCGGCGAGGTCAGCATCGAAGAAGAGGTTGAAGAAGAGACCAGTTCCGAGGCCAGATCCTATGATTTAACGGCCCAGAGCCTGATGCTCAGAGATCAATTCGATGCATTGGACGAGGTTTACGATAAGTTCATCAATCTGCTGAACGTCAGCCTTTCCAGCTCCCTTCAACTTCCCTTGGAAGCTAAAATGGTATCCAAGGAGATTGTTAAATTCGGTGAATTCCTGCAAGCCTTTGCCAATCCCACCGGCTTTAGCATCTACACCATGGAACCGCTGATCGGCTCTGCGCTCATGGCAGTTGAGCCGAACCTGGGCTTTGCCATCATCGACTGTATGTTCGGCGGCGATGGCAAACCGCTGAAAAATATCAGAGAGTTTACCCAGATCGAAAAACGCATGCTGCAAAAATTCTATTCCGAAATTCTGAAAGAGCTGGAACGCGCGTGGCAGGTGGCCTATGGCATCCGGTTTGTCCAGAAAAAGACCGAGACCAAGCCGGAATTTGTCAATCTGGTCAGCCCGGGCGATCTTGTGTTGACCTTCGTCATATCCATCAGCGGTGAAAATTTTACGGGCAATATTCATATCTGCACCCCGTTTCTCATGCTGGAGCCCATCAAGGATAAACTCTCCTCCCGATACCTGCGCGAAAAAGACCGCGCCCATGTCTTTCGCGATCAGCTGGGAATGCTTTTGAAGGATACGCAAGTCAACCTGGTGGCCGAATTGGGCATGACCGTGCGAACCATCGGCCAGATCCTCGAGATGGAGATAGACGATATCGTCAAGATCAATACCGGTCCACAGGATCCAGTAAAAATCAAAGTGGAGGGGGTTCCCAAATACCGCGGCACACCGGGCGTTATTAAGGGAAACCGTGCCATTCAGATCATCGATCTGATCCTTGAAGACAAAGGAGAATAATAGCTATGGACTTGCCGGAAAACAATGCGGAACAGCAACCTGTGAGCGATACACCTTCGGCAGGAGACACCAGTGGATCGCCTCCCCCAGCGAATGTATCCGACGAATCATTTGAATTCAACGATCTGCAGGATCGCTCCAGCGGCAACAAACCGGCCAATCTCGATTTCATTCTGGATATCCCTCTGGAGATTTCCGTTGAGCTCGGCCGAACCAAGATGATGATTCACGACCTGCTCAAATTGGGGCAGGGCTCGGTGATCGAACTCAGCAAACCGGCAGGGGATACCCTCGAGATCCTGGCCAACAACCGGCTGATCGCCAAAGGGGATGTGGTGGTCATGAACGACAAGTATGGCATCCGGTTGACTGAAGTCATATCCACCGTCGAACGCCTGGAGAAACTCAAATGACTACCGCGCCGGACCTGACAGCCGCCGCCATTAAGATGATCATGGCACTTGGCGTGGTTCTCCTTCTGGTATGGGGGATCTACCGGTTGGCCAAGGGACGTTTGGCCGCAACCCCTGGAGGGCGCCACCGGAAGATGATGCACCTCATTGAGAGCCAATATGTCGGGGTAAAAAAACTTCAGCGTTTGACCACCCCTGGCCAAAGAAAAATCACCAAGACTGAAGAGGATGGATCGGTGACGGCACCATGAAAATCATCGACGGCAAAAGAGCGACTTTTCTGTTTTTGGTCGTGATCTGCATCATGGTGCCGACCACGGCAATGGCGCAGCCTCCAGGCGGCGGCTCGTCGCTGTTGAGCGTTGACGTTTCCCCAAATGCCGACAGCGGGAAAGTCGGCGTGGTCATGCAGATCTTCCTTCTGCTCACCGTTCTATCCCTGGCGCCCTCGATCCTGGTCATGGTCACCTCGTTCACAAGGATCGCCATTGTCCTTTCCCTGTTGCGCCAGGCGATCGGTTCCAATCAGCTGCCGCCGAACCAGATCATCATCGGCCTCTCGCTCTTTCTAACATTTTTCGTCATGGCGCCGGTATGGCAAAACGTGCACCAACAGGCGCTGAAGCCTTATCTGGCCGATGAGATCAGTTCACAGGAAGCTCTTGAGAAAGCATTGGTTCCTGTTCGAAAATTCATGACAAAACAAACCCGTGAGAAAGATCTGGCCTTGATGATCAATGTGGCCAAGCTTCAACGGCCCAAGAATATCGAGGAGGTTCCTTTCCATGTATTGGTGCCTTCGTTTATCATCAGCGAGTTGAAGACGGCATTTCAAATCGGATTCATGCTCTATGTTCCGTTTTTGATCATTGACATGGTGGTGGCCAGTGTACTGCTCTCCATGGGGATGATGATGCTGCCGCCGGTAATGGTTTCGCTGCCTTTCAAGCTGATGATATTCGTTTTAACAGATGGCTGGTATTTGATTGTGGGGTCTTTGATGAAAAGCTTTGCATTCTGATAGAGGAGGAACAACGATGACACCCGAATTCGTAACCGGCTATTTCCTGCAAGCCATCAAGACCGCCATTATGCTGGCCGGGCCCATGCTGTGCGTCGGTTTGGTGGTCGGCATCCTGGTCAGCATCTTTCAGGCGGCTACCCAAATCAACGAGATGACACTGGTTTTTGTTCCCAAAATGCTGGGGGTCGCGCTGGCGCTACTGGTCTTTTTCCCTTGGATGCTGCGGGTGATCAGCGATTACGCGATGAACATGTTTATGAACATACCGATGTTCGTCCGCTGAGGCGGAACGGTAAAGGCGATCCATGCTCTCCCTCGCATTCCCTCTGGATCAAATCCTGCTGTTTCTCTTCGTTCTGGTGCGCGTGGCCGCCATCCTATTTGTGGTTCCCTTCTTCGAGTCGCGCAACGTACCGGGTCTGGTGAAAGTGGGACTGGCATTTTCGGTGACATGGCTGTTGCTGCCCCAACTCGATATTTCCGTACCATCGCTTGACAATGCCCCCATTGCGCTGGCCCTCGGCATCGGATCTGAAATCGCTATCGGATTAATCATCGGCTTGATGGTGCACTTGTTGTTTGCCGGCGTCCAACTGGCCGGACAGATAGCGGGTTTTCAGATGGGATTTGCCATTGCCAACGTGGTCGATCCCGCCTCCAGTCTGCAGATTCCCATGCTGTCGCAATTTTTGAATCTGTTTGCCTTCATGGTATTTTTATCGCTGAATATCCACTACTATTTTATCAAAGCGCTGGTGGACAGTTTTGAGACCTTGCCCCTTTTGGGTGCACAATTCGATGGGAATCTCTATGAGTTGATCATGGGGGTGACAGCCCATGCTTTTATCATTTCAGTACAGGTCGGCGCCCCCGTCATGGTGGCGCTCATGTTGACAAGCGTCGCCCTCGGGCTGGTGGCGCGAACCGTACCGCAGATGCAGATCTTTATCGTGGCCATGCCGGTAAAGATCCTTTTGGGATTGCTTTTCTTGGGATTTTCTCTGCCGTACCTGGCAAGTTTCATGAGATCGGTGTTTCAAAGCCTTGGGGAGAGCATTATAGGGCTGATGCATCTGCTCGCATGACCCCCAAAGCTTTATTAAAGGGTAAGTATGTCGTCATCAGGACAAGACCAAGAAAAAACCGAACCAGCGACACCTAAGAAGCGGGAAGAGGCCCGCAAAAAAGGTCAGGTCGCCCACAGCCGGGAAATTCCATCGGTCATGGTGCTGCTGAGCGCCATGACCGTATTCTTCTTTGGCGGCAGTTGGATGTTCGACCAGTTGAGTGATGTGATGCGCAACGTGCTCACCCAGCTCTTTTTCAGCGATTTTGGAATCGATACGGCTCACATGTTGCTGTGGGAGCTGTTCCAACGTATTTTTATCATATTGATTCCTCTTCTTGCCGTAGTCGCACTGGCCGGCATTTTCAGCAATGTCAGCCAAAGCGGCTTCATGTTGACCGGAGAGCCGCTTACGCCGAAGTTCAACAAGCTCAACCCGATCAATGGAATCAAGCGCCTCTTTTCTTTGCGATCTTTCGTCGAATCGACAAAAGCGGTTGTCAAAGTGCTCGTCATTGGATTCATGGCCTATGCCATGCTGCGCAAGGATATGGATCAAATTCCAGCCCTGGTCTCCCTCCCCCTTCATGAAATTCTTACTTTTATGGGGCATTCAGCGCTTAAACTGGGATATTACACCTGCTTGGTGTTGATAGTTCTGGCCGCCGTCGACTTGTTGTTTCAGCGCTGGCAACACGAACGCGACCTGCGGATGACCAAACAGGAAGTGAAAGACGAATACCGTCAGCGCGAGGGCGATCCCATGGTGCGCTCCAGAATCAGAGCGGTGCAGCGCGAGATGGCGATGCGACGGATGATGGACGCCGTCCCGGATGCCACCGTGGTCATCACCAACCCCACCCATTTGGCGGTGGCCTTAAAATTTGAACGCGACATGCAAGCCCCTCAGGTTGTGGCCAAAGGCGCCGGCCTCGTGGCCCAACGCATCAAAGACGTGGCCACTGAAAACGATGTCCCCATCATCGAACAAAAACCGTTGGCCCGGGCCCTGTACAAAACTGTGGAGATCGATCAATACATTCCAGGCGAACTCTATCATGCGGTGGCTGAAATATTGGCCTATGTATACCGCCTCAAAGGGATGGTCCACTAGGGGGCTGCCCAACCGTTTGCTCCCCAGCAACAGGCGAATTTTTGACAGGAGAACCCAACGGTCCAGCAACGGAATATTGACGCTGGACTTTAGAGCCCTGGGATACTGCGCAACAGGCCGTTTTCAATAAACACTGAGGATTCAGTTATCTATGCGCCAGAGCGACGATTTGGAGCAAATAGCATCTTTGATCGATTCAAAGGCATGGAAAATGCAAATTACACGATAGCGCAAAATCAGGATCTCCGTCATCAACCCTTCGACGAATGTGGCAGGAAGATATGGAACTTGCTCAAGCAGCACAAAATCCGGGACGTTTTGGATTCCTGAACAAAAATTCGGATGTGATGATGGGATTCACCGCCATGTGCATTCTGATGGTGATGATTATTCCCATCCCCGCCATGCTGCTCGACTTGTTTTTGACGTTCAACATCACCTTCGCCATTGTCATCCTGTTGGTCGGCATGTACGTTATGCGGCCTCTGGAGTTTTCCGCATTTCCCTCCATCCTCCTGCTGGCCACCCTGTTTCGATTGGCGCTCAATATTGCATCGACCCGGTTGATTCTGCTGCATGGCAACGAAGGCATCCAAGCCGCCGGCGGCGTCATCAAGGCGTTCGGCAGCTTTGTGGTGGGCGGCAACTATGTGGTTGGGCTGATCGTATTTATTATCCTGGTGGTGATAAACTTTGTCGTGATCACAAAAGGCGCCGGACGCATCGCGGAAGTCGCTGCCCGTTTTACCCTGGACGCCATGCCCGGCAAGCAGATGAGTATCGATGCCGATTTGAACGCCGGGTTGATCGATGACGATGAGGCGCGACGCCGCCGACAGGAGGTCTCCAACGAATCTGAATATTACGGCGCCATGGACGGCGCCAATAAATTTGTACGCGGCGATGCCATCGCCGGTATTGTGATCACCTTCATCAACATTATCGCAGGATTTGCCATCGGTGTGTTCCAAAACGGCATGTCATTCACCGATGCCGCTCAAAACTACACGTTGCTCACCATCGGCGACGGCCTGGTCAGCCAGATTCCGGCGCTGATCATCTCCACTGCGGCCGGCATCGTGGTCAGCAGGGCCGGATCCGACAGCAACCTGGGCATGGAGATCAGCGCACAGTTGTTTCTCCGGCCCCGCGTCATGGCCGTCTCCTCGGCCATATTGTTTCTCTTCAGCCTGATACCGGGATTGCCCACGTTGCCGTTCCTGGTCCTGTCCATTCTCACCGGTGGCGTCTCCTTCTTCGTCTATCAGGGTGACAAGGAACGTCAGATGGAGAGCGACACCGAGCAAGAGGTCACCGAGCCCGATGAAGACCCCCATGGAACCGACGGTTTCAAACCATTGCCGCCCCTGGATATTATCGGTCTGGAAATCGGATACTCGCTGATCCCCTTAGTGGATGTCCAGCAGGATGGAGAGCTGCTCGATCGTATTAAATCGATCCGCCAGCAGATCGCCCAGGAGATCGGTATCGTGGTACCTTCGGTCCACATCCAGGATAATATGCAACTCAAACCTGGCGAGTACCGGATTCTGCTCAAAGGGAATGAAGTGGGCACTGGCAACCTCATGCCCCACCATTACCTGGCCATGAATCCAGGAATGGCCGACGCGTCCCTGCGCGGCATCCCCACCACCGAACCCACGTACGGCATCGATGCATTGTGGATCAAAGAGCAGAGCCGGGAGGATGCCATCGCCAAAGGATACACGGTGGTGGATCTGGCAACGGTGATGACCACTCACATTTCGGATATCATCCGCCGCCATGCCCACGAACTGATCGGTCGCCAGGAAGTCCAGAACCTTCTGGATGCCCTTAAGGATTCCCATCCCAAGGTCGTCGAGGAATTGGTGCCCAATTTGATCTCCCTGGGTGGCGTCGTCAAAGTCCTGCAAAACCTGGTTCGGGAACAAGTCTCCATTCGGGATCTGCTGACCATCGCAGAGAGCATGGCCGATTGGGCGCCGGTGGTCAAACAGCTCGATGTGCTCACCGAACATGTCCGTCAGGCATTGAGCCGAACCATCACCAGCCAATACCTGACACCCGAAGGGGAGATGATGGTGGTGACACTGGGCCAACCCCTCGAACGCCGGCTGGCCGAAGCCATCGAGCGGACAGACCAGGGAGAATATCTCTCCATCGATCCACATTTGGCCCAATTGGCCATGGAAAAGCTGGCCAGGCAGCTTGAAAAATTCGGACCGATGAACCTGCAACCCGTGACGCTGTGTTCATCTCATATCCGGTTGCATTTCAAGAGACTGGTCGATCGATTTATGCCCAACATCAGTGTTCTATCCTACGATGAAATTGAACCCAATGTGAAGATTCAATCCATAGGCGTAGTGGAGTTGGCCGATGAAGATTAAACGCTTTGAAGCACCGACCATGTCAGAAGCCCTTCGCCGGATCAAAAAAGAATTCGGTGATGATGCCGTGATCCTGTCGGCAAAGTCCCAGAAAAGAAACAAAAGCTTTCTTGGTAAAAAAGCGGCCGAGCAGGTGGTGGTAACAGCCGCTATCGACAAAGAGCAGGATGCGGTCACAACCGGCGCATCGGCAACCCAACCAGATGACGGGAAGACACCAATAGAAAATGGCGCAAGGCCGGACGATGGAAACACGTTATCGGCCAGCAGCATACTGAAACGGTTTAATCCCATCACCAAAACCGGCCAGAAGATCCTTAAGCCCAAAATTGTAGAGCTGATGAATGCGCCCAAGCCTGAACCCCCCAGATCTCCATTATATCAACGATTGGTGGACAAAGGGCTGGAAAGCATGATGGCCGCGGATTGGGATCGTCAGATTGCGGATTTGCTTCCAGGTGATGCAACAGCGCATACCAAAGATGCCGTCCAGGCGATCTCACAGGTCATCAAGGCAATGCAACTGGTTGGCACAAGACACCGCCATCAGTCGGAGCAGCAAAAATGCATCATCATGGTTGGACCTTCAGGTGCCGGAAAGACATCGGCCGTAGCGAAAATGGCAACGAAACTGGCGATGCAGCATCCTGATTCGGTGGCGGTTCTGAGTCTGGACAACCAGCGGGCGGCCGGCCCGGCCGAATTGGAGCGATTTGCTCCCATCATCGGTATTCCGTTTAAAAAGGCTTTCAAAGTGGACCAGATCACCTCGGCCCTTTCCAGCTGGCAAGGTCTGTCCCATATCATCGTCGACACACCCGCCGTTTCATTGAACGACCCCCTGCAACGCGAGAAGCTACTGCGGCGGCTGACGATTTTCAATAACGCAGAGCATTTAATGGTCATCAATGCCGCAACCCAGGAGAAGACCATGGTGCGGATGATCCATTACTTCATGCCCCTGACCATCCATGCATTCTGCTTTACAGGCCTGGACTGGTGTGTGGATCCGGGGCCTTTGATCAATCAATCCAATGCCCATCAACGGCCCATCGAATTTATCTCCGATAGCGCCAGCATTAGCGAAGCGTTAAAGCCTGCAACCGCGAATCTTTTGGCAGAGTTGCTGATCGGTGAAATCTCAGCCACCGAATCTGTTGGGCCAGAATCCGTCACCGTGGTGGCACGGTCAAAGCAGCTTCCGGATCATTATTATGTGGCCAATCGCAATTCGGATATCTTTCATTTCCACGAATGCAAGTCGGTGAAGCGCATCCATACGGACAATATGATTATCTTCAAAGACTCGGCTGAAGCCATGGGACGGCAGTTCAAACCCTGCCGCATGTGCTGCAGCGAGCTCATCGTTCCCCAACCCTTTGATCGCCTGGCACGCGGATATGCCAGCAGCAGGTATTAACGCCTATGAACGAGCCCATTAAAGAGAAGGATCAATCCAGCAATGTCATTGATTTAAAGGCGCGTGTAAGCATGAGAAGAGATGATAAAACAGGAAAGCGTCTGCAACGTCGTCGCAAAAGGCCGAGAATGATCGCCATTACCAGTGGCAAAGGCGGCGTCGGCAAAACCAATATCGTCGCCAATCTGGGGTTTACCCTGAGTCGTTTTGGCCAGAAAGTGCTCATCCTGGACGCTGATTTGGGACTGGGCAACCTGGATGTCCTGCTGGGGCTCACCCCGGAATATAATTTATCCCATCTCATACAGGGTGAAAAGAA
>JARRKU010000093.1:0-14566 GCA_037387725.1 Desulfobacteraceae bacterium
GATCCGGTCCCCGCGACGATCCAGGCGTTTTTCGATGCGATCCCCTTTACGGTCCAGGCGATCTCCAATGCTGTCACGAACACCGTCATCCGCCCATAGCGTGGATACGAATCCAAAAGCTAAAATCCATACCGTTGTGATTATCATCTTTTTCATGGTGCATCCTCCGTTCAGTGTAAATGGCATCATTAGCCGTTTGAAGATGCAAACACCTGTGGCAGGAAAAAGTTACATTAATTTTTCGCGGGGATTGGTAACAACGGTCATCAGCACTGGTGTCGGGCCAAACAGGCCACCCCAACAAAGCAAAGGGGCATTGTCTTTCACAATATACCCCTTCGCATGGCGTTAAACTGATTAGAATGGATGCTCAGCTACGCTACTTGCCGCTCTTCAAGGATCTGACCGCGGGTGCTGACCACGACTTGATTAATCGGCATCTGGCTGCCGGCTTTTTCCCGTCCCTTCAGCACCATCATGGGCAGGCCGGAGCAACAGGGCACCTCCATGACCACCGTTGTCATGCTTTTGATGCCCGATGTTTTGAAGATGGCCTGGAATTTGTCGATGTATTCATCGGCATCGTCGAACTTGGGGCAGCCGATCATGATCACCTTATCCTGCAGCAGCTCCTGGTGCAGGCTGGGAAAAGCCACCGGCACGCAGTCGGCCACCACCAGAAGGTCAGCCCCTTTTAAAAAGGGTGCGTGGGGAGGGATCAGGCGAATCTGGACCGGCCAATGATTGAGGGCGGAGCCTTGGTCTCCCGACGGCTGGGTTTTCAAACGGGTCGAGGGGCAGGGACTGAAACTCTGAATCTGGGTAGATGGACAACCGCACGGCATGGCTTTTTCCTTGGCAGTTTGCTCAGTTTCCTGAGTAGCCAAGTGAGCCTCTACCGCCTCTTCGTCAAAAGGATCGGCTTCCCGCTCCACGATCTGAAGGGCATCTTCAGGGCATTCGCCGATACAAGCCCCCAGTCCGTCGCATAAATTATCGGAAATCACCTTGGCTTTTCCGTCCACGATGGCCAATGCGCCTTCGGCACATCCCAGAATACACTGTCCACAGCCGGTACATTTCTCTTCATCAATCTCAATGATTTTACGTTTAAATTTCATGGTATCCCCTTTTTTCTTTTCCCCTTTATACCTTGGCGGCCTGTTCTTTTGCGGCTTTTGCCTCTGCAACTGCCACGATCTCAAATTCTACTTCCGCTTCACTGCCGGCTGGCGTCTTTCGCCGGGCGATGAGGCGGCACACCTTGTCAATCAGCGGTGGCGGTGCTTTTAAATCGTCCAGAATCGACCGGGCCACCGGCACATCCGCAATATTCTGGTCCGCGTCCAGGTCCCAAAGCAGCGCCGCCATCAGAACCACGGGCAGCCTGGCCTGGGCGTCTTCGCTTCTGGCAATCTCTTCGGCATACTGGGCCCGACGGGTGATATGGCCAATCCGTTTGAAATCGGTTTTCAGGTACCGTTTTACAGCAACAGCCACACGATCCTTGAGCAAATCCTCCTGCTGGGCCACCAGTTCGGGAGGCAAATCTCCCAGGCATTGTTCGGCGTACTGACAATAGGCGGCACATCCGAAGTCCATTCTCGGGTTCACGAATCGATGCCCGCAGTGCCCGCATCTGCGGGAGGTGTCATCCTTGAAAAACTCCACCGTACCGCTGCACTTGGGGCATTTGACGTCAAAAACGGCGTCCGCCTTCCAGTATTGGGTATCTTGTCCCGGGCATTTCATGATGAGACTCCTGGTGATCGTTTCTGCGGTGCAGCCCCAATCGGGGCTGCACCTATCTGGGAAGCCGCTACGGCATGTGGCAAATACCTTATCCCAAAATGGCGTTCAGGTCTTCATCGGCCGTATCGCCGATGGGCATAATGTTGAAATTCTCCACCAGCACGTTCAGCACATTGGGGCTGATGAAGGCCGGCAGGCTCGGTCCCAGTCGTATGTCCTTGATTCCCAGGTGGAGCAGACTCAACAGGATGACGCACGCCTTCTGCTCGTACCAGGAGAGAATCATGGACAGGGGCAGATCGTTCACCCCGCACTCAAATGCCTCAGCCAGGGCCGCAGCGATCTTGATGGCAGAGTAAGCATCGTTGCACTGGCCCACATCCAACAGACGTGGAATCCCGCCGATGTCGCCCAGGTCCTTATCGAAAAAGCGGAACTTCCCGCAGGCCAGAGTCAACACCACACAGTCTTCCGGAACCTTTTCCACAAACTCAGTGTAGTAATTCCGGCCGGCTTTGGCGCCGTCGCAGCCGCCCACCAGGAAGAAGTGGCGAATCGCCTTGGCCTTGACCGCATCGATAACCTGACCGGCCACGCCCATGACGGCATTGCGGCCGAAGCCCACCATGACGGTTTTGCCCGGTTCATCAGCGGCAAATCCGGGCATGGAAAGCGCTTTTTCGATGGCGGGTGTGAAATCCTTGTCGGCGATATGCTGTACACCGGGCCACCCCACCAGACCGGTGGTAAAAATATTGTCTTTGTAGCTGTCTTTGGGCTTCTGGATGCAATTGGTGGTCATGATGATGGCGCCGGGGAAGGCGTCGAATTCCTTCGCCTGGTTCTGCCATGCCGTACCGTAATGGCCGTAGAAATGACCGAATTTTTTCAGTTCCGGATAGGCGTGGGTGGGCAGCATCTCGCCATGGGTGTAAATATTGATGCCTTTGCCTTCGGTTTGTTTCAGGATCAACTCCAGGTCCTTGAGATCATGGCCGGAGACCAAAATAGCTTTACCGGCCTTGGGCCCCAGGGGAACCTGGGTCGGGACGGGATGACCGTAAGTACCGGTATTGCCGGCGTCGAGCAGTTCCATGGCCCGCAGGTTGACTTCACCGCACTTCAGGGCCAGTCCCACCAGTTCGTTGACACCCAGCGAATCGTCCAAAGAGGCGGCCATGGCTTCGTGGATGAAGTCATAGACGATTTCGTCCTCCTGTCCCAGGATACGGGCGTGATCGGTGTAGGCGGCCAGGCCTTTTACTCCGTAGATGAGCAACTCGCGCAGGCTGCGGATATCTTCGTTGAGGTTCGCATCGGCCTTGATCCCCACAGACTGGCCCTGGGTTACCATCCCGGCTTTGTCGGCAGCCGGAGAGAAGTCGGCCGGTCCCTGGGGTAATTGGGAAGCGTTGATCCTGGCTTTGAGCTGGTCGCGAAGTTCGATCCCTTGTTTGATCAAAGGAACGAAACGATCGGAATCGAAATCCACATTGGTCACCGTGGCAAAAATGGCTTCGCATGCGTACTTATGGACTTCCGGATCGCTGATACCGGTTTTTTTGGCGGCCACTGCAACCTGGGAAAGTCCCTTGACAGTATACAGCAATAGGTCCTGAAGATCGGCTGTCTCGGGTTGCTTGCCGCATACGCCGATTTTGGTACAACCCTCTCCCTTAGCCGTTTGTTCGCACTGATAACAAAACATGATGTTGCCTCCTTGCAGAATTTAGTGTTCTATGGTCTAAAACCTATCTCTTATGTTCAGTTTAATGAGCTTTCTAACCGGTTTGACGCCGTAAGGCCTTGACCTAAGTCAATGGGGCTCTTTTTTCATTGACTGGTCAATGATATAACGAATCATTCGAAGCGCTTCCTTGACTTGAATCAAGTTTTGAACAAAAATCAGCCCAATCCAATTATGGCGCACCGGATCAGCGATACAAGCATGGAACCGACAGCAGAGGAACGATATGGACAACCTGATCAGCATTGTGGCCAATACGCCGTTATTTGGCGGATTGTCCGATGAACAACTCGCTCACATTGGTGGCATTACTCTGGAAAAGACTTACAAGCGCGGCGAAGCCATCTTCTGGGAAGGTGATCCGGGTATCGGATTCTATGTGGTGGCCAGCGGAAAAGTCAAGGTTTACAAAACCTCATCCGAAGGCAAAGAGCAAATCCTGCATATTTATGGTCCGGGGCACCCCATCGGTGAAGTTCCTGTCTTCTCCGGCAGCCGATTCCCAGCCAGCGCCATGGCCATTGAAAAGAGCCGATTGCTTTTTTTCCCCCGCAAAGACTTCGTCGACTTGATTTCCAAACAACCCTCCCTCGCCCTCAATATGTTGGCGATCCTCAGCGTCCGGCTAAGGCAATTTACGGTCCAGGTCGAAAACCTCTCCCTCAAGGAGGTTCCGGCGCGTCTGGCATCCTATCTGATCTATCTTACCGAAGAACAGAACAGCGGGGAAGTTGTCTCCCTGCCCATCTCCAAAGGGCAACTGGCCAGCCTGCTGGGTACGATTCCCGAAACCCTGTCGCGTATCTTCAACAAAATGACCCTCCACAAACTCATCACGGTCCAAGGCAGCAGGATCCAGCTGCTGGACAGAGAGGGCATAGAAGATTTGTCCTCGAGCGGTCGATTGGGTGAGTAGGGCGTGGACAGGTGCGGCGGTCACCACCGCCGACCGCCATCGGATAAGATGCACGACCGCTTATTATGTGCCCGGCTTTTCCAGGGCCTTCAGCTCCTTGCTTAAGAGCACAATGTGCCCCATCTCTTCTTTGATGATATCATTCAAACGGCTGCGTCCTTTTTCCTCTGGAACGGCGTCCCGCATACCAAGGTAGAAGACAATGGAATCTTTTTCCGCTATGACGGCATCCTTTAGGATCGCTTCCATGGATGAGGTATCCATCTCCTTCTCAAAAAAGACGCGGGTGTCCGCCAGCGCCTTCAGGTAGCGGACGGTCTCAGCATGGAGATCGAAATCCGGAAGCTTTTCCTCGTCGGCCAGGGCTGATCGCATTCCGGCAAAGATCTTTCGGTGATCTTCTTCCATCTCCGCCAGCTTCAACAAAAGCGCTCTGGGCCCGGATTCATCGACCACCTCTGCGGCCGTTCGGTAAAAATCAGCACCGTTTCGCTCCAATTGATCTGCGATCTCGAAAACATCATCTGCACTGAAATCATACATTAATAGCCGTTGCTCCTTTTAGGGTACGCACAAAAATAAATTTACATTTTTAGGGGTTGAGGCGCCTGGCTGGCAACAGGGCCAGGCAGGATGCATCGGCGCATAAAAATGTGAAGCTATTTTTACGTGGGCCCTCAGTCAGATTGATTCAATTTGCACTCTTTGTCCCACTCCGGGCATGCCTCAGCCATGGAGGTCGTGTAGTGCATCATACATTCTCCGCAATCCATCTCCACATTGGGCACATTGCCATAGCGCTCTTTCAGTTCCTCTTCGGTCAAGTGGGTAGCGAAACTGCAACCGCATTGGGGGCATGCAGTGGTCACCTGATAGCGTTTTTTGGGAGCCATTCTGTCCTCCTGCTCGGGGTTCATAAATAAATGGTGAGTACCCAGTTAGCGCTTCAATCCTTCTGCCATCTTTATCCATGGAATGAAAGGATCGGGGTTAAGTCAGCAAGGCGTCGATCTGCTCCTCAGACAGGATTTTTTCATCCAATGCCACTTGTCGCACGGTCAAACCTTCGGCATGAGCCCTCTTGGCCAGTTCCGCAGCCCGATCATACCCGATGTGGGGCACCAGCGCGGTAACCAGGGCCAGGCTCTGTTCTATAAATGCCTCACACTTGGCTTCATCAGCCGCAAGACCTTTAATGCACTTATCGGCCAGCATGCGTGCTGCACCAGCCAACAACTTGATGGATTCCAAAAGATTATGGGACAAAAGCGGCAGTGTCACATTCAACTCGAAATTTCCCGACTGCCCGGCCAGGGTGATGGCCGTATCGTTGCCCATCACCTGGTAGGCGATTTGAATCACCGCTTCCGGGATAACCGGGTTCACCTTGCCTGGCATGATGCTCGACCCCGGCTGAAGCGCCGGCAATTTAATCTCACCGATGCCGCATCGCGGGCCTGATCCAAGCAACCGAATATCGTTGGCGATCTTGACCATGCTGACCGCAATGGTTTTCAGCGCCCCGCTGGTCTCGACGATGGCATCCTGGGCAGCCTGGGCTTCAAAATGGTTGGCCGCTTCATAGAATGAAACACCGGTGTGCTGGCTTAGCCCCGATATCACCCGGCCGGCAAATGAGGGATGGGTATTGAGGCCGTTTCCCACCGCCGTGCCGCCGAGGGCCAACTCCGTCAAACGCGGCATAAATGCCGCAATCCGTTCCAGTCCCAAGGCGACCTGCCGGGTGTATCCGGAAAATGTATCCCCCAAAGCCATGGGCACAGCGTCCTGAAGGTGGGTGCGGCCGATCTTTCGAATTGATTTGAATGCCGTTGCCTTATCATCCAGATGGCGATGCAGGTAGGAGAGGGCCGGCTTAAGGTCGCTTTCAACGGCCATTGCAGCTGCAACGTGCAGAGCCGTGGGCATCACATCGTTGCTCGATTGGCCCAAATTGACATGGTCATTGGGGTGAACCGGAGACCGCCCGCCCTTTGCACCGGTGAGCATTTCATTGGCACGGGACGCCAGCACTTCATTCATGTTCATATTGGTGGACGTTCCCGAACCGGTTTGGAACAGATCCACGATGAATTGATCATCCCAGCGGCCGTCCGCGACCTCCTCTGCAGCAGCGGCGATGGCCCGCGCCAGCTTCTTGTCCAGAAGGGATAGGGCCTCATTGGCTTGAGCCGCATAGCGTTTTATCAACGCCAGCGCATGAATCAATTCGCCTGGCGGTTTCAACCCGCTATCAAAAAAGTTGTCAGCGGCACGCTGGGTCTGGGAGCCATAATGGGCATCTTCGGGAACCCGAACAATGCCCATGCTGTCCCTTTCCTGACGGAATTGTCGAATCTGCCCCGACTGGTTCATGAAGATGTCTCCGTCTCGTTAGGGAATGTCTGTCAAAGCTGAAGGCTATTCCCGGCTATTTGGGAAAGCGCTCAGCGGTATCTTTTAACTGGCTGATCTCGATCCCCAGGCTGACACATTGCTTGCCCATCAGGCAGAGCTCGGCGTCTCCATTTTCCAGGAAGGTTTTAACGTGATGATGATCCTTGTCCAGTCCCACTACCCAGCGCTGCTGCTCCTCATCATAGTTCACGTCGACATCAATGCCACATTCACCGATATCGGGATATATTTCCACTATTTTTTCGCATAATTCTGCCTTATCGATCATATCAATCCCCCTTTGCGGCTGTTTTTATGGTTCCACTATAATCACTTTTCCCCGATTTCAAAACCAACCCGCCACTTCGCCCAGTCATAAACGGCCCGATGGTCCAGGTCGGTGCGCCGTCAGACTTAAAATTGACAAAATGCCCGCGGATGTAAGCAAAAATCCCTTTGACAACAGAACCTTATAAATCTATAGTAGGTTTGATTTCGCAAGCGGCATCACTAAGAGCATACAAAAGCGGTCTCGTTAAAGGTATCGCAGCAGAAACTGCTAACCGACCGCGACATACGCGCCACCAGAGAAAAGATAATCGATGAAAATCACCTTGGCATCTTTAAAGAGCGGTATGGAGAGGTTTGCCAGTCGGTTCCGGAGGGGAAAGATCACCCGTGACGACCTCTTTATTGGAGAGGTACTGAAACGCAGCGGCCTGATAACGGAGCTTCAGTTAAAGACCGCTTTGGACCATCAACGGCAAACCTTGCTAAAAGAGGGGCGCGCTGTCCGGCTCGGACGCATCATTGTCGACCTCGGCTATGCGCCGGAAGCGGATATCATCCGCGCCATCAACGCTGAATATCAGATCGAAGTCACCACATTGTCTGATGACATCCGCCATCTGCTCTCGCGAAAATACGGCGCCCAATTCGAACGCCTCCCCCATGCCCGAATTCCCATGTGGATGCAGATGGCGGTGGCCACCACCTTCGTTACCGTCATCACCGTCATCACGCTGAGCCTTTCGGTACTGAACAAGCAAAAGGAGCGGCTTTACGAGCAGACCGTGCGCATGGGAACGGTATCTTTGAATTATTTCGCCAACAACGCCAAGTTCCCGTTGCTGGAAGAAGACATTGTTCGCCTCAACACCTTGATAAAGGAGGCCGCCAAGGTCGAGGGGCTGCGCTACGCACTGATTACCGATTCCCAACAGAAGATCAAGGCCCATACCGATGTCAACCTCATCGGCCTGCCCTTTAAACACTTTGTGGACAACCCGGAGCTGACCCAAAAAGGCGATGTAAGTTACTACACTTACCGGCAGGCCGGTGGAGCCCGGCTGCTTGACCTTTTCCGGGCCATCAAAATCAAGAATAAACAGCTGGGCTATGTGCATGTCGGCATCTCATTGGATTTCATCGAGGACCTGGTTGTTCAGGAACGGGTCTCCATCATTTTGGCCACCCTGGCAGTGATTTTGATTGGATTGGTGGTGGCCGTGATCTATGGTTTCCGATTCTCCCATCCCATCTCCGAGATTGTAAAAGCCACGGATGAGATTGGACGGGGAAACTACCAATACCGGGTTCCCTTGAAACGCAATGATGAATTGGGCAACCTGGCCATGGCATTTAACCGTATGGGCCAGGAGTTGTGGAAAAACGCCATGACTCAAAAATCCTTCGGCAAGTATGTCGGGACCGAAGTTCTCGATCTGATCCTGGCCAATCCGGAAACCGATTGGCTCAAGGGGACGCGCAATGAAGCGACCGTTGTATTCGGTGATGTTCGCGGGTTCACCTCATACGCCACAGAAAAGCCCCCGGAGGAGGTAGTGGAAGCCCTTAATGCGTATTTGGAAATATCCACCTCCACAATTATTCAATACGGCGGTTACGTGGACAAATTCATCGGCGATGCCGTTATGGGGGTGTTCGGAGTTCCGGTATTCAGAAGCGACCATGTGGAGCGCGCCGTTCGTGCAGCCATGCAAATCCAGGAGACCCTCCTGGAGGAAAGCCGCAAGGGCAACTCACTGCTGGCGGCTGTCGGCTTCAGCATCCACACCGGCATAGTGGTGGCCGGTAATGTGGGATCGCAATCCAAGATGGAGTATACCGTCATCGGAGACAGCGTCAATGTGGCGGCACGGCTGAACGCCTTAGCCGGTGCCGGCGAGGTGGTGGTCAGCCAGCAAGTCCGTGAGAAACTGGACTATTTGATGTCCACTGAGGCGCTCGGTCCCCAACAGATCAAAGGCAAATCCGAACCCGTGGAGGCTTACAAAGTCTTGCGGATGCAGCACAAATCCCATACAATAAACTGATATGCACCGTCTCCTTTATCCAATGCTGCTCTGCCTGCTGGCAGCAGTCGCTTGCAGCGGCCGTTTTCTGCCGGCCGCCGAAACGTCGCCCGTCGCTGAAACCAGGCACTTTGTCATGGTCACCGGCGGTGCGAACGACTCGCTTGTCTCGCTGGCCCGCACCTATCTCAACGATGGTGACAAGGCCTGGCAGATTGCCGCCTTCAACAATATCGAAAATATTACCCCGGGGCGGAGGGTGGTCATACCGTTGGCACCGTTAAATCCAGGCGGGATTTACAATGACGGTTACCAGACGGTGCCCGTCCTCTACTATGCTGGATTGACCGGAAAACCGTCAAAGTCAGATGCGGTCTATGTTCGTGACTTTGAGCGTCAAATGCAGTACCTCAACGAAAACGGATTTACCACCGTATCCCTCGACCAGTTTTATGCTTTTCTGTCCAAAGGGGATCAGCTTCCCCCCCTGTCTGTTGTGATAACATTCGATACCACCCGCCGTTGGGCTTACGAGATGGCATTCCCCATCCTCAAAGCCCGTGGTATGAAGGCGGCTTTGTTCATTCGTCCCGACGATATTGGCAGCCAGGACAGGCTGACCTGGGCACAGCTTGCCGAAATGGCGGCCGGCGGTATGGATATCGGGCTGTACGGTTCACCGATCAAACCGCCCGCCAGAGAAAACGCAACCGCCTATCTCCAAGACTATGAAAAAGAGTTCACCGCCCCCAAACGCAGCTTTGAATCCAAAATCAAACGATCCTGCCGCTATTTTGCCTTTGCCGGGGGAACGCATCATGATCTCACTGTGGCCATGTTGAAGAAGCACGGTTATCGCACCGGATTTACGCGTAAAAGAGGTGTTAACCCCTTTTTCGCCGACAATTTTAAAATAAAAAGAGCCACCATCTTTGGTCGCTATAATATGGAACAATTTCGTCAGAACCTCATAACCTTTCGATCGGCGGAGTTGAAATGAACAAGGTCAGGGCTTTCCTCTTAACCGCGGTCCTGGCGATTTGGGTATGCGGTTGTGCATCCACATTGCAGGGATTGCGCGGATGGGTGTCGCCTCCCGTCGACGAATATCGGAGCAAGGCGATCGACCTGGAATCCCGGGGGAACCTTCGGCAGTCGCTGATCAACTGGCGTGTGGTCGCTGAACTGGATAAAGAAAACACAGAAGCCACTGAAGCTATCTCCAGAATAGAGCAGCATCTGATCCAAACCGCCCGGAAGCATTACCGGCAGGGATTGAGAGAATACCAAGCCGGCGATTACATGAATGCCTTTCGCGATTTCCTGATTACCCTCAGACATCAACCGCATCATGAAAAGGCCCGCTATTATCTTAAAATTCGACTCCAGAACAGGGAACAGGCCACTTACCTGGTTCAACCTGGAGACTCCTATATCCGCATCGCCACAAAGATCTACCATGATCCCAGCAAGGCATATATGATTGCTTATTTCAATGATTTAAATCCGCGCAAACCATTGATGATCGGTACCACGCTGATGCTACCGGCCTTGGCGCCAAACTACATAAAACCGCGCGCCAACATCACGGCGCTGCTGGACGAAGCCAAAAACGCGTTTGAGAGAAAACATTTCAAACGCGTATATGCCATCACCCAAAAAATCGAAGAGGAAATACCGGGACACGCCAAGGCGCGGCAGCTGGCCGATGCGGCTCACTTCCAAGAGGGTGAAAGGCTGTTGAAAAAGAGACACTATCTGGCGGCGGTGGAGCAATTCAAGCAGATCAGCGACGCATTCAAGGGGCGGGATCGCGCCATTGCCCAAGCACGCGCTCAAATCAACCGGCTGGCTGTAAATGAAAAGCTGAAGGAGGCCCAAAAGCATCTTCGATCGAGCAATTGGCAGAGTGCTATCAACGTTGCCGAAGAGATCCTGGCAAACGACCCGGACAATACCCAGGCCAGGATGCTGTATAGCAATGCCGGTTACAATCTGGGAAAGCAGCTGATAGAACGCGGCAAGACGGCAAAGGCGGCCGATCTGCTGAGCCGCATCGATCCTGCATATGAAGATACGCGAGAGCTGCTGTCACTGGCCCGTGCAAGAATGCGCGCCGAAGCAGAAACCTTCTACCGGAACGGCGTCAAACATTTTATCAATGAGGATCTGGAGTCAGCCATCGAAGATTGGCAGCAGGCCCTAAAGCTCAATCCCGACCATCCCAAAGCACGTCAGGATATCGACAATGCGAAGCGTTTGCTGGAAAAGCTGCGCGCTTTGGATTCACAATCCCCCCAAACGCCCTGATAAAAGAACGACCGGCTTAATCTTCATTTACAGCGTAATCGATTGCGTCTGAAGCCGGTAAAGCTTTGACAGGTTGTCTATGGGGTCGATCGCATCGAGACGGAAAATTGTTCCCACGGCCTTCGGAAAACGGCCGCTATTGACATTGAGTCCCTAATCGCGCTAATGACCGCTTTCGCGGGTTTCCAAGTGGAACCGGCTGATCGGATGTGATCCATTGATCTGAAGTTAGGCTGTTCTTCCAAGGAATGTGGGGTCACCGATGCCAGGATCATGCAGGCCCAGTAGATTTCGGGCTGTGCAGTATCCATGCGACAGATACGCAAGCATCGTCACATCGCATGATAAGAAATTGATATGATAAGGAAAACATATAAAACCACCAATCCATTTGCCAAATTGTTCGAATTGGATTATTTTGGTCCCTGTGTTCCATAGGCATTCGTCGACGCTGATCGCCATCTGATGTTGAAAGCCGGCTCCTGCGGCTGAAAAGCCTAATCATCAGCGAAAACAAACCGATACTAGATGGCGAAGATACGCAATGCGACCTTTGTCTTGGATCGCAAAGGGAACATGTGCCGATTATGTTCAAAAAATTAGCGACATATACCCTCATCACTTCAATTCTATTAATGGGGTTCTGGGCCATTGGTTGTGACCAGCCTCTTTTCCTGAACGACCTGGAAGCCATTAAATCCCGCGGGGAGCTTGTCGTTATCACCCGAAACAGCACGGCTTGCTATTATGAAGGCCCGCAGGGTCCAACTGGTTTTGAATACGACCTGGCCAAGGCATTTGCCGATCATCTGGGGGTGAAGATTCATCCCTTGATCATCGAAGATGAGGCCGACATGATCGAGGCTTTGCGCAACGGGCGCGCCGATATCATTGCCGCCGGCATACCCTTCGGCCGGCAATCCGCCCGATTGCTGACCTTGGGTCCAGGCTATTTGGATGTGAAACAACAGGTGGTAGGAAGGCGTGGCGGATTAAAACTAAATGATATAAGCGAGTTGTCAGATTCAGCAATCTGGATGACCAGCAGCAGCGATCGGACCGAAGCGCTGAATGCCGCCAAAGCCCTTCATGCCGATATCTCCTGGAAGACGCTCCAGGATTACAGCTCGGAAGAACTGCTTCAAATGGTTTGGAACCGATCCCTGCCCCTGACCATGGTCGAATCGCACACCTTGGCCATGAACCGACGGTACTATCCTGAATTGGTGGTACATTTTAGCCTCGGCGCATCCAAAAAGCTGGCTTGGGCCATGCATCCGCAGAGCCGTCAGCTCCAAAAAGCAGTGGCCATGTGGTTCGCGCGAACCGAAACCCGGAATTTGATTAGAGGGCTTACCGACTATTATTTCAGTCATTTAGAAGATTTTGATTATGTAGACCTGATTCGTTTCCGTCGGCGCATACGTCAGCGGTTGCCCAAATACCAGACCTACTTTGAAGAAGCGGCTTCCAAATACGGTCTCGACTGGACCCTGGTCGCAGCCCAGGCCTACCAGGAGTCCCATTGGAATCCACGGGCCAAAAGCTTTACCGGCGTGCGGGGTATCATGATGCTGACGCTGGATACCGCCAAATCCCTCGGCCTCAAAAACCGTCTGGCCGCCAAGGAATCCATCTTTGCGGGCACACGCTATATGGCCAGACTGCATCGAATGGTTGGGGACGAGATCCCCGAACCCGACCGAACACTCATGGCGCTGGCCGCCTACAATATCGGCCTCGGCCACCTGCAGGATGCCCGCGATCTGGCCGAGCGCCTGGGAAAGCCATCGGCATCATGGCATGGTGTCCGTTCTGTCTTTCCCCTGCTTCAAAAGAAGAAATATTACCGCACTCTCAAGCACGGTTATGCCCGCGGCAGCGAGGCGGTCCAATACGTTGACCGTATTCGCACCTACCACAAAGTGCTAATCATGGCCATGGTGCCCCAAGGCCTCTACGGCCTCGGAGGGTAGCCCGCCACCATCCCGAAAAAACCCAATTTAGAATTTCTGTCACGTCATAGGCAAAGCGCAAGGCAATAGGATTGGCCTCTGTCCGACAGCCTGTTTAGCGCTCAACCAGAGACTGTAACGGCTGCAATGCGCCAGTGTTGCACCGTATATCCCCTTTTTCGCCTTTCGATGAGGTTCCAGGCCATAGATAAAGATCGTGCATTGAATGCCGATAGCCAGATTGAATCTCAAAAAAGGGAAAAAAGGCCCATGAAACGACTTAAGACCAAGGCCTCTCAAACAGTTGCCCTCATACTGTTCTCAACTGTTTTCTGGAGTGCCAACGCCTATGGTGTTACCCCAGAACAGATCTTCGTTTGGGTTTCCCGTCAAATGGAGATAGAGTATGTATATAACGTGCCGGCAATTCAATACATCAGCAAAAATAAATTACAAAATATATTTCAAGAGGTTAACCAGGAATCATTTCGACACTGGCGTATGGAATACGGTCAGGCGAAGGCCGACAGCATCATGGCAACCTATCAAAACCGTCTGGTGGGCCTGTTTAATCCTGAAACACAAACCATCTACGTGGGGAATTTTCTTCTGCCCTGCCGCCAAAATGCGGTGCTGGTACATGAGATGACCCACTTTTTCCAGCATTGGATTTATGGCTCGATCCAAAATGGAAGTTTTAGCGCCGAAGACCAACATATATTCAGAGAGATACAAGCCTATCAGATGCAAGCCCGGTTCACAGCCCTTTTTTGTAAGTCAACCGTCCGCTCGGAGCTGATCCTGGCTTTTATATACTATCCATAGCCCGGCAAGTGGGTTCAATCGCAACTGCTGCCCTTGAAAGACGAACAGGAATGGTGGGATCGCCTCGCTGTTGTTATATTGAACCGACACTGACTGATATAGACACCTACCATAACCAGTCCTGCCGCCAAACACTGCTGCTTTGAAAAAGACTCTCCCAGAATCGCCCACCCCAGGATTACGCTGAATACCGGAATAAGGTTGACATAGGTACAAGCCTTACTCGCCTCGATATGCTTAAGACCGAAGTTGTACAATCCGTAAGCACCTAGTGTAATCGCTATCCCCAGGTAGAGTATCGCCAAACCCGCTGCCGGTTCAAAATGATGCGGCAGCGGAATGGACGGCA
>JARRKU010000094.1:0-17760 GCA_037387725.1 Desulfobacteraceae bacterium
CCGAAAATATCGCCCACGTAATGGGAGTAATAGGACCAGTTCAATCCGAACTGGAACTCCTGGGTCAACCCGGTGGTGACCCCCAGGGCGAAGTTGATGCCGAACAATTTTCCCCAGAACCGGGTCATATCTTTGTAAATCTCTTTGCCCGTCATCACATAGACCGACTCCATTATAAACAAGATCCACGCCAGGCCCAGGGTCAGCGGTACAAAGATGAAATGGTACATGGTGGTCAGGGCGAACTGCCATCGAGACAGCTCAACCAATCCTTCCGTGGGTAGCATAAACGACGCTCCTCCATCACATTTGAAGTATCAGGTATACCCTTGGTAAGGGTTATATGGTATCTGATCGGTCAGAGGTTAACCGATAACGATGCAGCCAGCCACGCAGAGATTAGTATGACCACCCGGACATGTCAATCCCGGACACGTCAATCCTGGATTGGCGGTATTTCAGGGCGTGACAGGCAGTTGGCGATTGCAGACAATGGATCGATAGGCCATGGACACCGGAAAATCCGTCAAGGACAAGTCTGCCCTGCGCTGGTTGCGCCACCGCAGCCGTGTCGCCACCCGATGGCTGTTGCTGTCCATCGCTTTGGGGGTTGGAAGCGGCGTTTTGCTGGTTGTCCAGGCCTGGCTGATATCCCGTGTCGTCCACCTTGCCTTCATGGCGGGCTGGGACCGCAGCCGCATGGTCCCGCTATTTCTCATGCTCATCGTCGTTATCGGGATTAGGGCCGGGTTGGGCTGGTGGCGGGAAATCGTCGGATTCAGGGCCGGGGCGGCGGTGAGGGGGCAGGTGAGAAAGACCATCGTGGATCACCTGGTCCGCACGGGTCCGGTGGGTATCGGCCATCTGCCGGCCGGCCGCCTGGTCAGCAGTGCCTTTGAACAGGTGGAAGCCCTGCATGATTTTGTGGCCCGCTACCTGCCGCAGATGGCGCTGGCGGCCCTGCTGCCCATGGCGTTGCTGGCTTTTATTTTTCCGATCAGCTGGGCAGCCGGCGGCGTGCTCCTGGTGGCCGCCCCCCTGATTCCGCTTTTCATGATCCTCGTGGGAATGGGTGCGGAGAGCATCGCCCAGAAGCACTTCCAGGCCCTGGCCCGCATGAGCGCTCATTTTCTGGACATCCTGCAGGGGCTGCCCACCTTGAAGATCCTCGGCCGCAGCAAGGATCAGGCGACGGCGGTTGAAAAGACGTCACGGGCCTACCGCCGGCGAACCATGGCGGTGTTGAAGGTGGCCTTCCTCTCTTCGGCGGTCCTGGAATTTTTCTCAGCCATCTCCATTGCCCTGGTAGCGGTCTATCTGGGAATGTACTACCTGGGCTACATCGAATTCGGATCCTACGGAAGGCCGTTGGAATTTTCATCCGGATTTTTTATCCTGCTCCTGGCCCCGGATTTTTTCCTTCCCCTTCGGGAGCTGGGCGCCCACTATCACGCCCGCGCCGATGCTGTGGGGGCTACCCGGGAGATCCTCAAGGTTTTAGACCAGACGGCGGCAGCGCTTCCCGGCCCAAACACAGGCCATAAGGTCCGGATGCCCCGGCAAATCCGTTTTCAAGGGGTATCGGTTCGCTACCGCCGCAGCGATCAGCAGGGGTTGGACCGCATCGATCTCACCATTGGACAGGGTGAGCGCATCGCCGTGGTGGGGGAGAGCGGGGCCGGCAAAAGCACCTTGATTCATCTGCTGCTGGGCTTTATCACGCCGACGGACGGCCGCGTCCTGCTGGATGACCGGCCTTTGAACGAAACCGACATTACCGCATGGCGGCGCCACTGCGCATGGATCGGTCAACACCCCATGATCTTCACCGGCACTTTGAAAGAGAATATCGGCATGGGGCTCAGCAAGGCAACGGATGGACAAATTGAAGCCGCTGCCCGCCGGGCCGGGGTATGGGAATTTACCTGTCGCTGGGAATCGGGACTCGAGACCGTGGTGGGGGAGCAGGGATTGGGGCTTTCCGTCGGACAGGCGCAGCGTATCGCGCTGGCTCGGGCGTTTGTACAAGACGCGCCCCTGCTGCTGCTGGATGAGCCCACCGCCAGTCTGGACAGGTCCACCGAAACGGAGATATTGTCCAACCTCGGCCAATGGAGCCGGGACCGCACGGTGGTGATGGCCACCCACCGGCCTGCTGCGCTGGCCCTGGCCCAGCGCATCCTCATACTGAGAGACGGTGCGTTGATCGCCCAGGGGGATTACCAGCGCCTCAAAAAGACGCACAGGGAGTGGCTTCCCCGTGACAGCGCGTAGAGTGATCATTGTCGCGGACGATCATGTGCCAACGGGTTATCGATTCAGCAGCGGCTGAGACCCAACCGCTCATCAAAGGGCATTCGAACCATGAAGATATTGCAACATCTCCCCCGCATCTCCTATCGACGGCGCCTCGCCCGCGCTTTCACCACACTGCTCGGTTTATTGTTGACCTTGACCGGTGTCATAGCCGGTGCGCCGGTGCTCCTCGTCTGCATCGCCGTGGTATTGGTCCTGCTCAAAGGGTCCATTCCATCGGATCTGGGGGACGGCGGCGGGTTGTTCTTCATTACTTCCGCCATCACTTCCGCGGTATGCCTATGGTCAGGGCGCCGGCTTATTCGGGGAAAGCGAAGGCTTGCATTGTTCCTGCGCCGGTTTGGATTCCAGGACGCCTCCAAGGCGCTCACATTTGCCGTAAGCTCAGCTTTTGGAAGGCGGTGGCGGCTGGTCACACTGGATGACGCGGCCATTGCGCCGCTGGGTGTCTCCATGGGAAAGCGGCGGATGGCGCAGTTCGGCCGATGGTTATTTCTGATGATTTTAATCGTCGCGGCCATCTATGTTGTCATGTGGTTTTTCGGGGATGAACCGGACCGCATCATCAAAACGATTTTTGATGATATGCTGAACAGTTCCAGGGGCCGTGGCGACAATCTCCTCGCCGCATTTTTCGGCGCCATTGTGGGGACCTTTATGGTGGGCATGATCATCCTGTCGCTCTCTCTGGCCATCATGCTTTTGGGTGTCTCCCTATCGGCCAGCGCAACGCTGTTTTCATGGAACACCTGGCGGCAGGTGCGCAAGGCCGAACAATCAAAAGCACTTGCTTTGACAGACCCAACCCGCATCGAATCCACTTTGGCCAAAGTCGCCAAGCGCACCAAAGGCATCTTCGCTGCACGGTTGACGGTGCTGCGCGTGTCGGGGGCCATATGGCAGGAGGTGGTTCGGAAGCTGTCCATATCAGCCGACGCCATCGTGGTGGATATCTCCGAACCGTCGGTGAATCTTCTATGGGAAATCGAAACCTTAAAGGCACGCCAAGACATCAGATGCGTGTATGTCGGGGAATTTGGAAAGGTGAACGGCTTGAGCAAAACACGATCCCCGGGGGAAGATCGAAATGAAGCGGCTGCGCGCTTGACCGACCTGCTGGAGAATGACGATGTGATCGCATACCACAGCGGACAGAAGAGCGCCATGCGTCAATTCGCCGGCGACCTGGCCGCATATCTTGACCCCAATGTTGCATAAAAAAGACAGACAACGGCTAATTAACATCGGGAGCCATGATGATAAGCGGTATTCTGACGCCATATGAGGAATAGACCAATGGTGATTTTAAGGATATGAGCACATGAAATCCGAACCGGTCCGCAATCCCCTGCGTCCTTTCATTGCCATGATGCGCCGTCACTGGTCGGCCATGGCCGTGGGCGGCCTGCTCTCTCTGCTGGCCACCCTGGCGTCCATCGGACTGCTCTCCCTCTCCGGATGGTTTATCGCCGCCACGGCCTATGCCGGCCTGGAGGTGGCCGCCGCCAAGGCGTTTAACTTCTTTTTGCCTAGTATCGGGGTGCGCTTGTTTGCCATGATGCGCACGGCCGCCCGCTATGGTGAACGGGTGATCTGCCACGACGCCACGTTCCGCATCCTGGAGACGCTGAGGACCTGGTGCTATAACCGGCTCGAGCCCCTTTCCCCGGCCCGTCTGAGCAGACATCACTCCGGTGACCTGCTGACCCGCATCATCACCGATATCGATACCTTGGACCATCTATACGTGAGAGTTCTGACGCCAACGGCGGTATCCGCCATGGTGGTCGGCCTGCTGGTGGGATTTATCGGCCATTTCAATCCGCCAATGGCGGCGTTGTGTGGCGGACTGCTCGTTGTGGGCGGCGCTGGTATTCCATTTTTCGCCGACCGGGCCGCCCGTTCGGCAGCCCAACGGCTCAATGTTGAAAAGGGACGGCTGCGCACCGCACTGGTGGACGGCATCCAGGGACTGGCGGCCCTGTTGGCCTGCGGAGCTGAGAACCAGTTTATGCAGCGCATCTCCGATGGACATAATGCCCTTATCCGCACTGAGCAACGACTGAGCCATGTCACCGGATGGACCCATGCGCTGACGGGCATGGTTGGCGGGCTGGCGGTGGTCGGTGTTCTGTTTATCGGCGTACGGCTCATTTCAACCGGTATGCTCACCGGTCCTTTGCTGGCCCTGTTGGTGTTGGCTGTCATGGCCGGATTCGATGCCGTGGCCGCTTTGCCCAATGCCTATCAATACCTCGGCCAGACCTTCAAAGCGGCCGCCCGACTGCACGAGGTGACAAGCGCAGATCCTGCGGTCGCCTTTGTGACAGAAGGGGACCCCGTGAACCTGGACGGACGTCTGGGATTCGATGGGGTCACTTTTGGATACGACTCGAACCAACAAACCGTATTGCGGGAAATTACATTTGCAATCGAACCCGGTGAGCATATCGCCGTCATGGGGGCCACCGGTGCCGGCAAGTCCACCCTGCTCTATCTGCTCTCCCGGTTCGAGGATCCCGATTCGGGTGTAATTCGACTGGATGGGCGACCGCTGAAATCGCTGACAGAGGAGGTGCTTCGCGCCCATCTGTGCATTGTGACCCAAAAGGCGCATCTGTTCAACGGCACCATCCGGGACAACCTGATGCTGGCCAACCCCCAGGCAGACACCAACGCATTGGCCGAAGCGCTGTCCGCCGTCCAACTGGCAACGGCCGTCAATGCGCTGCCGGACGGTTTGGACACCTGGGTGGGGGAATCGGGAAAAATGCTCTCCGGCGGCCAGGCGCGGCGACTGACCATTGCCCGCGCCCTGCTCAGTTCGGCACCGATATGGGCGCTGGACGAACCCACCGAAGGCTTGGACACCGAAACGGCCACGGCCATGATGGACCGTCTGCTGGAACGCCGGCGCCGGAAAACAATGATCATGGTCACCCACCGGTCCGAGGCTGTCGAGCAAATGGACCGGGTCATCCTGTTGGCGTCCGGGCGGATCGCCGCTATTGATTCTCCCCACAATCTCCAGAGGCACAGCACCCTTTATCGCCGGCTGATGAACGCCGACAGGCCAAACCGCCCCGCATAAGCCGCCATGGGAAACCGATGGGGGAGGACAAATGCCTGCATTTGCCATCAGGCAAGATACGCTTATATTGTAGCCTGCAACGGAGCAGCGCCGCTCCCAACCCTTATGGACGAACAGATCCCACCCGCGGCTCGAACAGAGGATGCTGAGCCCGGCTTCGGAAATCGTGACGATGGAAAACAATGCACCTCCCAACACCGTATGCATGGCGGTACTGCCGTTCGAAAACCTCTCCGGCAGCAGCGATCACGACTATTTCGCGTCCGGTTTCGTGGAAGACCTGATCACCGATCTCTCCCACTTCAGCAATCTGCAGGTGATCTCCTCATATTCCAGCCGCAAGATCGGCGGCGAGGCCAGGGACGCCCTTGCCGAAGCCAGGGCCTTTGACATCGACTACCTGCTCAAGGGCAACCTGCAGCGAAGGGGCGAACAGCTTCGCATCAACACCCAGCTGCTGGAGGCGCTCAACGGGAGCGTCCTCTGGGCGGAACGGTATGACGCGCCCATGGAGACGGTTTTCGATATTCAGGATAACATCGTGGCAAGGGTCTCCGGCGCCATATCGGATCAGATCGACCAGACCTTACTGGCAGCGGCCCGCAACAAACCCCTCACCAGCCTGGCCGCCTATGACTGCTGGCTGCGCGGCATGGAACTGCTCCGCAACGGTACGGCGGAAGCGGATCGCACTGCGCGCCGGATCTTCGAGCAGGCCATCGCCATCGATCCCCACTACAGCCGTGCCTATGCCGGCATATCCCTTTCCTACTTCAATGAGTGGAGCTGCCAGGTCTGGGAGCACTGGGATGAAACGGAGCGCAATGCTTACCGCTACGCTACAAAAGCCATCGAGCTGGATACCACCGACCATATCACCCAGCTGATCCTGGGCCGCATTCTGCTCTATCGCAGGGATTTCGAGGCAGCGGCGCAGCACGTGGATCAATCCCTGGCGCTCAATGCCAATGATACGGACAATCTGGTCCAGATCGCTGTCTGCAAAACCTTTCTCGGCGACGCCGAAGCAGGCGAAAAGCTCTTCTTTAAAGCGTTGCGGCTCAATCCCTATCGCAAAATGTGGTACTACACCGGGGGCGCGCTGGCCTATTTCACCCAGCGCAAGTTCGATCAGTGCATTGAGATGGCCTTGAAAGGCCCGCTGACCGAAGTGTGGATCGATCTACCGGCGTTCGTTGCCGCCGCACATGCATATCTGGGAAATTCAACGGCAGCGGCACGCTATCTGGAGATTTTCCTAAAGACCTTTCACGAAAAAATCATCACCGACCATGAAGCCGACGCGGAAGAAATCATGGCATGGGAGAAGATGGCCAACCCTTTCAAGCGGGATGAAGATACGGCCCTGCTGCTGGACGGACTGGTGTCGGCCGGGCTCAAGCACCGCCCCGGTCATGGCGGCATCCCCTCTTCCGATGCCAAGCCCCGGAAGTCGCCTTCGGCGCCGAACACCTTCAAGACCGAAAATGGTGTGTGGACCATGCGATATGAAGACAAAGCAGTGCAGCTTCAGGACGTGAAAGGCTTCCACGATCTGGCCCGTCTGATGGATACCCCCGGCGTGGAAGTGCACTGCACTGAGATGATGGGCAATCCGGACAGCTTCAGCGAAGATGAACCGCTTCTCGACGACAAGGCAAAGCAATCCTACGAACAGCGCATCCGCGACCTGCACCAGGAGATCCGGGAAGCCGAAGAGATGAATGATCTGGTTCGCGGGGAAAATCTAAAGGCCGAACTGGATCAGCTGACCGACCACCTGACAAAAGCGCTGGGCATCGGCCGCCGTTCCCGCAAGCTCAACGCTGCAGCCGAACGCGCCCGCGCCGCCGTCACCTGGCGCGTTCGCAGCGCCATCAAGAGGATCGAAACGGCACACCCCGCCTTGGGCCATCATCTGGCCAACACCATCCGCACCGGCACCTTCTGCAGCTATACCCCGGAAAAGGATCAGGACTGGCATTTGTAAGCCCCTTGAGATTCCCCCTTACAATGTAAGGCCACACTTTACGCCCATGGGGCAGACAGCAACCCATTGAGCATATAGGAGGCCACCATGAGCAAATATCGACATCAACTGCCCCAATTGTCCAGGACACCCTTTATCACCGACGGCGGACTCGAAACCACCCTGGTATTCCACCATGGCTTCGAATTGCCGGAATTCGCCGCTTTTGACCTGTTGGCCAAAACCGACGGCTACGCGCTTCTGCGCAGCTACTACCACGACTACATCGCCCTGGCCACTGTACACAAGGTCGGCTTCATCCTGGAAAGCCCCACCTGGCGGGCCAGCCGCGACTGGGGCCGCAAGCTGGGCTACACCTCTCGAGATCTCAGGGAGATCAACACCCAATCCATCGCCATGCTGGATGAACTGCGCAATGAGGCCGAAACGTCTCAATCGCCAATGGTGATCAGCGGCTGCATCGGACCGCGGGGAGACGGGTACGAAGTGGCGGACAAGATGACGGCCGATCAAGCCACGGCCTACCATTTCGAGCAGATCAAGACTTTCAGCGAAACCAGCGCGGACCTCGTCTCAGCCTTTACCATCAACTATGCCGAAGAGGCCGTCGGTATCACCCGGGCCGCCCAGACGGCCGGCATCCCTGCGGTGATCTCCTTTACGGTGGAGACCGATGGCCGGCTGCCGTCGGGACAGTCCCTGGGCGATGCGGTCACCGCGGTGGATGCCGCCACCAACCGCGGGCCGGCCTATTATATGATCAACTGCGCCCATCCGACCCACTTTGCATCTGCCTTGGAAACAAAAGCGCCATGGGTGGACCGCATCCGCGCGCTGCGGGCCAATGCATCCGCCAAAAGCCACGCCGAACTCGATACCGCCGAGGAGCTGGATGACGGGAATCCGGAGGAATTGGGCGCGCTTTATGCGAATCTCGTCCGGCAAATGCCCCAACTGACTATTCTCGGCGGGTGCTGCGGCACCGACCATCGCCACGTGGAAGCGATCTGCAGGGCGGTATCCTCCCAAAATTAGCTGCCACGGCAAGCCCCGGAGGGACAAAGGAGAATCAGCAATTGAAAAGGGGGGCCATATGACATATGAATTGAAGCACTGACATCGATATCCCAAGCGATAACGGTCCGGCAAGAAATAGACACATTGCGATTGCTGCTCATCTGCATCATGCCACCCGGGGCAAAACCATAAATGGACGCCTTCACAAGGAGCCAGACAATGATTACGATGGATAACCCGGCGGTCTGGATTGAGGATCTCATCAACAATTTCGTGGCGCAGTCGCCCCGGAACAGGATCGGCAAAAACATGACCCGGCGGGCCTTTGACCCGCCGATCGTAGGATTCAGTTCGGGCAGCGATCCCGTCTTTAAGGAATTTGTCGACCACATCGGCGATTTCTACCTCACACCGGCCCAGATCTACCATAAGGCCTTTGCGTCCGCGTCCATCGCCACCGGCGACGAGCTTACGGTGATCAGCTGGGTGCTGCCCCAAACCAGCGAGACTTGCGCCGAACAGTCCGAACAGACCAAGCGCCCGGCAGAGAGTTGGGTCCAGGTCAGGATGTATGGGGAAGCCTTTAATGATGCCCTTCGGGAGCATGTGGTGAAGTCACTGACAGCCAAGGGCATCGATGCCGTGGCGCCGATGAATGCAGACTTCTGGAGCCGTTCGGACCAGGGGCCCTATGCGCCCTGCTCCAACTGGTCCGAACGCCATGCCGCCTATGCCTCGGGGCTGGGCACCTTCGGCCTGAGCGACGGTTTGATCACCCCCAGGGGAAAAGCCATGCGCACCGGTTCTGTGGTGGCCCGTATCACCATCCCCCCGACGCCGCGGCCATACCGGGACCATCACGCCTATTGTCTCTTTTATTCCCACGGCACCTGCGGAAAATGCATCCCCCGCTGCCCGGTCAATGCCATCAGCGAAAAAGGCCACGACAAAAAACGATGCCAGCAGTATACGGAGGTCAAAATGCCCCAATTCTCCAAAGAGACCTACGGCATCGAGATTTCGGCATGCGGCCTGTGCCAGGTGGAGATCCCGTGCATGCGCTCCATCCCCGACCCGAAAGATGGGGCCTGACGGGTCCGTCCTGCAGCCCACCCGTGACGCGCGCAATCTTCGCATGTCGAATCACCAAAGGGTAACCGTAAATTTTAGCTCGAGATAACAAAGAGTGCGATGAACAGGCAGACGGTCATGACAAGTGAATACCGGCTGAACCTCACCAGCCGGCTCGTCCCGTCAATACTGGCATCATTGTTTTTCCTGGCTAAACTTTCCAATAGGGATTGAGCCGCCATGGGATTTAACCATGAGTAGGCCCAGCGAAAGCCTTTATCGCCACGCTTATGAAAAATCCATGGGCCCAGCATGAGATGAATCAGAAAGTACCCGATGACAAAGGATAGCAGCCACATCAAACCGGCCGATACCCCCAGCAGTGATAAGATATTTTCATGGGACGGCATTACCAGGAGAAACGTTATTTCAAAAAACCCGAATATATAGGCAAGCAAAATTGCGGATAGAATAACAATCAAAGCGATTTTGCTTTTTTCACCCATGGGGTCATCCTGATAATGGTGCGCAAGTGGTGTCGCCGGAACGCCCGGCGAGCAGTCCATCCGAACCATATCGTTGTTCGCGGGCTCGCCGCCGGTTGCAGTCCGTTCTAATCGGGATCGGCGTCCGGCTTTTTTCTTTCATGGAACTGCTGCAATCGTTTGTTCACTTCGGAGAAGTCTCCGACGCTGGAGTATGCGTTCAGCGTTTCGACCCTCAGGGCATCGTCAAGGGTCCGGCCGATGATCTCCAAAACGGTCTCCTTTGCAGAGCGCACCGCCTGCTGGCTGTTTTGAAGAATCTGGTTCGCCAGCTTTTCGGCGGTTGCCATCAGCTGATCATCGGCAACGACCTGGTTGACCAGGCCCAATCGAAAGGCCTCGTCAGCGGAGATCATCCGTCCGGTCAGCGCCAGGTCGAGCGCCACTGCCAGGCCTGCGATGGCAACGGTCCGCACGATGCCCCCATCGCCCTGGTGCAAGCCGCGGCGCGTCTCGAAGGAGGCAAACCGGGCGGATTCAGCGGCGATGCGAAAGTCGCAAGCCAGTGCAATCTCCAAACCGCCGCCAACGGCTGCACCATTCACCGCAGCGATGATCGGCTTGTAGATCCGATGCTGCCCCCGGGTGATGCCGCCCCCGAAGCCTCGTCCGACATTTTTGCGTACGTCGAGCATATCAGCATGTTCCCACTTGGGCAACCACGTATTGAGGTCAGCTCCTGAACAAAATGCTTTTCCTGCTCCGGTAACAATGGCGACATCCAAGGTTTCGTCTTCATTAAAATCGGCAAATGCCGACCACAGCGCATCGTCCAGTTCGTCATCCACTGCGTTGAGCTTGTCCGGGCGATTCAGAGTGATGAAGGCGATCCTGTCCCGTTTATCGAAAAGCACCTTTTTCATATCGGCTTCCCTCTCTTAATCCCTGATGGCAACAAAATTGCAAATTGCAACAGGGGTCTGACATCTAAACTTTAAAAACCTGTGCAACTTATCAAATGGCCGGTTTCCGTAAGATTTTATAAAATACCGCGGCATCCCCGGTCCCTCTCAATCGACGCGTTCGGCATCAACTTTGTCAAGCACCTTGTCCGTCGACCAAATACGCACACCAATATTGCGTAATTCCTCTTTTCCTTTTTCATAAATACCCGAGACCGCATCTTCAACCAGTACGATCCTGTAATCCCGTTCACTCGCTTCGTAGATCGTTGCACGAGGGCAATTCGGGTAGTTGCAACCGCAAAAGACCAATGTGTTGACGCCTAAGAACTTCAAATGCGCGTTAAGCGGTGTTTGATAAAAAGCACCCCAGCGGGCCTTGTAAATCACGAATTCGTTCTTCCCCCACTTTTGGATGTCACCTTTTAAGAGCATTTCCGCATCGAGTTGAACCTCAGGATCCGGTTTTAAATCCGTGACCAGATCGGCGCCGGCGGAATCCGGGGCGAGCATGCACGCGCCTTCCTCAACGATCTGCTTGCGGCACAGGTCGACGTTGGCGCCATCCGGCAAGTAAAGCCGGACGATATGAATGATGGGAAGACCGCATTGCCGATACCGCATCAAAAGAGATTTCATATTGGGGATGATATCTTCGGAGCCCGGAATCTGCGCAACGGCACCGTCCAGCACAAAATCGCATTGTGTATCGATGGTAATAAGAGCGGAGTCTGACAGCTTGGGATCAGTGTATCTCATATTCTTTTCCGAAAAAGGCATGCGTGAATTTCGTATGCAAAGCAGCGGTGCTGCAAACAGGCTGTACCATTCCCATTTCATGAAGACGGGCGCATCAGCTTTCTAGTCTTTGCGTCTTTCCATTATCCTTTCAGGACGTGTATGTTTTAGAAAACCGTACTTTCGATAGAGTCCGTGTGCGTCTTTTGTATCAAGCCGCCAGAAACAGATATCTTTAAAAGCATCGTCGTTTACGATATGCTCCACCAACATCTTTCCAAGACCGTGATTTCGGTAGTCCTCTAAAATGAAAAGGTCCATCAGATAGGCAAGCACGGTATAATCGGTTACAACCCTTGCAAACCCCGCCAAATGGCCGTCTTTATCATACACGCCAAAGCACAGGGAATGATCGATGCTTTTGCGCACAGCCGCCATCGTTCTTCCATGCCCCCAATAGGACCTGTTGCACAGATAGTCATGGATAGCGGCTACATCCAATTTGTTTTTGTCCGTGGATATTGTAAAATCATTTCCCATGGATGTTTCCTTTTGGTTGCTATCGCTGCCGAAATAATACGCTGATTTGGCTTCGGCAGAATCGGCCTGTTTAAATGGCATCAAGCGCAATCGATTCTTCACAGAGCATACGCGTTTTGCCTGAAACGCAGGTTCTGGTTATAGATTCCTTTAAGTCCTCTAATTCTCAATTCTCAAAAAAACGTCATTGGATACGGCATCACCAACCCAATAAGGCCCCTGTATGCCCTTGGGTTCGGGATTTTGAAGCGTCCCACAGGAGTAGTTGGCTTCTCTTATCGAGTGCCTCGCCCGGATGATGAGATTGCAAGGGGGTTTGACCCGATAGCCGCTATCTGAGCCGAAATACAGGTATGTTTTACCATCGATCCACTTATCGATCCACACTTGGCGATGGAACAATTCAGATTTGTTTTTATTGAGTTCAATCACGAGCGGTGTCGACCCGGTACTGCAATACCCGATGAAGCTCTTCCACGGCAGTTCCCGCTTTTTCCCATCCTTTCCCATCAGTATCACCTGGTATGCCCAGGCCGCTTCCAATGAAGGCCCACTCGGAATCCAACCCACTTGCACCTTAAGGGGGACAGGGGATGTGTTGGTCATTTTCGTCACCAACGTCACCTTGGCACCGGCATTCAAAACAGGATGATCCAATGACAATGACAAATCGATTCCCGAGGTATGTTTTTGTGCGGCGCTATAACCCGCCACACCGCCGAAAAAGATCAGCAGTATTAATATGCCGTATATTCTCATTTCGATTGCCCCCTATCGGACGCGGGAAATCTGCCGTGCGGCAGGATGCTTTTCCCGCCGACATTGATGCCTCGAAACAGCGCTGCATATGGGCTCACTTCGACGCCTTACTTTGAAACAGACCCTCTCAACAGAATCGACTGCTCTTTGGCGACAAAGCTGTACAGGAACTGATCTAGTATCTTGCCGTCTTTAAAAATATTCGACCGAAGGATGCCCTCACGGATGAACCCTGCTTTTTCGAGGACCCTCGCCGAAGCCGGATTGGTGGTATAAGGTTCGGCGAAAATCCGATGCAGCTTCAGATCGTGGATTGCATAGGCGGTCAGCCCCCTGACCGCTTGGGTCATAATGCCTTTTCCCCAAAACGGTTCGGCAAGCCAATAACCCATCTCGGCAGTAAAGCGGTGAACATCCTTGCCAAGCATCAGTCCGATGCTGCCGATGGCCTCTGATTCCGTGGCAATGACAAAGACGGTTCTTGGTTTTGCATCCATCACCCCTGCAAGAAAGGTCTCTGCATCCCGAAGGCCGTATGGATGGGGAAATGCATCCCGCAAATTCTTCCATATCTTTATATTGTTCGCATACTTGGCAATTGATGGCGCATCCTCCATCTGCCCGTTACGAACGATGTAGTTTCCAATCTCTCGATACATTTATATTCCAGCCCGCAACGCCTGTCCTTATCAGCAAGGCCGCGAATCGGCCCACCTTAGGTACGGCGCCTTGAGTTATTGATAATTAAAGGCACCGCCCACCTCAATATAGACAATATTCTGTAGATGTACAGGAGGTGTTCCATAGAGGCCACAACCTTTACCGCTGCGCGGCAGAACGCTGCCAAAACGACGGTTTTCCGATACTTAAAGTTACGGCTCCAGTTCTCTGGCATTAAAGTAGCTGAAGCAGAAAAGAATAATCAGGGCCACAAGAAACACCCCTGTAGGCAACATCTTTTCAAAAGCAATAAGTTTTGCTGCGACCGCGTAAATCTCAGCCAAAAGGATCCCCGTAATGACCGGAAATACCGTCAGCAGAAGGACGCCTTTTCGCTCCACGGGTCTTCTATCCGCCCAGACAAGCAGAAATGTCCAGCCGATCATCAAAGCGGCGCCCAATCCCAGCGCATACCGGTACTCAACACCATGGGCAATCTTTGGGAACAACATCCGCAGTGCAGCAAGACCGTCGGCAATGGCACCGACCCAGTAACTTATTCTCAGCCACATGATTTTGTTTTGCATTTTTGTCTTTCTTCTCTAAATGCACCAGCATCTGAAGAGAGCTGTTCTGTGGTCTATGGTCTGATTTCGATGGGAGTTCCAATATTAACCGACCTCCAAATCTCATCCATGGCCTTGTTCGATACGGCAATGCATCCATCGGTCCAGTTAAAGCGTTGGGTCATCCATGACAGCCAGCCCCATCCGTTTTTCTGGCCATGGATCATGATAAAGCCGCCCGGATTGACGCCGGCTTCCTTAGCGCGTTTCTTATCCGCCGCTACCGCCTATTTTTTTTCGGAACTTGCCCATCCTCTACCGCCCTTAAAACAGCGCATCCTGTTTCATTAATGTGGGTGCAATCATTGAATTGACATTGTTCGGACAGCCCGATAATTTCTGAAAATGTCTCATCAATCCCCGTTTCTACAGAAAAATTACCAAGCTCTCTCATTCCTGGCGTGTCTATCAGCATTGCCTCGCAATCCAGCTTTATCAGTTGCCGATGGGTTGTGGCATGCCGGCCTTTGCTATCTTTTTTTCGGACGGTCTTATTTTAAATCTGGCGTCGCCAATCAGATTGTTTAACAATGTTGTTTTGCCAACACCTGAAGATCCCAACAGGCAATAGGTTTTCCGAGGATCCAGGCGGTCTTGAACGTTTTTCAAACCAGCCGCATTTTCATTGCTAAACGGCAGTACCTGCAAAAAGGGCATTATTTTATGGATCTCTGCGACCCGACTTTCGATGGCTTCCGGGCCTAGCAGATCGCTTTTGCTCAACAACACAACTGGCTCGATATTGCTATCCTTAACCATCACTAAATATCGCTCAAGTCTACCGAGGTTAAAGTTTGCGTCCAGGGATTGGACAATGAAGGCAACGTCAATATTGGCGGCAATTAATTGAAAATCAACTCTTTTTCCGGGAGTCTTCCTTTTAAGCAGTGATTTTCTGGGCAGCACCTTATGAATAATTGAAAAGGTGCCTTTATCATGGAAAGCGGCCAAAACCCAATCCCCTACAGCGGGAAATTCAACGGGAGAGGCCGCACTATAAAGCATTTTTCCGATCAGTTCCGCAAATACATCATTCGCGCCGTTATTGATGATGTAACTGTCTTTGTGAACAGCGATCACTCTTGCGACATCGAGGCGCTCCAATTGATCCGGGTCAACATTATCCTGGAACCATTGACCAAAACCAAGCGCTTCTATGTTCTTTGAGATCTTTTCCATATGTTGCCTTCAAGCATTATCGATTGTCTCACCGGGCGCAGCGGTCTATCAGCGATCCGGTGCAAACTTTTGTTGGCCGCTCATCATTGTGATATTTTTCCTTTTGCGGCCCATGCGCGTGCAACCATGGTAATGGAACCATCCAGCAGGATGGGCAGGCGCATATTCAGTTCGTTCCGAAGTTTACTCTTATCATCTTCATCCAGAGAAAGTAAGAAGCTCGGTGCCGGCCCTTGACCGCCAAGAAATGGTTTCCAATAGTCGTCAAAGTCACGAAAATGGGTAGCTATCTCAATGGATGTGGTTTCGATATCCACGAAACCGGTTTTTTCAAATAACCGCTGCAGTGAATCGGCATTAGAATCCGGGAAACGCATGCTTTCATGTAAACTTATTACCTCTGGTTTGATTGCGACTGCAGCGTCCCAAAAATGCCTGAGAAAATCCATTTTTCCAGCATAATCCCAAATATATACAGCAACCGTGCCTGCGGCATCAGTGACCCGCATCATTTCAGATAGCGCCTTTTCAGGTTCCGGGATGAAATTCAAAACAAGACCGGATACGGAGATGTTCACTGACGCGTCATCCAATGGCAATGACAGCGCATTGCCGACCCTGCAATGTGCCCGGCTACCTAAGCGTTTTTGAGCAATTTGTACAAAGTTTTCGGATTGATCAATGGCAGTGAGCGCTGCCGGTTTGCAATTATTGATGATAGCCTCACTTAACGCACCTGAACCGCATCCAACATCCAGCCAGTTCAATCCAGAAGCTGGGAATAACCAATGAACAAATGTATCTGCGACTAGAAGACTCCATCGCCCCATAAAATTTTCATAAGGATCACCGGATTCCCAGTGGTCATTCATTGTCCGCTCCATTTTCTTTATCACGTCCAACGGCTGGTAAAGCCCCTTTGTCAAAATGTTTCTTTAATAAAGTCCCTTCCGAAATTGGCCGGCTTTTACTTGATAAGCCATTCCACATGGCCGGATAAATATAAAAATGCTCCTTTGTTAGCCCCGGTAATTGAAGGCTATGGTTGGGTTTTTGTCCATGTTTCCTTTGCTAAAACCACAGATGTTTCCACTTGACGCTCTGGAATCGACCAATACTTTCTGAGAAGACAATTCTTTTCTTTCTCTGACACTAGAACATATCCATTCTTTTCATAGAATGATATAGCCCATGAGGCAGCTGCCCAAGTCCCAATCAGGACAGGTTTCTCTGTCAAACCTTCAAGATGCTTTAGCAGCTTTGTTCCAATTCCCAGTTTTTGAGCTTGTATCGAGACATAGGCATGACGGATGAGCGTAACATCGCCTTTATCCTGTATTCCCATGACTCCAAGAAGCTGCCCCTCATGTTCCAGTCCCCAGAAAGCAATACCATTTTGGATTTCCTTTCTAAGTTCATCAAAGGGCATGTACGGCTCGTGCCATCGATCTTCGGGGATTATCCCTTTATAGGCAAAGGAAGCATCATTGATGATCGCAAGTATCGTCTTGTAATCAGACTCTGTACATATCCGTATCATCATTATATTCTGCAAAACATGGCCTTCACCGGTGGCAATGAAGCGCAGCTGAATTGCCATCCGAGTGTAAGGCATTGGTTGTGTGGGATCTTCTTTCAATCCTATTTCAAAAGAACCCAAAACAAAATACCCAAAAAAGCTAATACCACGCCAATGCTTATAAACCATTTAGGATAGTTTATTCTAACAATGTGTCCTATTTCAAAGCCACATTTCTTAAAATAGGCTATTGCAATGCGCTCACATTCCGAATGGTATAATAACGGTATTTTTTCGCCAACTACCAAATAAGGTTTCTTTGGTTCTAATGCGAAATTTATGACCACGTTTTTCAAATCCGGGATTTTAACCTCTATCCCGACTCTATTTAATCCTTTAAATTCTATACTTGTTACGATCACACCTTCCTGCATTTGACCAAAGGCTGCTACTGTTTTGGTTCTCGCGATTGAAAGTCGATAAAAAATATAGGCTGGTAAAACAAAAAACATTATACAAAACAGAAGCAGATATAATGAATTCTGTAAGGCAGGGTATTCTAAATTATACACCATGAAGAAACAAATCAGCGAGATTATAAGTGTACCGCCTAAAAATAATAAATATTTTCTTCTAGCTTTTAGCACAATTTCATTAACCATTGAGTTATTACGGGGCGGCTCTTCATAAAAAAATTCCTTGATAGGTTGAGTCAAAATACTTGATTCCTTTATCACACACGCCGTGCATGAGGCGCGGCGGTTTTTGCCGTCGCCCTCAATGCCTTTGTTGGCCGCCTAAACAAAC
>JARRKU010000095.1:0-14457 GCA_037387725.1 Desulfobacteraceae bacterium
GACTGGGATCGATTAGAAGAAGTATTTGGCTCAACATTTTGTCCGGACAATGGACGACCAGCGATCAGCACAAGGCTAATGGTGGCGCTGCACTATCTCAAATACACCCACAATCTCAGTGATACGGACGTTGTAGAGGCTTGGGTTGAGAACCCTTATTGGCAGCATTTTTCCGGTATGAAGTATTTTGAGCATAAAATGGCGATCCATCCATCGAGTATGAGTCGTTGGCGAAAACGCATTGGTGAATCCGGAGCAGAACAGCTGCTGCAGCAAACCATAGAAGCCGGATTAAAGCTAAAAGCAGTAAAACCGTTCATGCTCAAGCGGGTCAATGTAGATACCACCGTACAGGAAAAAAAGGTTCGCTTCCCAACAGATGCAAGGCTGTATGATCGGGCCAGGCAGCGCCTGGTGGATGCTGCCAAAAAGCGAGACATTGCTATCCGGCAAAACTACAACTGAAAGGCCAAACAGCTAATTGCCCAGCAAAGCCGCTATGCGCATGCCCGACAGATGAAGCGAGCCAAACGGTGTACACGCAAACTAAAAACCTACCTGGGCCGAGTTTTACGCGATATCGAAAGAAAATGCCCCTATCCTGATCAGCAATTGGATCGGCTATTGGATACCAGCACCAAAATCTACCGGCAGCAACGGCACGATAAAAACAAAGTGTACAGCGTCCATGCGCCTGAAGTTGAATGCATCAGCAAGGGAAAAGCCCACAAGCGGTATGAGTTTGGCTGCAAGGTCTCAGTGGCGGCCACTTCCAAAGGTGGTTGGTTCGTTGGTGCCATGGCCGCCCATGGCAATCCTTACGATGGACACACCTTGTCAGACGCATTGGAGCAAGTAGAGCGTATCGCTAAAACACCGGACCATGTCTTTGTGGATATGGGCTATCGTGGTCACGGCTACCAGGGCGACACCCAGATCCATGTCGATAAGCGAAAACGTGGCCGAACCGCAAAGAGCATGTGGCGATGGATGAAGTGAAGGGCTGCCATTGAACCTGGAATTGGTCATTTAAAACGCGAACATCGCATGGACCGCAACCGATTGAAGGGAATCGAGGGTAATTGCTTCAATGCCATTCTCAGTGCAGCCGGAATGAACTTTGCCAAGCTGCTCAGCTGGCTGGCAGACTTTTTACGACTAATTTTTATGCGGCTATTTGATTGTAAAAGAGCATTTTTAACGGCTTAATTGTTGAACCAGCCGCTTGAAAATAAGGTTTTTCAATACCGACTAGTTATCGGGACGCTGCCGACCCGATCCGAAACCCAAATAGACGCCTTCAGCCGTGTGCTGGCAAATCAGGAACTTACCGCTGTAAATGCTCAATTCCTCAGGGCGGTTATCGATGCGCCGTTTGCGGGCAGGGCCATAGGCATACGCCCACTGTCGAACTGGTCGGCAAACGGGTCCAATATGTCTACAGCCGCGCGGAGGCGTATGAACATATCTATTTGAATTCCATGCTCTACTGCTGGCAATGCCTGAAAGGCATCGAAAAAGGGCTGGCCGACACCAACCGCTGCCACTAATATAAAATCGCCGACAAACTCTATCTTTTTGTCTGGCGCGAGAAAATCGTTCCTACCCTGGGAGTCGTGCTGATCGATTTGCTGCATATGAAAACCACAGGCAAATTATTCGGATATGAGGGGGGTGATTTCGGAAGGCTGACAAACGCCCCCATCGGGGCCTATGCCACCTTGCTCAACAAAACCAGTTACGATTTGGAGTAAAATGCCATGCTGGGAGTGGTTCTGGATAAAGTCTCTTCACAGATGGAAGAAGAAAAAGCGCTCTTCGAGGCTTCGCGGCCGACTTCCAAGGAATTATACCGCCGGGGGCTGGCATGCTACCTGTATGGCGCCCCCATGCATTGGATGCAGCAATGGCCAGGGCTTTATCCGCTGTACGTGGCCGAAGCCAGGGGCGCTCACCTGAAAGATGTGGACGGCCATACCTATGCGGATTTTGCCTTGGGGGATACGGGCGCCATGTTCGGTCACGCCAACCCGGCCGTAGCCGATGCCATATGCAGTCAGGTACGGCGCGGTTCCACCATGATGCTGCCCACCGGGGAAAGCATATGGGTCGGCGAAAAGCTGGCCCGCCGCTTTGGTTTGCCGTACTGGCAGGTGACCACTTCGGCCACCGATGCCAATCGCTTTGCCATCCGGCTGTGCCGGATGTTTACGGGCAGGGATAAAATTATCACGTTCAACTGGAACTACCATGGCAGCGTGGATGAAACGCAGGTGGAACTCGATGCCGATCATGTCATGGTGCCGCGAACCGGCGTGCACCCCAACGCCATGCGTCATGAGCAGACCACGCGTCTGGTTGAATTCAACAACATCGAGGCCCTTCGGGAGGCCCTGGCCCACAATGACGTGGCTTGCGTGCTTACGGAGCCCATACTGACCAATATCGGCATGGTGCCTGCCGAACCCGGATTTCATGGGGCCTTGCGGGAGCTGACCCGCAAGCATGATACCGCCCTTATCATCGATGAGACCCACACCATTTCCACCGGGCCCGGGGGATACACGCGGGCCTATGATCTGGAACCTGATTTTTTCGTTTTGGGCAAAAGTATTGCCGGCGGCATTCCCGTGGCTGTTTGGGGCGTTTCCGAAGCGATGGCCCACCGGATCTGGGACGTGCTGCCGCACTTTAAGCCCGGCCGGGAGATCAACCACTTCGGATTCGGAGGCACCCTGGCGGGCAACGCCCTGCAGATCAGCGCCATGCGGGCGACCCTCGAAAAGGTGATGACGGCGGACGCACTGCCGCTTCAACGACCGGAATCTGAGGCCATAATGCATTAACCCAACGGGTGCACAGCCCCCGGCGCTTTCGAGCACGCAACCCCTCGCTAAAGGGGAGATACCAGCCCGCGCGGTGCTTTTGCATCCACGCATCGCGATTTTTCCTCATCGGTAAGCGCTTCGGGATCTTTCAGCGCGCTGACCGGACACACATATTCGTTCCCTTCTCTGTCCTTAACCCAGACCAAACGGTCCTTTTTGTTCTTATCCATTCTTGCTCCTCTTATCCGCATTTTTCACGGTCCGTTGAGACATTGCCGCCGCTCTTGAAAAAAGGGCGAAATCCCGGGGGGCTTTTTTCACACACCAGCTTCTTTTGCGTTTTGTCCGGTGTGGATTCGGGTGATTTGATTCCCCGGGAGCCGGCCATGTCGGAACCGGCGTTGGATTTTTCCAGTTGGCGAAGGGCGTTTTCCCTGGCAAACCAAAGGCGCTCACCAGCCAGTTGATCTGCGGATGAAAAACGAAATGCTTTCCCATCGTCCATCTGATGATTTGCTTGAATTTGAGCGGCCGATCTGGCCATCCACAATCGGTCCTTGGCTGCTCCGGTGGAAGTCAAGACCAAGATGCCGGTAAGAGTCATGGCATATAAAAAGAGGTGCATTTTCATAACGGCCTCCTGATTGAAAAGGGTCAGCGTTTCTTGCTGCCGCCTACAGTAAGCATTGCATTAAGGTTTGCCACCCCGGATAAGCCTCCGATACGGAATTCGGGAAAAGTTTCGCTCAAGTTCAGAAAGGAGCGCGACGCACAGTCCTCGAGGAGGCCGGTCCTATCCGCACTGTGCGCCGCGTGGTGTTAGGGAGGGGGATGGTCAAGCCCTCTGATCCATTAGAAATAATAGATCAGGTAAGGCATGATGCCATAGGCGGTCTCATCATTGGTGGTGCCGAAAATAGCGTTCTGGAGTTCCTCATGGCCGGTACCCGGCGTGGCGGCGCCCAGCATGATTCCGCAATAGAGCTTGTCGTTGGGAAAGTATTCGACGAACAGGTTGTATTCGTCATACAGTTTGTCATCCGAAAAGCCGGCGTCTTCAACCATGGAAACCATATGATACTGGAACCGGATCTGCGTGGTTTCGGTGGGCATGAACCCGACTTGAAGCATATAGTCTTTCCAGTTGTTTCCACCGAAATAGAACTGCTCGCCGAAGATCTCACCCGGGCAGAACTTACCCCAGTCCGGGAAACCCGGTGTCATAACGTTGAAGGCTTCATTGTCGCTGGTGCCAGGGTCGTCCCCCGAATAGTACATGGTTCCGATTTCAATCCAAGGCGTCATTGCTACCTTGTCCATGGTGTACTTTAAGAAGGCGTTATAAGCAGTGGCATCCCTATCCACGGCTGTACCGGTGGCCAAAGTGATGTCGTCACCGGTCTGCATGGCATATTCGGCGCTGAAATTGATAGGTCCGAAGGTCAGGTCCGTACCCACATAATAGGTGATCAGTTCATATTTTTCGGTATCAAATGCCGCTTTGCCTTCCAGCCACTGGGTAGCGCCGGCGTAAATGTTTTTACCCTCACCCAAGGCGGCGTTGACGTTCAGCCCCATATTTTCGATATCGGCGCCTTTCCCCAATATGTTTACAGCCACGGCGTCATCGGTCTCAATGTTCTGCCAATAGGCCAAAATGTTGACCGGATCCAGATTGATGTCCGCACGGATGGCAAAGGGTGACGCTTTTTCAGAGTTGGCATAGATGGCCGTGCCAAGATTCAGGTTGCCCTCGGAGATCAAAAAGCCCTTTTCCACAACGATTTTCTGCCGGCCCAAGGTCAAGTCTACCGGCGTGTCGAGGACTTTGTTGAATTTGATGTAGGCCATATCGGCATTGAAGGTTGAAGTATCTTGTGTGCCCAGTCCGTAGTAATCTTCTCCAAAAGTTCCAGCATAGATCAAGCCGACTTTGAATTCCACGTTGCTTTTCAGTCTTACCGCGGCGTTGAGTTTGAAATGTCCGTCCACCCAATTGTAATCATTATCTTTTATACCCAAAGCATTTCGCTGGAAGGCCATGAAATACAACTCGGTGCCGCCGCCGATGGTCACGTCTTCGACGAAATCGGGGATCTCTTTAATGGAAATGTCCGCGACAGCGGCAGATGCCGCCAGCATACCTGCAGTCATTGCAAGGGTTAAAAATATTGCCAAACGCGATCCGAATTTTCTCATCTGTCTGTCCTCCAACCAAAGGTTAACAAAAATTGCATAGGGCTGTACCTTAGCGCCGGGATACCCCTGACGGCCATCAGTCGGCGCTAAATTGGGCTGTGATCCGGGCAGATGAAAAAGCAACCTTCATGCCATGGCAAGGGATTTGCCATAATCCTTCAATTGGACGTGTTTGAACGCGGAAGTGAAAAATGACTCACCAGGCGGGGCGGCCGACATGGGGGCAGCAATGACCCATTAGAGGGGGATGACGCACAGAACTATTTGAAAATATATTACATTATAGATGTGCGCATCGGCGACACTTATTGTGTCGTTTCTGCCACTCAGGCTTCGCCCAAAAACCACGCAGTTTTAGGCGAAGACTGATGTACCAGGTTGGATCTTGCGCCTTTGAGCCGGCGTGCCGGCAGGCAGCCGGGTTGAATCCAAGTGGAGTAGAAATGAATTTCTGCTTTGCTTCCCGGCAGGATTTGTCCGCTGATGCCGGGGTCATTCGTGCTTCCAACAATGACCGGTTACTTGTCTTGCCCGGTGGGTATGATCAATGTGGGAATATTGGACCTTTTCAGCACCGATTTGATGTTGTGGCCGACGGTGGTGCCGCTCAACAATCCAATGCTGGCCCCCATTGCGATAAGGTTGCATTCATGTTCCGCAGCCTGTTGAATTATCGTTTCAACGACATCTCCATCGAGAACCACGATTTCATTCTGGGTTACGCCGCATTGATCGCCTCCGATACCGGATTCCTGGCAGAACTCCCTCAAGGCTGTCCTGACCATCTGCCTGGAAGAGATTTTCCCGATAAGGGCGTGCTGGGCCTCCTCTTTATGCCGGGCTACAATCTCGGCCCATTTCTCGTTGCCGAAGAGTCCCATGATGCGGCTCTCATAGCTGTCAGGCAATTTTTCAATGACATGCAACAATACAATCTTGGCATTCAGCTGGGTCGCCAGCAGGGCAACGTGGCTGAATGCAACCCGGCTTGTTTCCGAAAGGTTGGAAGTAAATAGTATCGTCTTGATCCCTTTGAGCATATCCATCACTCCTTTGCAGAACCCAGGCGTCCTTTGACAGGCGGCCCCCAATCTACGGAAAGGCAATTATCAGGATCGGGCGCCAGGGGTGTTATTGCGCGCCCGACTTACTTTGCGAGCAAATCGTCTATGGGTGTGTATACCATATCAAAGGCTTGCGCCACACCTCTGTAGGTGATGCGGCCGTCAACGACGTTGGCGCCAAGCCTGACCTCCCTGTTGTCGACCATGGCCTGCTTCCAGCCTTTGTTGGCGATTTGCAGAGCATAGGGCAGGGTTGCGTTGGTCAATGCCAGGGTGGAGGTTCGGGCCACGGCCCCGGGCATATTGGCCACGCAATAGTGGATGACATCATCCACGATATAAATCGGATTATTGTGGGTGGTGGGCTTGGAGGTTTCGAAACAGCCACCTTGATCGATCGCTACATCCACGATCACGGACCCGGGTTTCATGGTCCTGAGCATATCTCTTGTGATCAGTTTTGGGGCCTTGGCGCCGGGGATCAGGACCGCTCCGACGACCACATCCGCCTTTTTGACCAGGCATCTGATGGTTTCAGGGCTGGACATGAGGGGAAAACAATTGGCCGGCATCACATCGGACAAGTAGCGCAGCCTGTCCAGATTCATATCCAGAATGTAGACCTTGGCGCCCAGGCCGCAGGCCATCTTGGCCGCGTTAATGCCCACGATACCGCCGCCGATGACAACAACGGTGCCGGGATCGACGCCTGGCACACCACATAGAAGAACGCCGTGACCGCCCTGGGCCATTTCCAGATATTTCGCCCCTTGCTGGATGGCCATGCGACCGGCCACTTCGCTCATGGGCGTGAGCAAGGGCAGCGAGCCGTCCTCTTTCTGGATCGTCTCATAGGCGATATTGATGGAGCGCCGGGCGATCAGTGCTTCGGTCTGGCGCTGATCCGCTGCCAGGTGAAGATAGGTGAAAAGAATTTGGCCCGGGCGGATCATCTCGTATTCGGATGGTTGGGGTTCTTTTACATGCATCACCATATCTGCCCGGGCGCAAATATTTTGCGGTCCGGCAATGATTTCCGCACCGGCCTTGGTGTAGGCATCATCGGCAAAGCCGCTGCCTTTGCCCGCCCCTTGCTCCACCAGAACCTTGTGGCCGTTCTGTTTAAGCACCTCAGCCCCTGCCGGGGTCATGCAGACGCGGTTTTCCTCGGTCTTAATTTCTCTGAGAACGCCGACTATCATGTTGCCTCCATTTTCGTTAGGACGTGAATAATGAATTGCGCTGAAGCCCGAAGGCGGTCGGCGACGGTCTGAATTGTTCCGGCCGGCGCCTGAATTCTTTGCATGCGGGATTGCATGTAAGAAGAGGGGGGACAGCAAAACGTGTGCCACAAAAAATGAAGTGAGTGGCCTCAAGATGGTTGCCCTGGTCGAATTTTGGTTTTCAGGGTTGGCCTGTAAAAGTGCGGTATTGATTCAATTGTGGAGTTATATGATGCAAAATGGGTCATAATAGCGCACATTGTGTAGCTATTGACCCAATTATTTGTTGCCAAAACCATCCGGATGTGTTTGTTGATGATTGATGGCGCGGGTTCATTCAATCAACATGCGCATGGCGTGCCGAATCAGGCTGGATGGCAACGAAAATTTTGCAATGGTCTGCAAATTGCACTCAACAGTTCGCTGACCGCTGGTCCATTTGACGCTGCAGAAAAATAGGCGGATGCGCTTTTGCCCGGCGTTATTTATTATCCAAGCCAATATCAAGGTATTGTTATGCAAGATACGGATACAGCAGAAAAAATAGAATCTCTGACCAAATCCCTTGAGTCTGTGACTGCCGAAAACCAAAGGCTCTCCGGGGCGCTTCATGAAAGTGAAGACCGCTACAACCGGATGCTTGAAAATCTCAAAGACGAATTTCTATTTTATCGCCACGATACCAACGGCAAATTCACCTATATCAGCCCATCCTACGAAAATATTCTGGGGTTTGCGTCCGACGAATATATCGGAATGGACTGCAGCGAGCTGTGGACACCCAACCCGATCAACATCCAGGCGGACAGAAGCACCAGGCTGGCCTGTCAGGGAATCCGGCAACCGCCTTATGAAATGGAGATTTATCATAAGAGCGGTGCCCTGCGTCGATTCGTCAATATCGAGAGGCCGATATTCGATGAACAGGAGCGGGTGATTGCCGTTGAAGGAACGGCCAGGGATATCACCGAAAAACGCAAGACCGAAGAACAGCTTGAAAAATACCGGATAATGCTCGAGGAACTGGTGCATCAGCGCACCGTGGAATTGCAGGCCTCCAGAAAACAGCTTGCGGATATTATCGATTTCTTGCCCTATCCTATTTATGTCGTCGACACCGCCGAAAAAATCATCGCCTGGAACCGGGCCATGGTCGACATGACGGGTGTGGCCAAGGACACCGTTATGGGAAATAACTACAGGCCGCATATTTCTCAGTTCTATAATCCATCGGAGCCTGTTTTGATTCAGATGGTCCTGGATGGGATGGACCGCCAAGGTTCCCCGCAAGCCGAGGATTTGCAGCGGCATCTGCAGGACCATGGGATTAAAACGCACGGCAATAATTTTTTGACCGAGCGCTTTATGCCATCGTTCAACAGCGGCAAAGGCGGTTATATATGGATTACGGCGGGGCCGATCCTGGACAACGAGAACCAGATCATCGGGGCCATCGAATCCTTGCGCGACGTCACCAAGGTGAAGCTGGCCGAGCAGCAGGTCCGGCAAAGCGAGCGGCGCCTGTCGACGCTGATGGGCAATCTGCCGGGTATGGCTTATCGGATCATCAAGCAGGGCGAGCGCTGGCAGGTGGAATTTGTCAGCCAGGGATGTCGCCAGATCTTTGGTCTTGAGCCCTCATATTTTGCCGGCCGCAATCTGTTTGATTTACAGCAACTGATCAACCCGGAAGACCTGGAAAGGGTTGCTGAAACTGTTCTCCTGGCGATCAGAGAGGCCAAGCCGTTTGAGTGTGAATACCGCATCCAGACCGCATCAGGCGAAGCCAAATGGGTTTTTGATAAGGCCGAAGTGAAGTCGCGGCAGGAGGACAATTCGGTTTCCCTGGAAGGCTTCATGGCCGATTTCACAGTCTTTAAGAAGTTGGAAGAGCGGCTGCGCAATGAGAATCTGCTGCTCCGGTCGACGATTCGAGACCGCTACAAATTCAAGAACATAATCGGCAACTGCCAGGCCATGCAGGATGTTTTCGACTTGATCGTCAAAGCAGCCACAACGGATGACAACGTATTTGTCCATGGAGAATCCGGAACCGGCAAGGAGCTTGTCGCTCAGGCGATTCATGATGCCAGCGATCGCAAGGATAAGAAGTTCATCGCGGTCAATTGCGCGGCCATTCCGGAAAACCTGATTGAAAGTGAATTTTTCGGAACCAGCAAGGGCGCCTATACGGGCGCCAATGCCGACAAGCCCGGGTATCTCGAGGCTGCTGACGGCGGAACTTTGTTCCTGGACGAAATCGGCGACATCAGCCCCAACCTGCAGGTCAAACTGCTGCGCGCCATCGACGGCGGCGGCTTTTCTCCGGTGGGCAGCCGACGGGTGATAAGGCCCAAATTGCGCATCATTGCCGCATCAAACAAAGATCTGCAAAACATGGTGGGCATCGGCGGTATCCGCCAGGATTTCTTTTTCAGGATTCATGTCATTCCCATCCACTTGCCTCCTTTAAGGGAGCGGGGAGATGACATTTTTATGCTCATCAATCATTTCTTAAAGAAATACAGTTCTTCCCACGGCATCGCATCGCTCACCCGCGAAGAACTGGAAACCCTCAAAAATCATCATTGGCCCGGAAATGTCAGGGAACTGCAAAACGTTCTGAGACGATACATCACGATGCAAAATCTTCATTTCATGAATATTGCCGGAACCCAGAAGACGAAAGAAAAGACACCGGCCGAAGATTCGGAGTTGTCCGAGGGCCAGGATCTTCGGGAGACGATCGTCCAGGTTGAAAAGCAGGTCATTTTGCGTGCGCTGGATCAAAGCCGGTGGAATAAATCCAAAGCCGCCAAGGAATTGGGCGTTTCCCGCAAGACGCTATTCCGGAAAATGAAGGCCTGCGGGTTGATGTAGGCACAATATGGGTCAATAAAGACCCATCCTCCTCATTCCGGAAATTATATTGTTATTATAGCCGGATAGGACACAGGATGGGCATTATTGACCCAGTTGTCAGTAAATATGCAAACCCTTCCGTAATTAAGCGACAGCCTCAAATACTACGAAGATCCCGGCTAAAGAAAATTCAAATCATAAAAAGCTTTTGTTCGCGGCTATCCTGAATATCGCCTGTATTGGCGCGCTGTAATTCTTTATTTCCGGCATTGATGTTGCAGGAGCAGAGTTGCTAAAGCGTTGCCAATTAGCGCAATGGGACGGGTACTCTAAATAAAATACTCTTTCAGGAGGAGTAAAATGACCAATATCCTAAGGGTTCGTTTGGATAAACAAGATTACGAGATCGCACCGCTTCCGGACAAATACCTGAACCTGGGCGGGCGCGGCTTGACATCCAGAATAATTGCCCAGGAAGTGCCGCCGGCATGTAACCCCCTGGGAGAACAAAACAAGCTGGTCATCGCGTCCGGTATTCTGGCCGGTTCCAGCGTTCCCAACAGCGGCCGGTTATCCATCGGTTCGAAAAGCCCGCTGACCCATACCATTAAGGAAGCCAATGCCGGCGGCGCCGCCGCCCATATGCTTGGCCGGCTGGGAATTCAGGCCGTTGTTTTGGAAGGCTGTGCAAAGTCACCGGTTTGCCTGAAAATATTTCGAAACGGGCTTGCTTTTGTTCCTTGCGACAATCTGAAAATGAAGGGCGTATCCGAATGTATCACCGCATTGCGCCGAGACCATGGAGATGGCGTCGGCATCATCGCCATCGGCCCGGCCGGCGAAATGGGCCTGCAGGCATCCGCCATTGCCGTGACATCACCGGATTTTTTCCCCCGCATGGCCGCACGCGGGGGCCTGGGCGCCGTAATGGGCACCAAGGGTGTCAAAGCCATCGTTATCGACGATTCGGACTGCAAATCTCCGGAGATAAAAAATAAGGCCCTGTTCAAAGCTTCTGTCAAAGCATTTACCCAGGGCATTACTTCGCACCCGCTGGCCACCGGGCTGAAACTTTTCGGCACACCGGTCCTGGTGGGGATGATCAACGAAATGGGGGCCATCACCACCAAAAATTACTCCCTGGGAAGATTCGACGGGGCGGAGAAGATTTCCGGAGAATATATCGCCGATCTTCTCAATTCCAGGCCCAATGCCCAGAATACGCATCGCTGCATGACCGGCTGCGTGATGAACTGCTCTAATGTCTATACCAATGAGCAGGGTGACGTGATCGTATCCGGTCTGGAATATGAAACCCTGGCCCTGATGGGTTCCAACTGCATGATTGACGATGTGGATATCATCGCGCGCATGAACGGCGCGTGCAACGACGCCGGCGTGGACACCATGGAGGTTGGCGGCGCAATCGCCGTTGCCATGGAAGCCGGATTGCTCCCCTGGGGCGACGGCACCAAAGCGCTGGAAATGGTCATGCAGATCGCGAAGGGAACCAAGACCGGCCGCATGATCGGCAATGGCTGCAAATATACCGGCGAACAACTGGGGGTGGCGCGCATACCGCATGTCAAGGGGCAGTGCCTGGCCGGCTACGATCCCAGGGTGCTCAAAGGCACCGGCGTCACCTATGCCACGGCCACCATGGGAGCGGATCACACCTGCGGCAACGCGCTTCCCAGCCCGGCCAACCCGGACTACAATCCTTCGGCCGCTACCGGCCAGGCGCCTGTTTCCCAGTTTTTACAGCGCTATTTTGCAGCCGTGGATACCCTGGGCCTTTGCCTCTTTGCGGCTTTGCCGCCATTGGACATGCCCGAGCTGCAGAAACATCTCATCGACTGTGTCGGCACTGTCATGAATGAATCCCTGGGGGACCAATATCTCATGCGTTTGGGAGAAATGGTCCTCAAAGAAGAGCACAAGTTCAATCAGGCTGCCGGGTTCGGGCAAGGAGAAGATCGCCTGCCGACCTTCTTTAAAGACGAAACGCTGCAACCGGGTGGAAATGTCTTCGACGTTTCCGATGACGAACTCGACAGTGTTCACCACTAGATATACTTAACAAGGAGGATATAATCATGATCAGCGAAAAAGAACTCGCCCAGCTTTCCTATGCCGAGGCGCCAAAAATCGTCACCCAAAGCATCCCCGGCCCCAAAACCCAGGAGTACCTCAATGGTTCGATTGATGCCGAATCCATGGCCCGGGGTGGCGGCAGGTTCCCCTTTGTTTTCTCGGAAGGAAGAGGGGCCACGGTCAAGGACCCGGACGGCAATGTCATGATCGACATTACGGCCGGCGTGGCCGTGAACTCGGTGGGGCGCTGCCACCCGCGCGTCATCGAGGCCATGCAAAAACAGATGGGCAGCCTGATGCACGCCAGCGATATTTCCAACGTGCGGCGGACCGAGCTGGCCCAGAAGGTGGCCGGCGTCATGCCTAAGGGCCTGCGCAACAATTGCATCACCTATTTTACCCAGGGCGGCAGCGGCGCTGTGGAAACCGCCATCAAATTCGTGCGCAAGATCACGGGCCGGACCCAGATCGCGGCCTTTCACGGTGCGTATCACGGTGTGTGGTGCGGGTGCAACTCGTTGACCACCGGCGACCAGTACCGCAAGGGCTACGGACCGTTTATCCCCGGTGTGATCCATTTGCCGTATCCGTATTGCTACCGCTGCTGCTTCGGCCTGGAATATCCCAGCTGCAAACTGCAATGCGCCCATTATGTGGACTACGTGTTGAACACCCCCTATACCGGTGCGGACGATGTAGGGGCACTGATCATCGAGGCCCAGCAGGGCGAAGGCGGCTACTTGCCGCTCCCTGCCGGCTATCTTGAAATCGTTAAGAAAGCCTGTGAAAAACACGGCGCCTTGTATATCTCCGACGAGGTGCAGGCCGGAGCGGGACGGACCGGCAAAATGTGGTGCATCGAGCATAGCGAAGTCCAACCCGATATGATCACCTGGGGAAAAGGCATGGGCGGCGATGTCCCCATGGCCGGGTTGACTATCCGCAAGGATCTGGCCCAAAAAATAGATGACCACTCCCAGCCCAACACCTTTGCCGGCAACGCCGTAACCAGCGCCGCCTGCATGGCCAATATCGATATCATCACCGAAAACGACGGCGCCCTGATCAAACGCGCCGGAGAATTGGGTGAAGAGATCAAAAACATGATCAAAGAGGACGCCGAAGATATCCGGGTCATCGGCGAGGTCCGTGGCCGAGGCCTGATGATCGGCATTGAAATGGTCGAGGACAAAGAGACCCGCGAACCGCTCAACGGCGATGCCGTGGGCGGCATCATCATGGGCATGCTCAATCGCGGCATGATCATGGTCCCCTGCGGCCGCTACGGCAATGTCTTCCGCTTTATGCCGCCGCTGGTTCTGACCCGGGAGCATGCCGTCAAGGCGGTTGAAATTCTTCTTGACGTGGCCAGGGAAGCACAATAAAAGAAGCAAATCCAGGCCGTTAATAAATTATGCCGGTGCGCGGCGTCATGCCGCGCTCCGGTCAGACCACTGAATGATGAATTCAGCCTTCGAATCAGTGCGCAGCCATAATTAGCGATCTGTCAATGCCGGCAAGAGACACCAGGTTCCCGATGGAGGCGCGGAACCGATTCCTACAATATCATGCATTAAGGAATTTTGAACGGTAGAAATTGCCTATCTATTCAATTAGATAAGGACACCACCGGCAAACCAAAATCTATGGTCATTTTTTCCCTAAGTTCATCCAGGAAGTAGGCTCCGAATCGGTTGATGTTGTCCTTGCGGTATGGCGCCAGGCAGGCGGCCTGTTCCTTCGTAATCACATGCCCCTCTTGGATGAGCTCATTCATGATTTTACTCTGGTCATAGACATTCATGAAGATCAGAATGTTGGCAACCAGATGCCCATACTTGATGATTTTGCGTTGCTCGTCGCGAGAATTGGCTGCAATGATGCCCTAGTGCTTTCGGGGCTTTCGGGACGCTCCCAACTTTTAAATATTTTACGAGCTTTGGGGACGTTTTATAGTAAATATTCAAAAGTTGGGAGCGTCCCTGATATCCCAAACGGGTCCAGCGCCTGATGCGATTAATGGGCCTGGAGGCGATTTACCCGAAGCCAAAAACCAGCAGGCCGTACCCGCTGCATAAAGTTTATGCCTACCTTTTAAGGGATATGACCATTGACCGGCCCAATCAGGTGTGGGCTGCTGATATCACCTACATTCCCATGAGCCGTGGATTTATGTATCTTGTGGCA
>JARRKU010000096.1:0-25380 GCA_037387725.1 Desulfobacteraceae bacterium
TATTTATCTGTTTGCCGGTATCACCGGGGACTTGAATCCCTTTCATGTCAATGAAGCGTATTCCAAAAATACTTTCTTCAAAGGGCGCATCGCCCATGGCATGCTGCTGGCCGGCTTCATATCGACAGTGGTCGGCTGCAAATTACCGGGGCCGGGCGCGATCTATGTCAAACAGGATTTGAAGTTCATGGCCCCGGCGCGCATCGGTGACACCATCACCGCCCGGGCCACCGTTACCGAAGTGATCTCCGATAAGAACCGCGTCATCCTGCAGACCACTTGTACGAATCAGGACGGAGAAGTGGTGTTGGACGGCGAGGCGATGGTAAGTCCGCGCAAAGTATAACCCCGTCGTTGCTGAAGCCGGAGGACTCCAGATCCTTTGTTGCCGAGGGTTCGCAGTAGTTTACTACGGCTTCACCCTCGGCGCCTTGGCTCTGAAGCCCTCCGGCTTCAGCAACGACGGTGTGTATGCATTGGACAGCCGGAGGAGTTCAGATCCGGCAACCAGGGAATTCATTTATCACTGAAAAACATGGCGGTTGCCATGGGAATTACCGGGGTTGCACTAGGGCTCATCGTTGGACTCTTGGTTGGATTCAGCTTCGAGTTAAGCATAGGGCTGATCTTTGGAGCCATTTCATGCTGCTTGTTCGGATTGCTTGGCGGGTTGAATCGGGGCGGGGCGGCTGTGGTCAAGCATTATGCCCTGCGATTGATTCTCTGGTTGAGTCGCTATACGCCTTTCAAGTTTATCCAGTTCCTCGATTACGGCGCGAAACTGATCATTCTCAAAAAAGTCGGTGGGGGCTACATGTTCATCCATCGCATGCTTCTTGAGCATTTTGCAGAGATAGAGGTAAAGGAGCGCATGGCCGACGCACCCGACATTCAACCTTAAATTCCCACCAGCTCAAATATATAATCGCGCACCATCGTTTTATCCACCATTTTCGGTGCCAATGCCGCAGCCATCAGGTTCAGTTTACAACAATCGGCACCTTCGCCCCACCGGAAAGATAAAAGATAAAAGAAAAAAAGATAAAGATAAGAACTTGCTTTTTATGCCACCGAACATGACAAGGCCGCGCTTGTGTGTCAATAATTATATGAATACAAGATGTTGAGCGCCATCCATATCAGTTGAGAACCCTTGTGGGCATAATATTGTTCCACCCTTGCAATCAGCGGCAGGCCTTTCCGGTGCGTTTGAAAATAGCCAATTTTGAACGCAGCGGTATTGTATGGGCTCCTAATTAAATAGCGCCATTAACAATGCCTTATTGGGTCCAACAATCAATGGGCGGCAGTTGCGAGTATGTGTCATCGTAGGTCAGTTCGGTTTCAATGGAGGGGATATTCGCATCGCTGATTTTTCCTTCGGCCTTGAGCATTTTGAACACTTCATATCGAAACAGCTCCAGCAAATCTTTTGGCTCAGGCTCATGGGAATTGGTGAAGGTGCCGCTACCGGCAAAACAGTCGTCTGTGGCGATCAAATGCAGGTGGGGATTAAATTGCTGAAAATCACCAAATGTGTGTACGGCGACGGCGGCGCCAGGCACGGCGTCATCGAAAGGCACCGCCTGCTTTAGATAGGCGCTCAGCACCTTCCAGGCGCAACGGCTCAGCTTGGCCAGCAGCTTGCGGTCGAACATGAAATAGATCCTCAGACGCTTGGGCAGGCTGAACACCCATTGACGGTGGGGAACCTGCTTGAGCACCTGGATGCAGAGCCACTGGCCGAACTCCACCACGCGCTTATGATGGCAAGAGGGGCAAAAGTGGCCGCGTTTGCAAGAAAAGGCCGGAAGATACTCGTGACCGCAATCTTGGCACCTCACCCGCGCAAAGCCAACATGCAGATCACTGCACTCCAGGTTGATCGAAAATCAACCTTTGGACGATATTATCGCAACGATTTTCCCGGTATAGAAATAAAAGTTCAGGTGCTCCGCAAGGAACGTAATAGGGAACCCCGTGAAACTCGGGGACGGGCCCGCCGCTGTAATCGGGGACGAAAGCTGTTATAGACCACTGTTCGAACAGAACGGGAAGGCACAGCCGGTAGGATTGATCCGAGAGTCAGAAGACCTACCTGAACCTTAGCAGCTGTACTGGCGTGGACGACCATCGGTGTAGCAGATTCGAAGGATAAAAAAGGGACATCCCGGATCGAAAATTTTCGGTCCGGGGTTTTTGTTTTCTGCACCCGGACCCCATTGAATTAATCGAAGGAAAGGTAGCGAGCCATGCGTAAATTGTTGGTGTTCGGCATTGGATTGATTTTGATGTTAGGGATGGGGCAGACGGCTTTTGCAATGGACGACAAAGGTGAAGCCAAGGTCACCATGGGAGAGGTGGTGGTGACGGCCAGTGGTCAGGAAGAGCAGGCAGCGCGGGTGCCGGCCAATGTAAGTGTGGTGACGGCCGAGGACATCGAGAATTCGACCGCCACCAATGTGGCCGAAATCCTGAGCGCCCGGTCGGGTCTTCATGTCAGCGATATCAGTGGCAACAAGCGCAACTATAGTGTGGATCTGCGCGGTTTTGGCGAAAGCACCAGTCAAAATATCCTGCTGATGGTGGACGGACGCCGGGTCAATCTGGATGATCTTTCCGGTGCCGATTGGAACACCATCCCCCTGGACCGCATCGCCCGAATCGAGATCGTTCGAGGCAGCCGCGGCACGGTGCTTTACGGAGACAACGCCACCGCCGGGGTGATCAATATTATCACCAAAGAGGGAGAGCAAACCGGCGTGACAGCCTCGATTGCCTACGGCAGCTACGCAACCCTCAAAGGCCATACCGCCTTCAGCGGTGCTACCGATACTTTGGCCTATGATATCAGGGGGAGCTACCTCCATTCCAACGGCTACCGCGACAACAGCGACACCATTGCCAAGGACTTTGGGGCCAATCTGCGGGTCGATCCCTCCGACCGATTCAGAATGCACCTGAGCACCGGATACCACTATGACGATACCCGAAATCCCGGAAGGCTGTTTCAGACCGATTTCGATGCCGGCCTCTCGCGCACCGATACCGCTACGCCGGACGATTTTAGTAAGGTGGATGACTACTACTTCAAGATGGGATTGGAAATTGGTTTGATGTCCGATCATCTCATCAAATTGGAAACATCCATACGCGACCGCGACAAATCGAATTTCGGGACCTTTTCCGGCGGTTTTTTCGAGTCCGAGACCGATACCAGAATTTATGCGGCAACCCCTCAATTGGTCCTCAAGCATCACATGGGCAGCTTCACCAATCGGATGATTACGGGTGCCAGTCTCAGTAAGTCGGAACAGGATTTTGACAATGTCTCCGTATTTTTCGGAGCTCCATCGCAGATTACCGCTACATTGGAGAAGGATAATACCGCTTATTTTATTCAAGATGAACTTGGGATCGGTCGGTACTTGAGCCTCTCCGGCGGCTATCGCAGTGATCGGGCGACCTTTTCATACGCACCCAGCACCCCCAGCGAAAATACATTGGACGAACATAGCTACAACGTTGGTATCAACTACGCTTTCACCGACAATTCCCATGTCTACGGCAGCTACTCGCGTGGTTTTCGATACCCGGTTCTGGATGAGCAGTTCAACTTTTTTACCAGCACCATCGACACGACCTTGAAACCTCAGACATCCGACGACTTTGAAGTCGGCGCTTCAATTGAAATTGGAACCCGTCTCGTGGCCGGGGTTAATCTTTTTAAGATCGAAACCGAAGATGAAATCTTTTTCAACAACAGCTCCTTTGCCAATGAGAACATGGAGGGCACCTCTATTCGCCAGGGCGCTGAATTCTCTCTGGCCTGGCAGGGCCCATCCCTCTATTGGGGTGCGACCTACACCCGCACCGATACGGAGTACGACGGCGGCCCCAATGACGGCAAGCAAGTGCCGTTTGTACCGGTGGACAAAGCAACTGCAAAGGTATCCTACGCTTTTAAATGCGGATTGACGCTCGGTCTGAATGCCGTCTACATTGGGGAGCGTTTTTTGATCAGCGATTTTCAGAATAGTTTTGAAAAAGACGATGCCTATACTGTGGTCAATGCCAAAATCCAATATGATTGGCGGAGATTGACGTTTTTTGCGGACTTGAACAATATTTTCAATGAAGCGTATAATGCATACAGTGTGGTTGGATTCAATTCGGCCACCTTTACCGATGAGCCCAGCTTTTACCCCTCTCCCAAGTTCAATGCGCTGGTGGGCGTAAAGGTAAATTTTGGCACCCAATAACCCAACAGCTCCTGCTTTGTCGGGGCCGAAAGTGATATACTGGACAAGATTCCCTTGTGACGTGGGTAATGGATATCGACCTTGTGGAAACGCACCATTTGATTGACTGCGCCGGCGCATAAACTCGTTCGAATTGCAGGAATGTAAACGCCATGTACCAATTTTTCCTTAGCGGCGGACCGGTGATGTACCCGCTGCTGGCCTGTTCGTTGATCGTCATGACAGTAGTTTTTGAACGCTGCATCTTTTGGATCAAAATAGGAGTCGAGCGCAATCGTCCCCTGGTGGATGAGGTGCTGGAGCTGTGCCGTTGCGGGAACTGGGACACCGTTCGGCAAAAGACCGTGGGGAGCAAAGATTTTGTGGTGCGCATCATGATCACCGGTATCCTGCACCGGGAGTTTTCCATGGTAAAGGCCATGGAGGCGGCGGCCGCTGATGAAGTACAGCGCATGCGCCGGTTCATGGGGGTTTTGGACACCATGATCACCGTGGCCCCGCTGTTGGGGATTTTCGGCACCGTTCTAGGCATCATCACCTCTTTTGAAATGCTCGGTAGCGCCGGCATCTCCGACCCCAAGGCCGTCACCGCCGGCGTGGCCCAGGCACTGATTACCACTGCTACCGGCCTGGGAATCGCCATTTTTTCGGTCTTCCCGTTTAATTATTTCAATGCCAAGGTGGAACACGCGGCCCTCGATATTGAAAGGTATGCTACCAGCCTCGAGATCGTCTATGAAAAAATGACCCATGAAAACGGCAATGCAAGTGAGACGGTCCGATGAAGATTCTACACCTCAATACGCGTCCGCCACGGGTAGAAATGCTGCCCTTGATCGATATTGTATTTCTGCTTCTGGTGGTCTTCATCTACACCATGCTCTCCATGGCGGTGCACAAGGGCATGCCCGTATCCCTGCCCACAGGCGAGCAGGTGCAGCCCGAAAAACAGGCCCCTATTTCTGTAACGGTAACCCGATCCGGAGAGATCTTTGTGAACAAAACGCCGGTGGCCCTGGAAGATCTCAAAGCCGTCATAGAAAAGCATCCCGATATTGATGCCGAAACCGGCGTTTTGCTCTTTGCCGACCGCCAGGTGGCCTACCAGCAATTGTTTGAAGTGTTGGACCGTATCCGTCAATCCGGTTTGCACCGCATCAGCTTGCAAGCCGAGACCGAGGAGGCGCAGTGATACGCCTGGCTGCGGCCGCTCTGTTGGCCCTTGGCGTTCATGCCTCGCTGTACGGGATAAAGATGCCGTGGTCTCAGCCCCACTTAACGCTGCGCCAAAGCCGGACCGTCAGCATCGATCTGGTCACTTTTCAAAAGCCCACTGCAAAAGCGGTTCCACCGTCACCCAAAGTCGTTCAGCCGAAGCCCACACCGAAACCAATACCTGAATCAAAACCCAAACCAAAGCCCAAGCCGAAACCTGTAGTTCAGGCCCTACCTGTGACGCCCCGCTCCATCACGCCCGAACCGCCGCCGCAACCCATGGTTGAGACACAATCATTTGATGCCGGCATCGGGGTGCAAGAGGCCGAGTTGGCGCCGGACGCCGTCGCCAGAGAGCAGGTCTCGGCTGTTGGGGCTGAGCATCAGCCGGCGGTCCAGGTTTCGGTGCCCCGCTACGATCTCAACCCTCCGCCGCATTACCCCCGAGTGGCCAAAAGGCGCAAATATACAGGCATCGTGATGCTCGATGTACGGGTAACAGCGGACGGCCGGGTCGCGCAAGTGCGTATCGCCGATTCCAGTGGGTACGCCGTATTGGATCGAAGCGCGGCTAAATCCGTGAAAGCCTGGCAATTCACGCCGGCCCGGCGAGGAGGCCTGCCTGTTGAGATGTGGGTGCGGGTGCCAGTCCGATATGAGCTGCGGTAGGATTTTTCAAATGATCGCCATTAATTTAGTGTGATCAACAATTCATTCGGCTCCGATCGATTTGCGCCAAGTCTGACCAAAATCCGCAAATGGCCGGATTTCATCAATTTGAAATTGCACATAGGCATGGATCATTTTATTGGCGGTCATTTCACCCACTTTCTTGGCAATCTTGGCTCTGATTTCATCCAGTTTTCGCCCCGATTCCTGGAACTCGGTCATTTTCAGATAAACGCGCACACCCTTCCATGAGGTAGGATCTTCGCCCGGCTGCATGATCATAAAGACGGCATGGGGGTTCTCTCGAAGATTCGCAAAAGATCGGTTGTGCCCCAGACCGACAACAACTGTCTTTTCATCTGTCATTTGCGCGGATCCAAAATAGGCCACGTCCACTTTGCCTTCGCTATTGGCAGTGCTAAGGGTCCCTAACCGGGGCTGCGTGTTGAAATATTCCATCAATTCTTTTGACATGAGACACTCCCTTCGATTGGTTGGATAAGCATATAGGGTTTCAGGGTTATTCGGGGATAGAGCAACAAGCTAAGCCTTCAATGTTTACTTCTTCCAGGTGCATATCAATTTTCCCGTTTTTGTTCTTGGTATCTGCGCTGGATTTCGGCGATGAGTTCTTCCTGCATGGGAATCAGGGCTTCATACATCAGCTCTCCATCCAGCGCAATGCTGGGCAGCGACTTGGCCTTGAGCTGCCTGAACCGCTGGACGCCCTCACGGGTGCGCATATCCCATTGATGGACCTCGATGATATCCTGAATCTCTTCCGGTAAAGCCTTTACCGATTCCGCCATATAGACGCAGGCCGCTCATTGATTAAAATCGGTTAGCAGAACATCCACCTGAACCGGTTGGGTCATTATTCCCCCTCTTGTCCACGTGCGATACACATCGGTTTAAATTCAATTTTCCCGTTTTTGGCTTTACGCATCCCCCACGCCAGGTGTTTTGGTTCCACCGACGGTCCCAGGCTGATAAAATCTTTCCCGGCCACCTGCCAGTGGCCCCACATTTGGGGCTGGCTGAAAAGAATAATGTCCGCATCAAACTGGGGTATCATCGCTTTCAGCGCCGGAAAAACGGTTTGATCCCGCATAAAGATAGACCACGTCCTTCGATCAGGCCACATTAGAACTGGATAGAATGTACGCTTACAAATCGCCGAAGCAATCTCGCTCACTTGTCCGCAGAGCCTGCGTGTTGTTTGGCAAGCATCGCGATCGGTTTTGACATATCCAGTATATGGGCATCAATTAGATCCAATGAATCCCCGGATATTCCCATCATGAGATGATCGGGTCCGATGGCCGATTTCAGCCGGCAGCCTAAGCCGAGAAATGTAATGTTGGCAGCCCCTTTCAGTATTGGCAGTGCTGTGATATCCGAGCACCCCCCCAGGGCCCCACCCGATTGCGGCAGATTCATCATACCGCCGGTTTCGTAATTTAAGGCATAGAGAAGCCACATGACCTGTTCACTGTTCGCCGTGAATATGACAACCTGTGGCTTTTTTTGAAATTCGGACAACGGTGCGATATAAGCCGCCCGGGTTTTTCCTCTTTCCAGATACGTGGACTTTAGAATCGTTTCCGCCGAGGCTTCTTCGGTGCCAAAGAGCCCGACGCCGTACTTTTCCAATACACCGTCGTCCAGATAGGCTTCCATGGCTTTGCCATTTTCAAACCCCAGCACGGAGGTCCCCAGTTTACATCCCATCTGTTCCTTTCTGAGAAGAAACGATTGGCCTTTGCCGGCCAACAACAGCGCCTGGCAATAACTTTTTAGTTCCGTCTGAGTTGGCGCAGTGTCGGTCGGCAGCGGGTCGGTATCCCGATAAAGCGCCACGCCGACCGGATGGTATTGAAGGGATAAACGGTAAACTAAATTTTGGGAAATATTCCGGTATACATCCATGGTGTATTCCAATTGCGGTGGCAAAGTATGTTAATGGTAATTTATACCGTAACGATTGGTAGTAAAGACGCCTTTATGGATTGCTCGCTATATTCGGCAGCATGGTCGGCAGTCAACGACCCTGCCGACCATGTTACCAGCCGCTATACCGTGCTCAAAGCTAATATTTCCATGTAAGCGCAAAACCGGCATGCCAAGAGTGCACGTCGGCATGGGTATGCCCGCCCCCACTCAGGCTACCTGTGCCATAGTCGCGCTCTTCTGCGAACTGCCAGCCAAAGTGGGTATTGAGATCCAGTCCGGGCATCCCCAGAAGACCGTAATAACCCAATCCAACCGTCAGACGATGCTTGTAAATCACCTCAGTCTCAGTGGCCTGCAAATACTGGATAACCGGGTCCGACAGCGGGATGACGCCGAAGCTGCTGTTGATTTGCGTCAAATCTCCTATGGGCGCAGTGGCATCCTCTTTTGTCGGGTCCTCGGAGTAGCCGTATCCGAGTCGATATCTCCAAGGACCGCTGGTGAGCTGAGCGCCAATCGAATACACCATTTGGTCTTCGTACAAATCTTCCCAAAAATCGGCACTTCCCCAGAGTTTGTACATCACATCCACCATGATCAATAGATCTCCCCCCATCAGGCTGTTATTGGCGATGCCAATCCCAAAGTTCTGAGGTTGTGTGATGGTTGGGCTAGCATACGTTCCCGGGGAAGTTTCGATAAGGTTGTCGTACTCATGCTTCTGTACGGTCTGGTAAAAGCCGCCTAAGGTGGTGTCCCCAATGTCATAGGTCATACCGATTGTCCCGCGGAGACCAAGGGCATGGGTTTCCGCCGAACTAGAGGATAGACCTAAGTCAAGTTGGGCGAAGCTGATGGTTGCAGCAGCTCCGAGGGATAAATCGTTCGTCAATTCCAATCCCAATCCGGCATTGACGCCGAAGATGATAAATTCAGCTCCCGCCCCTAGGCTGCCGGCATTTCCACGAAAATCGGTACCGATGCCGGAGACCGCTGTCAGGCCCAATCCGAGCGTTCCTGGAATATTCAGGCCTCTTAGATCTTGCGTAACAGCTATTTGAGGGACCGGAAAAATGTCGGTGCCGGAAGTTTCTTTGAAAGCCGTGCCGGTTACGCTTCCATCGTGCTCCAAATCGACCACCGGCATGTAGAATGTCGCGCCGAAAGTGAATTGTGTGCCGCCGAACTGGCTAAGCGTTGCTGGATTTCCGAAGACGCTCGAAACATTATCCTGCGGTCGAGCGATACTAGTTCCTGCCATGCCACCTGATGCAGGTGCCAGTGTATTGTGTAGGTCATACCCGTAGGGCCCTGCATATACAACCTGCGCACCGGTGCACACGATTGCCAAGGCCACTGCTGCGATTGTCAAGGCTACTGCTGCGATTTTCATACGATTGTACTGCATGTTTCCTCCTATACTTCCATTGCCGTCCCATATGATAAACGAAGGTGTCGCACTCGATAGCAGGCGCCTGTTCATCAAAGGCGATTTTGTCCTAAATAATTGTTGGATCCCGAATCTAACCCGTGAATTCGGGACCAAATTCACTATGGTCATTGGAACGATTACTTCGATTTAGAACAAAATTTCACCTTTCGGCTTAGGTTCCGCTTTTGGGGCAGCGAATCCTTTAGCGTTGAACGATCGTTGCTATCACCGCAAACTACGGTTTTATGCTTCCACTTTCGGTCGGATTTTTACAATGGCCGTAAAAGCACTGTCACCTTCGTCTGTATTTGTATATTCAATACAATCGATATCAGGAGCGAAGGAGGCCTCTGCAGCTTTTCATTGCGACAGTAGCAGCGGAATCCATCTAATACTATCGTCTAAAGTATGATTTTTAGAAAAAATAAAAACGAGTGGGGGAAAAAGATTTGATTAAAATCGGGTATAGAATGTACCCGACGAAGCGGTTCGATGGTAGTGTCATCTATGCCGAGCACGAACGATGCACTTAGGCGGATGACGCATTCAGCGAAAAGAAGTCCGGAGATGGAATTGGGCTTTTGACCGATTACGCATTTCAAAAGAATATGGCCGAATACGATCTCACCATTGAATCCCAATCCTCATATTACTTCAAAATGGCGGGCTGATATATATCCAGGTTCGCGTTTGAAAGCAGTCCTGGCAGTTATGCCCGCACAGCGAATGCTGCCTTTGATGGCCGCCGTCAAGATTCTTCCGTACTTTGGAAATGTCGCCAAAGGTCTGCCTGGTGTTTAGGGTTCGCGTAAAAATTAATTTGCATTTTCAGGAGTTGAGGCGCCCGTCTGGCAACACAGCCAGGCGGGATGCATCGGCGTATGAAAATGTGAAGTTATTTTTTCGCGAGCCCTTAGGTCATGGCCATTGGCGTTGATACGGTTCATTTGACAGCTTGCCGTCGGTTCTTGCGATTACGGACCGTTTTTACCCGCTCAGAATGTCATTTTGCAGGTCAATCAAAATCAACCTTTGGCTGATATCATTGTCCCTATTTTCCCTGTATATGAATGCCAGGAAATGAATAAAAATGGTTATTCAGAAAGACTAAGGCAAATACACTCTGATAACAAGGAGGTAATTGATGTTTCAATTTGCGACAGAGCAAAAAGTGTGTGACGTCGGTTGCGTGAAGTTTGGCGGGCAACCGGGTGAGTATCCCACCGTTGTGTGCTCTTCCATTTTTCAAAAAGGAGATAAAGTCTTTAAAGGTAAGCGCAAGGAAGGTTTCGATGAAAAGCGTGCCGCATCGCTATTGAAGACACAGGAAAAACTGTGGAAAGAGACAGGGGTTCCCGCAATGGCCGACATCGTCGCCAATACCGGAAAAGAGTTCGAGAGGTTCATCGATTTTGTGGTTGAAAACTCGGGCATCCCATTTTGCATCGACGCATGGATCATGAAGCCCAAGCTGGCCGCTGCAGCCTACTGCGCTGAAAAAGGTCTTCTTGACCGGATGTTTTACAATAGCCTGACCGTCTGGGAAAAAGATCTGGAAACTGAGATCAAGGAAATCGCAGATATGGGTGTCAAGCATGTCCTTTTGGTGGCCTTTGATCAAGAGGATCAACTGCCTTCCGGCCGGATCACCGGTACACAGAAGCTTCTGGATGCCATTGAAAAGGTCGGCGCCGAATTCGAGAGCCTCTTCGTCGACACATCCGTCATGAATGGGCCTGCTACCGCCTTTTGCGGACTGGCCAATAAGGCGATCAAGGAAAAATGGGGTATCCCGACCGCATCGGCCCCTTCCAATGGGTCCTATATGTGGAAGGAAGCTCGCGAGATGTGGGGGTTCAAGGGTTGGGCGGCTGCCGATGCGGCTTTGGAGGCGCTATCCGCATTTATGCATCACGACATGATTTTCTCCGGACCGATGGCGGGTGCCGAACGGATCATTCCGGCGGTGGCCATGGCCGATGCGTTTCTGGCGACCGCTGTTTACGCGGAAACCAAGCGACTCCCGGCTGATCCGAACCACCCTTTGTATAGATGTTTTCCCGATTTCGTGGAACAGCTCAAAACGTTGTAATGTTGCGCCATTTAACGAAAACCCGCAAACATAGCATTTGAAAGGAATGTCCGAGATGGCGGAAATGAACTCAAGAGTAAAAATACAGAAATTTTTCAAAAGAGAACCTGTTGACACCATGCCCGTTTTTTCCGGTATGGGCACAGTTGTCATTCAGGCCGTGAATGCGATGGGCACCAAATTCGCCAAGGTTCACACGGATGCGAAACTTTTGGCGGAATCCGCCATAAAATCCGCCGAAATGTGTGGATTGGACGCGGTGGTGATCCCCTATGACATGGCGACCATTGCCGAAGCAGTGGGGCGGGGGCTGACGCTATATGAAAATTCCGAAGACATCCTATACCCTACCGTGCCCAATAAATGGGAAACGCTGGAGGAGGTCGACATTCCGGATGATTTCATGAAGCGAGCCCGACTACCCGTTGTCGATGAGGCATTCAAAATTCTCCTCGATGACTGTCGATTCGGCGTCGGCGCTTGGCAACTGGGCCCCTTTACGCTGGCCGGCCAGATGATCGAGCTGGGGCTATTGCTCAAAGGCGCAAAGAAAAATAAGGAGGCGGTCGAGGCCTTCCTGACCAAAATGACCGATATTGTCATCGAAAATATCAAGCACTACGAAAGCCTTGGCGTCGATTTTCTGAATATCCGGGAGATGGGTTCGGGAACTGACCTGCTCTCTCCCAGGATGTGGAAGCAATTGATTCAGCCGCATTTAGTCCGCATCTTCAAGGAGCTTAAAACCCCAGCGGTTCTGCACATTTGCGGCGGTACGGATATGATCGTTCCTCTAATGAACGAATGCGGGGCGGATGCGCTCTCTTTCGATCAGAAAAATACGTTGACCAAAACCCGCGAAGCGGTCGGCGACGATGTGCTGGTTCTCGGCAACTTTGATCCCTACGGCACTTTGGTACAGATGGAGGACCCGGCGCAAGTCGAGGCCGTTATCAAACAGTGCATCGATGATGGTGTGGATGCGGTGTGGCCTGGCTGTGACCTGTGGCCGGACGTCAAGATGGAAAACGTCAAGGCCTGGGTGGACACGACCAGAACTTACGGGAAAAAACCTTCGCCAGCTGTCGGTCGGCTCTAAACACGCATAATCTTACTCAATATTATCGAAGGAGGTAGTGATCATGGCTAAAACTAAAAAGGAAATTTTGAGCGCACTCGCCGAGGCAGTAGTTGAATATGAAGAAGACACTGCTAAAGAATTGGCAACAGAAGTTCTCGAAAATCCTGATGTCTTAACGCCCATGGAAGCCGTCATGGACGGACTTGCCGTGGGCATGGAAGAGGTCGGCCGACTCTATGACACCAACGAGTATTTTGTCCCCGAAGTATTGATGTGCGCGGATGCACTTTATGCGGGCCTTGATATTCTGCGCCCCCATATACCCAAAGAAGAAGGCAGTGTTAATGCCCAGGTTGTTATCGGATCCATTCAGGGCGATGTGCATGATATCGGCAAAAACCTCGTTAAAATGATGTTCGATGTGGCCGGTTGGGGTGTCCATGATCTCGGCCGCGACGTTCCCCTGGAGCAATTTGTGGAAAAACAGCTCTCCACGGAATCCGAGGTTGTTGCCATGTCTGCTATGATGACCACGACGATGCTCGGTATGAAAAAAGTTATTGCGATGATCAAAGAGAAAAATCCGGATTGTCTGATCATGCTTGGCGGGGCCCCGGTAACCCAGGATGTGGCGAACCTGTTCGGCGCCGACGGGTATGCGGAATCTGCCGGAAACGCAGTTTCTGAAGGAATCAAAATGATTTCCCGGCTGCGTGAGTTTCAAAGCTCAAAAAAATAAACCTTAGACATTCGTGCAATCGAACTTAGATTCGCGTGGTTGTAGCATCCTCTGTCAATTTGGTTTTGATCGAGGGTGTCACTTAGGGAAGGAGATTTATTGGATATGGATGACAATAATGCGACGGTGATATTCCAACCATCTGGCCGCCGGGGAGAGGTTCCCAAAGGCGTCAACCTGATCGAAGCGTCCAGGCTCCTGGGTGTGGACATCGAAGCACTCTGCGGTGAAAAGAAAGTTTGTGGAAAATGCATTGTCCGTATTGAAGAAGGTCATTTCGAAAAATACAATGTGGTCTCCGGGATGCAGAATACCAGTCCTTGGAATGAGGAAGTCGAGGCCAAATTTATCAATGAGGAAAACAAAGCCAAAGGATACCGTCTAGGTTGTGTCGCTCAGGTGGAGGGAGATCTTCTTGTCTTCGTCCCGGAAGAGTCCCGTGCCGGCAAACAAGTTGTCTCAAAGGCCGCCAGGGACATCAAAATTGACTGGAATCCGGCGATACGGCTCTATTATGTTCAGGTGGAAAAGCCTACCTTTGAAGATCCCATGGGAGACTTCGAAAGAATCTGTCTGGCTTTAGCGCGTGAGCACGGTCTTCCGGAGGTCCTCGATGTGGACATCAAAACCCTGCGGGTCCTGCCCGGCGCTCTGCGTGAGGGGGACTGGTCTATAACGGTCAGCGTTTGGAATGAAAAGGAGGTCATTCGGGTACAGCCGGGCAAGGTAGAGCATGCCTACGGTATTGCCATTGACGTGGGCACCACAACCGTGGCGGGCTATCTTTGCGATCTGACGACCAAAGAAGTCATCAGCACTGCCTCTTTGATGAATCCTCAGTGTAAATATGGCGAAGACGTCATGGCGCGCATTACATTCCACATGACCACGCCGGACGGCCTCCAGCGGATGAGCGACGACATCGTTGAAGGTATCAACGATCTGATCGCCAAAGCCATCGCCGATACCTATCCGCCGAAAAAATAGGTCAAAAAGTTGGATCCGCAGTACGTTGGCCTAGCCCCGTTTCCACCGGTCATTCACCACAGCATGGACATCCGGGCACGCGATCTGGGCATCTGCGTTAACCCGTCTACATACGTGTTTGTCTTGCCCAACGAAGCAGGCTTTGTGGGCGCCGACAACGTGGGCGTACTGATTTGCGAAGAGCCTTACAAAGGCGATGACATCCAGCTCATCATCGATATCGGAACCAACGGTGAATTGGTGCTTGGCAACCGGCATAAATTGATTTCTTCTTCCTGCGCCACGGGACCCGCACTGGAAGGGGCACAGCTGTCATACGGCATGCGGGCAGCACCGGGCGCCATCGAACGCATCGAGATCGAACCGGAAACGTTTGAGGTCAATTATAAGGTGATCGGTCGCGATGCCTGGCGCAAATTCTCGGAACCGGGGGATATGAAAGCCAAGGGTATATGCGGATCAGGCATCCTGGATGTTTTGGCGGAACTTTACTCTTCAGGGGTTATTACCAAGACAGGCGTTTTCAACAAAAAAGCGCTCAAAGATCATCCGCGCTTCCGAAAAAATCCCGATACCAAACAGCCGGAATTCATCCTGGCCTTCAAAGAGGAGTCTTCCATCGACAAGGACATCGTCATTACCCAGAAAGATATTCGCCAGATTCAATTGGCCAAAGGTGCGCTCTATGCCGGGTGCAAGTTGATGGTGAAACGGATGGGTGTTGAAAAAGTCGATCGTGTAAAAATTGCCGGCGCCTTCGGCACCCATGTCGATCGCACTAAAGCGCTGACCATGGGGCTTTTTCCCGATTGTGAAATCGAAAAAATCGAAGGCGTCGGAAATGCAGCCGGCGATGGCTGTCGCGCAGCCCTGCTCAATGTAAAAAAACGAAGAGAAGCCAACTGGTGTTCCCGCAATGTTGAATATATCGAGTTGACGGTTGAGGAGACATTCGAAAAGGATTTTATGGAGGCCATGCAGCTACCCCACATGTCGGACGAGTTTCCGCACCTGAAAGGAGTTGTGAAGGATGAAATTCTTAATCAGGGAATGAAAGGCGTAAACTAGACAACATCGAGGTCGAGCATGGATGATAATGGTCGTGTGTGTGTGCAAGTGTCCCCCGGGATCTGTGGATTCAGCTGTAAGGTGTGCGCCCAGAAAATCGACAGGCGGGCAGTCGCACTGAGAATCGAAGGATCGGAGTGCAAACAAATCCAACGGCTTGCAAAAACGGTCACCCAGTTATCCATGCAAGACCTCTTCAAAGCGCTAACTAAAAATCCGGTCTTTGTCAGTGCTGAAAAGGCCGGATGTCATTCAACTTGTTCTGTTCCGACGGCCATCCTTAAGGCGTCGGAAGCGGCGATGGGAATGGCTTTGACATCTGATGTGATAGTAAAATTCGAGACATGAAAAGGGGTGGTCAGGCCATGAAGTTCAAGAAAGCAGCGGGAGCTGAGAACAATGTGGTCAAATTCAGGGATCGCAGCGGCATTTCCAAAGCGTTGATCGACAAGCTTCTGAAGATGGGCCGCAAATTCGGTATCACGACGGTTCAGTCGTTCAGTGTAGACAAACTCATCATCAAAGACTGGGTCAATCTAAAATGTCGCTACGGCTGCACTAGTTACGGAACCAATTGGTCCTGTCCTCCGGCGACACCGAAACCGGATGAAGCCAGGAAAATCATCTTGGAATACACGACGGCGCTTTTGTTGGAAGGACACCGTAAATGCACCGATTTCTATCGTAATAATCGAAGAAAACGTGAAGATACGGTTCGGTATTGGAAGGGTATTGTGAGCACCGAACGTTACTTGTTTTTAGCAGGTTATTATAAAGCGTTTGCACTGGTGAGCAGTGTGTGTTCCCTGTGCAAACAATGCACCTATCCGGAGAAATGCCGATTCCCCCAGGAGAAGCGGCCGACCATCGAATCATTTTCCATCGATCTTATCGGAACGCTCCACAATTTGGGGGCCACCTCCAACGTGGCTACAAGTTCGGAAGATGATTTTAATTACTACGGACTTATTTTGTTAGATTAAAAACAATATTTTCAATTGTCCTGCTCAAGTACTAGGCAGACGGAAATGTCAATAGGATTCCCCATGCGGACAGGCGGCACCAACATTTTATTGCTCCGGTGCAATGCGTAAATTCCCCCCCGACAGGCGTTAGGCGGGCTATAAGGAAAGGAGGTGCAATCAACCATAATTGCTGGAAATGGCTATAGGATCATTCTCACCTTGATAGCAAATGACATAAAGAAAGGGTAAAGCCATGGCAAAACAGATGCTACTAGACGCTTACCAGGGGAAAAGAACCGAGTATGCCCCCTGGGTGCCTTATGCCGGCGTACATTGCGCTCATATCATCAACGAGCCTGCGGATAAATTTTTGCAGGATCCGGCGCTCCTGGCAAAAGGTGTGGTCGAGACCGCCAAACGTTACAAGGCAGACGGAATCCCCCTGCTTTTCGACCTATCTGTCGAAGCCAATGCCGTCGGTTGCGAACTCAAGTGGTGGCCTGACAACGTTCCATCCGTTACCACGCACCCCTGTTCGGACAAAACCCCTGACCAGGCCGGCCTGAAAATACCCTCCAAAGACACTGGCCGCTGGCCGGTTTTATTTGAAGCGGCCAAAATCGCCAAACCCCAACTGGATGAGCTGGACTGCGTAATGATGGGCCTATTCTGCGGCCCGTTGACCTTGGCGTCCCACCTGGCCGGCGTGCGTATTTTCACCGATGTTTATAAAAACAAGGATTTTGCCGCAGAGGTCATCAAATTCGCAGGTGAAGTCGGCGCCAAGTCTGCGGAGTTTTACGCAGAGATGGGGTGTGACATCATCGCCATCGTCGATCCCGTCGCCTCTCAGATCAAGGCGGAAACTTTTCGGGAATTCGTAACTCCCAACTGCCAGCAACCGATCCAAGTGGTCCATGATGCCGGTAAGGTCTCCTCATTCTTCATCTGTGGCGATTGCACAAAGGTGATGGAAGAGGTCTGCAAACTGCCGACCCACGGGTTCGCCATCGACGAACAGCTCAACATGAACTTTATCCGCGACATGGCCCTCAAGTATTGCAAAGGCTTTGGCGGCAACCTCAAATTGACGCTGGCATTGAGCCTAGGCCTGCTTTCGCCGCGCGAGGACGCCATCGTCAGCTTGGCAGCGGGAGGACAGCACGGATACACATTCGCCCCCGGCTGAGACATGCCCTACGATGTTCCGGTGGAACATTTGGATCAAGTGCTGGAGGCAAGAGATTGGTATAATCAGTACTATACCTCGTATCCGGAGGATAGTTAGGAGCAAACATGCTCAACAGACTCTTCAAAGGAGGGGGTAGATCATGGCTGATGTGATTACTATCGATGTTTTAACGCTGGACAGCGTGCAATGCGCCGCATGTGGATATATGATGGAATCCATAGCGGCCCTGCCAAAGGATATACAGGAAGTTATCGTCTACAAAGAGTGGTCGATCAAGAATAAGGATGGGATAGGTAAGTTCATGGAGCTCAAGGGAAAAGTGCTGCCCACCATCTGTATCGAGGGGGATCTGGTCTTTCAGAGCATCATTCCCCAATACGAGGAGCTCATTGATGAAATGGCGAAGCGGGCACCCAATGACGCCCTGCGCGAGCGCATCGCCGGCCTGAGAGACCATGGATTCGAATTCGACAAAATCCAGGAAAACCTTAGCAAGGCCGGGGCTGGGTTGAATACGAAAGCGGAGTAGCCATACCGAAATATTAAACGGCAAAACCAGGGCTCGGCAGGAAGAGCCCTGCCTTTCGCTATTGCACGGGTCTGTCGACGTCTGCCGGAAAGGTGGGTCATTATGAAAATCGAGATCCTGGGTATCGGCTGCAAAAGCTGTGAAAAATTGTACCAGGCAGCTGTGACGGCTGTTGATGAACTGGGCGGTGACAATGACATCGAAGTGGTGAAGGTGAGCGATATCAACTATTTCTCTAAAATGGGGGTCTTTATGACCCCTGGTCTTGTCATCGATGGCGAGGTGCTTATGTCAGGCAAAGTGCTGAACGCTGCGCAGGTCAAGGCAAAAATCGAAGAAAGGCTATAGTCATGCCTGCCGTGACGCGCGTATATCTGATCACCGGATTCCTGGGATCCGGTAAGACCACGCTGCTGAACCGGATCATCGATCGGTTTCCCCAGGAGCGGAAGCTGACGATTTTGATGAATGAATTTGGCGAAATCGGTATCGACGGCTCCTTGGTCGAAGGTGAAGACATCGACATGCTCGAAATCAGTCGCGGATCGATCTTTTGCGTCTGCGTTAAAACCGATTTCATCAAAGGCTTGTATGAGCTCAGCACTTCAGTGAAACCGGATGTGCTGATCATTGAATCCACCGGTGTGGCCAATCCTTCCGACCTTAAAAGGGATCTTCTGCTCCCGATTTTCGAAGGGCGCTTCCATTTTCAGGAGCAGTTTTGCACCATCGACGCCGAACATTTTCTCGGCGCTTATCAGACCTATGCCTCTCTGGAAAAACAGATCGCTTCATCCGGCGTGTTCATTATCAATAAGACAGACCTGGCCGAAGCAACGGATCTTGAGGAAATCCGGGCCGTCATTGGACGGAATCATCCATGGCCGGTCATTATGGAGACCACATTTTCACAAATCCCGCTTGAGCCCTATTTCCCGGACCTGGCACCCGAGCAAGCCTTTGCTGGCACCGATGCAACAACCTCGATCGTCATGTCCGAAGACGAACTCGACAAGTACGTTGAAGAGCTGCTGGACGATCCGGACCTGGAAATCACACCGCCCGACCAGTTGATGTCCGCCAGCTACGTCTGGAACGGTACAGACCTGGATGAACTGCGGGACATGGCAGCGCTACTTCCCCCTGCGATGGTCAGGAGCAAAGGATTTGTCGGTGCAAATAATGAGTGGTCCATCTTCTCTTATGTGATGGGGACCTGGACCCTTGAGCGCACCCCTGTCGCCGAGGATCGTATCAAAAACAAGAACACCCTGGTGTTCATCGGATCGTTGGAGGCGATCGCTGAACTGGAACAAACGCTCGACCAGGGAAATTGGACTAAAAGAGGCACGCTGCAGCCCTTTGCCGGATGGGAGCCGTCGTCATCGGCCTAACCGCGATACTGCAAGATTTTCAGAGGAATGATGATGAAAGAAGATTCATCTGATCTCATGATAATCGGAGCCGGACCCGCCGGACTTTCCGCCGCCATTTACGCCCGGCGCCAGGGACTTTCCACGACCGTCTTCGGCGACATGCCGGGAGGAAATCTGTACATGATCCAAAATGTGAGCAATTACCCGGGATTCAACGACGGTGTGCCGGGTATGCAGTTGGGATCTTTTATATTTTCCCAGGCCCAGTCCGAAGGGGCCAACTTGACCATGACCAATGTTGAGCGCATTGAAAAATGCGGGTCATCTTTCATCGCGGTGGACACCAATGGCGCCCGCCACTCATCACCTGCGGCTATTATCGCCACAGGAGGAACGCCGAAACGGATTGAGGTGGAAAATGCGAATCTGGGAGGAATCCACACGTGCGCCATGTGCGACGGACCATTGTACCGTGGCAAGGAAGCGATCTTGGCGGTGGTTGGAAGCGGTGATCGCGGCGGACATCTATGCCTTTTGCTCTCTAGAATCGGCCGCAAGATTATTTTATTGGACCAGAACGTTGCCTTGGAGATGAACGAGGCGCTGCAATCCGCTGTGGCGGAATTGGACAATGTGGAGATTTTGCTGAGCACTGAGGTATTGGCCTTCACCGGTGAAAAAAATATCGATGGCGTTCGGGTGTCTACTGAAGGCGGGCCTCCAAAAAAGGTAGCGCTGGATGCGGTTTTTCTGGCAGCCGGCTGGAAGCCGAATATCGAAATGATTGATTTTCCGTTGAATACCACACCACAAGGCTATCTGATAACCGATGAGAAACTGATGACCTCCTGCCCAGGGCTTTATGCAGCAGGTGACGTACGAGATTCGGACATCAAACAAATCATAACGTCCTGCGCGGATGGCGCCCGGGCCGCGGTATACGCGGCCGAGAGGCTACAGGGGAGCAAGAAATAGAAAGCGATGGTATCAAGTATGAATGATCCTATTCCTTCGAAGGCGCCTTTGCACAGAGACCGCCGGTACACCGCGACATTGCTAAATCGCACCGACCTTTCGGAAAATGTTTTCGAGATTGAGTTGTCGCGCCCCGATTCCCTCGATTTCATACCAGGGCATAATATCCGGCTCTATTATAATGACCTCGAACGTTACTACTCGATTGTCAACAAACCGGATGAACAGAGACTCGCGCTGTTGGTCCGACGCGTGGATGGAGGGACGATCTCCAACGTTCTTGCGTCCGCCGACATCGGAACTCAATTTGAACTAACAGGTCCCCACGGGTATTTCAACTTTAGCCCGTCTTCTCGCCCCCCCGTATTTGTTGCCACCGATACCGGTATCGCACCTTTCGTCTCCATGGCACGTTCAGGGATCCAGGATTTCATATTATTTCACGAGATCGACCATCCGCAAAACCTCTACTACGAATCTGTTTTTCGGCGGAGCAGGTGTCAATTTTTTCCATGCGTCTCCGGCGCTGATGTTGTGGACCGAGTGCCTTCCGGAGCGTTTCAGGTAGATGTGAGCGAATGTGTCCGTAAAGAACTACGATCCGGTGAATTTGATTTCTACCTTTGCGGTCGAAGAAAGATGATTCGCGATTTGACTAAGCTGGTCGATGATTCTTTTCCTGGGTCCCTGGTCTATCGTGAGGTATTTTTCTAGCGTCTCCCCGAGGAATGCAGCGGCACTGCAATCGACACACTGCTTGCTTCAGACGTAGTTTTGGCTGATCAATAGTGGCTGCCGGCGTAAATGGACAAATCAAATTGGCTATCGCTCATGGAAAGGGAGCACCTATGGTGGGGAAACCTCTCTCATTAAGAAAATCCGGCATCCGGCATTTCAGTGATCCCTTGAGTAAACGGGCCCGAGAACAACTGGAACAGTTTATCTCCACGCAAGGGAGACGGCCTCGTATCCTGATGGGCCGCCTGGAGGGGCGAAAGCGGGATCGCTTGCTGATAATGGCAGCCAATTACTTTGGAGATCTCGGGTTCGATGTCGATATCAGCCTGGAGAGTTTAACGCCGGAGTGGGCTGTAAAGATGGCCGTTGAAAATGACACCCATATCATCTGTCTTACCAACATCAATGCAAAGGACGTCTCCCCACTCAAATTGATCCATACGATACTCAGGGAAACCTGCAGCGAAAACGTTCACATCATCGGTATAGGAGATGTCTCTCCCGCCGACCACAATCAGCTTATTCAGACCGGACTCAGCGATATTTTCGCCTGGGGTCCAACGTTTTCAGAATCTGTCGGCGAGCTGATCAATCGGCTCGTGTCCAGCGACTTTGTCCCGCAAAGCCCAGAAAAGTGCATTGCCGGGGTCCTGGCACGGGATCGCTGCATGATCGCCAAGACCATATCAATAATCGAAAGCAAAGCCACGGACCATCGGGCCGTGGCCCAAAAAATAATCGAAGGTCTGTACCCGCACGCCGGCGATTCCGTCCGTATCGGCGTGACAGGTATTCCCGGTGCAGGAAAGAGCACGTTTATCGAGAGCTTTGGTATGCAACTACTATCGCAGGGGCACCGGGTCGCCGTCCTGGCCATCGATCCGAGCAGTTCCATCAGCGGAGGCAGCATTTTGGGAGATAAGACCAGAATGGATAGGCTGTCGGCGGATTCAAGGGCTTTCATTCGCCCATCGCCTTCCGGCGGTATTCTGGGTGGTGCCGCTGACAAAACCCGGGAATCGATGATGGTGTGTGAAGCGGCCGGATACGATGTCATCCTTGTGGAGACCGTAGGCGTCGGACAAACCGAAACCGCGGTGGCATCCATGGTTGATTTTTTCCTGCTGTTGCTGGTGGCAGGCGCAGGAGACCGGTATCAGGGGATCAAAAAGGGGATCATCGAAATGGTCGACGCCATCGTCATCACAAAGGCGGACGGCGACAACATTGAAAACGCCAACGCAGCCCGGCAAGAATACACCAAAGCATTGAGCCTGTTGAGACCGGAGTCACCCCTTTGGCGGCCGCCGGTGGTGACCTGCAGTGCCCACGATCCTAAAAAAGTCAAGGACGTCTGGCGCATTATATCGCAATATGTCGAACGTTTGAGCAACGCCGGTGGATTGACTGGGAAACGCGCCCGGCAATCCGTGGACTGGATGCTGGCCATGGTTGACCAGGGGCTGATGCACCAGTTCCACAAAAACCCCCAGGTGGGTCGGATTCTCGATACCGTATTGCGCGCGATCGAAACCGGCCATATCTCTGCCGAAGAAGCTGCCCGGCAACTATTGGAAGCCTACGACGCCCCGGCTGGTTGAGGCGGGACTATTCGATCGCCTCGATTATCTTCCTGAGTTCCTTCTGAACAGCTGACTTCGTTTCAACAGCAGGCGGGATCGATTTCACTGCCTTTAAGTCTGCCGCCAGTGAAGCAAAAAGATCCACCAGAAAATCGTTGATGGCGCTGCAGCGCCGCCAGTCCGGATGGCGCCGCCAGAAGATCGGTGACGATGGCCGGCCGGTCTCTGCCAACACATGGAGGCAGGCATGTCCGACGACATCGGCCATCCATCGAGCGCGGTCGTCCCGCCAGCTGACATCCACCTGGAATCCCAATGGCCCCGCTCCGGCGATCCGCCCTTCCTCCCGAAACCGCCGGTAGCCTGATGTCCCCATAAAGATGATCTGGCGATGACAGAGCAGGTTGGCGGTTCGGTCCAATCGGCCCAATAGATGGTTGCGCCTCAGGTAGGCGAAATTCTCGCCCAAATCTTCCAATGTGGCATCCGGCACAAACATCAGGAAACCGATTTCCGGTTCGATGCCCCTCTTTCGGCAGGCCCGGATGGCCGCTTCACTCGAGGAGATCTGGTCGTGTTTATCCAAGTTTTCAAGAATCCGGCGCGATCCGCTTTCGATGCCGATCAACAGGCTTTGTAATCCGGCCGACAAAAGACGCTCCAGCAACTCGTCATCCAGATCGTTGGCCCTGGTCTCCATGCCGAAGGTCAGGGCCATGGGTTCCAACAGGGCCAGCAGTCTCCGTGTACGCTCTTTGCCCCTGGCACCGGGACCGATGAAATTCGGATCGACAAAATAGAAATCCTCGGCTCCCCGCGCCATGAGCGCGGCGATTTCTTCGGCGACATTGTCAGGTGATCGACCCCGCCACAACGGACCATCATTGTAGAAAGCGGGGATCGGGCAGAACCGGCAATGATTGTAGCACCCCCTGCTGGCCAGGACGCTGACGGTTTGGCCGTCAATCACGGGGCGCAGCGGAAAGGGAAAACGATCCGGTTCAGGCTCTGGCAGCCGTTGAACCAGTGCGCTCGTACCGTCGCTGCGGTGACGGGCAAGACCGGCCACCATCCGCCAATCCCGTCCGGCGGCCAGGCATTTTGCGAGCTTCATCAGGGTCCATTCACATTCTCCAACGGCGATTGAGTCAACGTTCGGGTTTGAATCCAAAATCGCCGGATACGCCAAGGTTGGAAAAAAGCCGAACAGGTTGAGGTGGCCATTAAATCCATCTCGACGCAGCGCCGCGATGAAATCAAAGAGCGCGGCTGTATGCTCCCAGAAGTATACTGCGTGGATGCACAGCAGATCGGGCATGGCATCGAGAATTTCGTTTCGGGTTCGCTCAAAGCTCCATCCCAACCGGGGTGCATCAAAAATCGTCGCCTCATGACCGGCCTTCCGGATACAGGCTGCGGCGTAGCCGGCCAATAGACAGGACCATAGCGGCGTATTGGCGATGTCGTTAAAATGGGCTTGGGATCGAACTCGCGGATGCTCCAGTATGACGACATTCATTATCGGTATCCTTCGAGGGCTGGATCGAGCTTTAAACGGGAGAAGACCCCGGCGCTGTGGCAACGGCACTCCAATTCATACAGCTGGTGGGCCCACTGCGGCGGATTGAAATAAGTAGGATACAACAGATCGGTCCGCGGATCCAAAAGCCCTTTGCGGAGTAGCTTTCGGGTCAAAGGGGCGTTGGGATAAAGCCGGATGGTGTTGAAGATTACGGCCCCGAGGTTGCCTGCCGCACCGTGGATTTCCAACAATCGGTCTATCGTCCGCCGGGCCTGGGCTGCCTGAACCGCGTCTTGGCCCGGGAGGTTCACCAAAAAATGGCACATGGTCAGCACGCCGCATTGGGCCGTGATCCGGGCGGCGCGAAAAATATGGTCGAGGGTCATCCGTTTGTTCAGCAGGGCGAGCCCCTCTTCGGTCAGTGCATCGCCGGAAAAGTAAACGGCAATCAGACCGGCATCCATGGCCAGCCGGGTGAGCGGCTGGGACATCTCGTTCTCACGGAAAAAACCGGTCCACTGAACGTGAAGTTTGCGTCGCAGGATCTCACGGCACACCGCTTCAAAATGATCCGCCGGCCGGTTCACAACCGCATCGGTGAAATGAAACAGTTTAACGCCGCATCTGTTGTAAAGCCGCTGCATTTCATCCACGATGCGCCCGGGGCTGCGCAGCCGCATGGTGCATCCGCCCAAAACCGGATAGACGCAGTAGCCGCAGCCCAGATCACAGCCACGCTTGCCCTCGATCCCCACTGCGGCCACGTAAGCGTTGCCCCTAAGATAGTCTTCGGGTCGGAAGCGTTTGATGTCCATCTCCGGCAGGCTGTCCATATCCGCTAGCGGGGATGCCGGACGATTGCGCTGTATCGGTCCGTCCGTGTTTCGCCAGATCAGGCCCGGAATGATTCGAGGCTGCCAGGCATCGGCGAGCAGGTAGGGCATTGCGCCTTCGCCTTCGCCGATAACGCCGCCATCCAGTTCAGGGACCGCTTGCATAAGC
>JARRKU010000097.1:0-14154 GCA_037387725.1 Desulfobacteraceae bacterium
CGGCGCTTCCTCGGACGAGCAGATCGTGGCCTACGCCGTCGATAAACTGAAAAAGGGGGAACTGCGCTTTGCCGTGGAAGATCCGGACAATCCGGTGAATTTTCCCCGGGTGCTGTTCCTGTGGCGGGCCAACCTGCTGGGGGCCAGCGGCAAGGGACATGAATATTTTCTCAAGCACTTGCTGGGCGCGGACCATGCGGTGCTGAACACGGACGGCCATCTGCGCCCCGAGCTGATCCAATGGCGCGAACCGGCGCCGGAAAACAAGCTGGACCTGCTGGTCACCCTGGAGCTGCGCATGTCCACCAGCGCCATGTACGCCGATATCGTCCTGCCGGCGGCCGGCTGGTACGAGATGCATGATCTGAACACCACGGACATGCACCCGTTCATCCACCCCTTCAACCCGGCCATCGATCCCCCCTGGGAGACCCGCACCAACTGGGAGCAGTTTAAAACCATTGCCGAAAAGTTTTCCCAGATGGCGGCCGACCACCTGGGGCCGGTCAGGGACCTGGTGGCCACACCGTTGATGCACGACAGCCCCGGCGAGATCGCCCAGCCGGACGTCCTGGATTGGCGCCGGGGCGAATGCGAACCGCAGCCGGGGAAAACCATGCCCGACCTGGCGGTGGTGACCCGGGATTATTCTGAGGTCTATCGCAAGATGACCACCCTGGGACCTCTGGCCGCCTCCGCGGGCGTCGGCTCCAAGGGGGTCATGTGGAAGGCCGCGGAGGAGGACGAGGCCCTGAAAGCCTCGCTTGGCACGGTGGCCGCACCGGGGGGCGGTTCGGGGCGGCCGGCCATGGAAACGGGCAAGCAGGCGGCTGAAACCATCCTGATGCTGGCGCCGGAAACCAACGGCGAGACGGCGGTCAAGGCATGGGAGGGTCTGGAAAAACGAACCGGTCTGTCGCTAAAGCATCTGAGCCTGCGGCGGCAGGGCGAGCGCTTCGGGTTCGACGATCTGACCACCCAGCCGCGAAAAATCATCACCTCCCCCATCTGGAGCGGTATCGAGTCCGAGGAGCGCCGCTATTCGCCTTTCGTCATCAACATCGAGGAGAAGGTGCCGTTCCGGACGCTCACGGGCCGGGCTCAGTTTTACCAGGATCACCGCTGGATGCGCGACTTCGGCGAACACCTGCCGGTGTACAGGCCGCCCCTGGGCGCAGGCGACATCGAACCGAGCGGCGTCACCCGCGAACCGGACCGGGAGATCGTGCTCAATTACCTGACGCCCCACTCCAAGTGGTCGATTCACAGCACCTATTCGGACACCCTGACCATGCTGACCCTGTTCCGCGGCGGCGAAGCGATCTGGATCAACGACGAAGACGCCCGCAAGATCGCCATCAGGGACAATGACTGGCTGGAGCTTTTCAACGCCAATGGTGTGGTGATGGCCAAGGCCGTGGTGAGCCCGCGCATTCCGCCTGGCAAGGCGTTCATGTACCATGCCCAGGAACGCCTGATCAACACGCCGGGATCGCGGCTTTCCGGCAAACGCGGCGGCACCCACAACAGCGTCACCCGTATCCAGGTCAAACCAACCCATATGATCGGCGGGTATGCGCAGTTGAGCTACGGATTCAACTACTACGGTCCCGTCGGATCGCAGCGTGACGAGACGATCATCGTGCGCAAAGCCGGAGAGGTGGACTGGTATGAAGATTAAATCCCAGTATGCCATGGTACTGAACCTCGACAAGTGCATCGGCTGCCATACCTGCAGCATTCCGTGCAAGAATGTGTGGACCAACCGCGACGGCGCCGAATACATGTGGTTCAACAACGTTGAATGCAAACCCGGCATCGGCTATCCCCAAAAATGGGAGAACCAGGATCATTACCGGGGCGGCTGGCAGCTGCGCCGGGGCCGTTTGCAGCTCAAAGCCGGCGGTCGTCTGCACAAAGGTCTCAACATCTTTCACAACCCCGATCTGCCCACCCTCGATGACTACTACGAACCGTGGAACTATGACTATGCACGGTTGATCGAGAGCCCCAAACGCAAGCACCAGCCATCCGTGCGGCCCCATTCCCGTTTGACCGGTGAACCGATAGAGCTCAAGTGGGGCCCCAATTGGGAGGACGATCTGGCGGGTCTTGGCGAAACCGGCGCCGGCGACACCAATTTCAAGAATCTGGAGATAGCGACCTATCTGCAATTTCGCAATGTGTTCATGTTCTGGCTGCCACGCCTTTGCGAACACTGCCTGAACCCGGCCTGCGTGGCGTCCTGTCCGTCCGGCGCCCTGTACAAGCGCGAAGAAGACGGCATCGTGCTGGTAGACCAGGAGCGCTGCCGCGGCTGGCGCTACTGCGTATCGGGCTGTCCCTACAAGAAAGTCTACTTCAACTGGAAGACCGGGCGGGCTGAAAAGTGCATTTTCTGCTATCCCCGGATCGAAGCCGGCTTGCCCACCCTGTGCGCCCACAGTTGCGTCGGCCGCATCCGCTACCTGGGAGTTCTGCTTTACGACGCCGATCGTATCGCCCAGGCGGCGTCGGCACCGTCGGACCGGGCCGTTTACCCGGCCCACCTGGAGGTCCTGCTCGATCCCCAGGATCCCGATATCCAACGCCACGCCGCGGCCCAGGGTATCGCGCCGAATATGCTGGCCGCGGCAAAGCGCTCACCGGTGTATGCATTGATCAAGGAATGGAACCTGGCGCTGCCGCTGCACCCCGAATTTCGGACCCTGCCCATGGTGTGGTATGTGCCGCCGCTGAGTCCGGTGAGCAGCAGGGTGGATCCCGGCCAGGAAGCGGATATGATCGATCGGCTGCGCATTCCCATCACTTACCTGGCCAACCTGCTCACCGCCGGCGACGAGGCGCCCGTTCGCAAGGCCCTTAAACGCCTTTCGGCCGTCCGCCGGTACATGCGGACCCAACGCCTGGAAAGTCGTTCCGACACGAGTTTGCTCGATACGGTTGACCTTGACAAGGACGATGTCGAGAAGATGTACCGGCTGCTGGCCTTGGCGCGCCTGGAGGATCGTTTTGTTCTGCCCACCAAGCCTGTCGGTGGGGAAGAAGATATTTACGCCCGTCAGGGACGCTGTGGCTTTGGCGATGCCGTTTGACTGCCAACGCAAAGAAAGGCCGGAAGATGATCAGTAACCCAACCCAGTCGCTGCGAGTGCTTTCGGTGTTGTTGAACTACCCCGATGCTGACCTGCTAAACGGCCTGGATGAAATTGCGTCGATCGCAGACCGTTCGCCCTCGGCGGAAATCAAATCAGCCATCCAGGCGTATATTCACTATCTTCAGACCCATGCCCCCATTCACGTTCAGGAAAGATATACGGCTGTGTTCGACATGAATCCGGCCACGACATTGAATGTGACCTACCACGTTTATGGCGACAACGAAAAAAGGGCCGCTGCGCTGGCGCGCCTGCAGCGCAATTACGAACAAGCCGGGTGGGAGCGCGTCACAGGAGAGCTGCCGGATTATCTGCCCATGATGTTGGAGTTTCTCTCGATCTGTCCGCAACCGGCGTATACCGCACCGGTTTGGCGGTGCCTGCGAAGCATGCAGCCGCTGGTTGAGCGTCTGGAGAAAAACGAACCGATCTACGCCGTCTTGCTGCAACCGATCGTCAACATGGCAATGGAACATAGCCCATCGGTGGGCAACAACGATCATCCCATAGGCGCAAAGGCATAGCCCTTAGGAGGAAATCCCATGGACCTTTCCTATACGCTGATGTTTACCGTCTTTCCCTATCTATGCCTCACCACTTTCGTGGTCGGGCATGCTTACCGCTACATCACCGACCGCTTTGGGTGGAACGCCCGGTCCAGTGAATTCCTGGAGAAAAAGGCCCTTTTTGCCGGATCGGTTCTCTTTCACTGGGGCATTGTGTTCACCTTCCTCGGCCATGCCGCCGGCCTGCTGATGCCGCAACGCGTCCTGGACCGCCTGGGCGTCAATGCTCAAGTGCATCTGGAGATCGCCTACTGGAGCGGTTTGGCCGTCGGGATAGCGGCCTTTGTCGGCGCACTGCTCCTGTTGAGGCGGCGGCTGACCCAGCCCCGCGTCAAAGCCGTCCATCGCCTCAACGACACCGTCACGATCAGCGCGGTGTCTCTGGTGGTCGGTGCAGGGCTCTATAACGTGGTGTTCGGCCATTACAACGTTCTGTACTCCGTCGCCCCCTGGATCCGAGGCATTGTCACCTTCACGCCTGACGCCATGCTGATGAAGGCAGTGCCCCTCAGCTACAAGATCCATGTGACCGCCGCGTGGACCCTGCTGGGATTTTCGCCATTCAGTCGTTTGGTGCACATCTGGAGCGCGCCGGTATTCTACTTTTTCAGGCATCACATTGTATTTCGCCGGAACCCCGGAATTTCACCTGGTCGTGAGGAATTCCGCGACCTTGGGGCCGAAGCAAAGGAGGGCTAAAATGAACGACGAAAATGTTTGTTACGCGAAATCCAGCCCCGCCGCGGCCTTGACCTGGATTACGCTGGCTTTCTTTGCCGGTTTTGCCGGCGTTTCGGCTTTCGGGCCGATTCTTGCCAAACTGAAGGAAACCATGACCATGAGTCCCTTATTGTTGGGACTTCTGGCATCCTGCCCGGCGCTCACCGGTTCGCTGCTGCGGATACCTTTCGGGGCCATGGTTGACCGCTTTGGCGGGAAAAAACCGATTCTGATCCTGCTCGGGTTGGCAGCCCTCGGTGTAGCAGGCATAACCCTGATGTTTGCCATTGCGCCGCGCCCCAGCCATACCCATTATCCATTTTTTCTTCTCTTTGGAACATTGTGCGGCTGCGGAATCGCGGCATTTTCAGTAGGAATTCCATCGGTTTCCTACTGGTATCCTCAAAAAAATCAAGGGCGCGCATTGGCCCTGTATGCCGGTCTGGGCAACCTGGCGCCGGGACTGTTCGCCATGGTGCTGCCAAGTATGGTGGTTGCCATAGGCTTTATTTCCTCCTACATCATTTGGTTCATCATGCTGGTCCTGCTGCTGATCCTCGTGTGGCTTTTTATGCGCGACGCGCCCTATTTTCAGTACCGCCAAATGGGGATCGAGATAGATCCTGACGCCTTGTTGCATGCCTGCGGTGAAGAACTTATTCCTTCCGGCGATGCCATGGGTTCGATCAAAAAGGCCGCTGCAGACTGGAAGACCTGGGCGTTAACCTTTTTCTATTTCGTCAGCTTTGGTGGATTTATCGCGTTGACCGTTTGGCTGCCCACCTATTGGGCGGAGCTTTTTTCAACCACGCTGGTGATGGCCGGCATGTTGACGGCGCTATATTCCTTGTCGGCCAGCCTGCTGAGAGTCGTTGGTGGATACGTATCCGACGCATTGGGTGGTGAGATGGTTGTGTTGGCCTCATTTATTTTAATTGCAATAGGTGCGGTATTGATGCTGCTGACCACCCATTCATTTGCCAGCGCAGTTACCGGACAGATGATTTTAGCCCTGGGCATGGGCTTTGCCAATGCGGCGGTTTTCAAACTCGTTCCTAAATACAGCCCTAAATCCGTTGGCGGCGCGGCCGGGGTTGTCGGTGGTTTGGGGGCTTTTGGCGGATTTGTGATTCCACCGGTGATGGGCCTTTTTGTCAAGGCGTTCGGTTCCGGAGGGTATGCCTGGGGATATTGCGTATTTGTGTTTCTGGCATTGGCCTCGCTGATTGTTTTTACGATTTTGAACCGCTGTGCCACAAAAAAGGTTGAGGTACCACTGGAGGGGAGAGCGTAGGGATTGTAGCTTCCATAAAATTTTCAATTAGACACAAGATTAATAAGCCAGTTCAATATGGCACGGATTGCAAAAGTGGTTGCGCCAGGAATCCAGCACCATGTGACCTGGAGGAGTCAGTGTGGGGTCGGACCAAGCCAGCATATGGCGGAATTTCTACCTTTAAAATTAGAGCTCTAAGATGGTACTAGGGAGTATTCCCCTCAGGCAGAGGCGCCGAAGCCGGTGCGCAGCAGGGAATCCCGGCTGATCATTCCCTTGAATCGGCCCCGATTGTCGACCACGGGCAAGCGTTTGAGCTTCTTGTCGATCATCAGGGCGATGGCCTCTTCAATCAGCATTTCTTCCCGTGCGGTAATGAGTCCGGTGGTCATGACAACGCCGGCGGTTGTTTCGGCGAGACACCGCTGCAGGTCTCCAAGTTTGCAAGCATCTTTCTCGAAGGCGTGCTTGACTTTGGCCAGCAGATGCCAGACACCCTTTTGCTGCGGCTTGAAGTACATCAGCAAATCACGGTCCGAGATCAAGCCCAGCAGCATGCCCTCGGCATCGACCACGGCCACCCGCTGAATATCGTTGTCATCGATGAGCCGGATCACCTCGTCAAGGGGCGTATCCGGCGAGACCGCGTGCACATCCCGGCGCATAATGTCATCCACGCGCTTCAATTGTTTCACTTCGACCTGTTGCGCCTTGAAGGCTTTCCAGTCGGGCGCCTCGCGCATAACCGTGCAGAAGACATCCAGTCGCGAGAGCATGCCCGTCAGGGTTCCGTTTTGATCCACCACCGGCAGGCGCTTGACACCCTTGGCCAGCATCCGTTCGACAGCCTCGACCAACGGCTGGTCTTCGGCGATCATGACCGTCGGCGCCGTCATGACATCGGCGGCCTGCCGGCTCGCCAGCTGATTCAAAACGGATTCCAGGCGGTCCCGGCCGGACTCCGCCAGCAGGCCCAACCGCAGGGGCATTCCGCCTTTCCTGATCAGATCTCCCTGGGTAACGATGCCGATGGGCCGGTTTTTTTCATCGACCACGGGCAGCCCCGTGAATATCGAGGAGAGCAGCGGCCGGGCCGTATCGCTCAAAGGAGTGTCGCCTTTTACGCTCTCGGGATTTCGTGTCATGACATCCCGGACCAGGAGCTGCCTGGGAAAAAAAGCGTTGCGTGTGCGATGACTGAGGACATTCAGATCATGCAGTGCCACGATGCCGTCCGTGACAATCTCATCCAATCCGTTGAGCACACGTTCGGTTTCGCCGGCCGGAAGGACGATGTAGATCCGGATCGGCATATTGAAAGAAAGGATGACGACCCGCCCGGTCGCCATTTCGCCGCTTTCGTAAGCGCCGGCCACGCCCCGGGTGACGATGCAGCGCGCTGCAATCTTCAACTCCTTGATGTATTGCATGACCGCATCGGGCACCGATTTTTTCCGATAGCGCGCCTCTTCGCTGGTAAAAATTTCGATCGCTTTGTAGTTTAACATCTCCTCCCCCTGCCTGAACGATATTGATTGGCAACTGCCTACGACATCAAATGTACCTTGTTCCCGGGATTGCGGCAACATACATGTCTGTGATTCTCATCATGATCTCGGCGCGCAACAATTCCAGCAACACGCGTCCGTCGCGCCAGTAGTGAAGGTCGCCAAGAATCCGTCCGGCCCAGATGACCCATCCCGGACGGCCGCGCGCCATTCGGATCAACGCGCTGCGATCCGCGCCCGCCAAGGCGAAAGGCAGGGGATCGGCCTCTAGTACCTCGTCCAGGATGCGATGCAGACAGCGGCTCGGCAGCGGCGGGACCTCGATTTCCAGATAGGCCAGGTGCATGGCGCGCAACCGGTCATGGTCCCGGTCGACCTCCGCATCGGCCGCAAGCAGCACCCCCAGTCCGGTTCCCCGCATGGTGCGTAGATACCCTTTGAATTGGGTGCCCACATCGCCCAGGTGATCGAGCAGCAGCGCACCCGGCCGCGCCTCGACGGCATAGACCAGGTCGCTGCGCAGCAGACGCTGGTCGCGCCCCTGGCGTCGCACCGCCGGGTAGGCCGCCAGCAGCGCCCCGGTGATATCGGACAGGGACCGGGTGCAGCGGCTGAAGCCGCAGGGCCGGCGCTGCTTTTTCATGCCGCGGGCCAGCGCTTCCAACAGTGCGCTCTTGCCGCTGCCCATTGGACCGTAGAGCAAAACGGTGCGGCCGGCCAGCAGGGGCCCGGTCAGATCCTTCACGACCTTTCGTCTGCCGTACAACCGCGCCATCGTATCACTTTAGCGGATTGCCGAAGATCGCAGCCGATCCGAGTTCGGCCTCGATCTCAAGCAGCCGGTTGTATTTGGCGATGCGCTCGCTGCGGCAGGCCGAACCGCTCTTGATCTGCCCGCCGCCCATGGCCACGGCGAAATCGGCCATGAAGGCGTCCTCGGTTTCACCCGAGCGGTGGGAGATGACATAGCTCCAGCCGGCTTGGCGGCATAGTTCAATGGCCTCGATGGTCTCGGTTACCGTACCGATCTGGTTGAGCTTGATCAACACAGCATTGGAGCACTGCTCCAGGATGCCGCGCTGGATAAACTTCGTATTGGTGACGTAGATGTCGTCGCCGACGATCTGAATCCGGCCGCCCAGAGCGGCAGTGTGCGCCCGGAAACCCTCCCAGTCGTTTTCCGCCAATCCGTCTTCGATGGAAACGATGGGGTACTTGGCCACCCACTGGGCATAGAGTTCGGTCATGGCATCGCTGGATTTACGTCCCTGGCCGGACTTGGCCAGATCATAGCCGCCGGCTTCATAAAAAGAACTGGCCGCCGGGTCCAGGGCGATGGCCACGTCCCGGCCGGGTTCGTAGCCCGCGGCCGCGATGGCTTCGACGATCAGTTCACAGGCCTCCTCATTGCTTTTCAAATTGGGCGCAAATCCGCCTTCGTCGCCCACGGCGGTGGCATAGCCTTTCTTTGCCAGAATTTTTTTAAGGGTATGGAAGGTTTCCGTCCCATAGCGCAGCGCCTCGGCAAAACTGGGGGCACCCAGCGGCATGACCATGAATTCCTGAAAATCGACGCTGTTCTCTGCGTGCATGCCGCCGTTTAAAATGTTCATCATCGGCACCGGCAGACGCACGGCGCCGGGGCCCCCGAGATAGGCGTACAGGGGCAGTTGCGCGGCCGTCGCCGCTGCGCGCGCCACGGCCATGGAAACGCCCAGGGTGGCATTGGCGCCCAGCTTGCCTTTGTTGGCGGTACCGTCCATTTCGATCATCATCCGGTCGATCTCCGCCTGCCGCCATGGGTTCATGCCGACGAGCTTGGGCGCGATGCGTTCGTTGACGTTTCTGACCGCCGCCAGAACACCTTTGCCGTTGTACCGTTGGGGATCGCCATCACGCAGCTCGACCGCTTCGTTTTCGCCGGTCGAGGCGCCCGAAGGCACCGAAGCGGATACGCGGGCACCGTTATCCAGGCTGCAAAAAACCCGAACGTTGGGGTTGCCGCGCGAGTCGAGGATCTCCATGGCGGAAATCGTCCTGATCGTTGGCATCATCATCCCTCCTTTTTTATGTTTTGCTGAAAAGGTGTATTTAAATGGCCAATTCGCTCTTGAGGGTCTCCAAGGCGGCCATGCTGTCCGCCAAGCGGCTTGCCTCCGCTTCGACGCTGCCATCCTGGGCCTGCCGCCGTGCATGGGCCGTTTCCATGGCCCCCTGGGTGGCGGCCACGGTTTCGTCCAGGCGTTCGCGCGTCCGGCGGGCAAATCCTGCAAAGGAGAGGTTCAGGTTCTGAAGCATGGACCAGCGGATATTTTCCACGTTGCGCCGGACCAGTCCGTCCAGGCGTTGGTCTATGGATTTGAGCACCGGCAGCGGATCGGTGTTCCAGGTGCTCAACACCCAATAGGGCCTGCGTTTGATCTCCAGGACCTCCTCTGTCGAAAGGGGTTTGTAGGGTACCCGGAACATGTCCGCGGCCGTGCGGCGCAGGGTTTCCACGAGTCGGGAAAGGCGCTGCTCATGCGGCGCCAAGCATTCCAGGAGGCGATCTTTGACGCGCTCGTTGAGCGCCTCCCGCTGCTCCTCGAAAAAGTCGGGAATCGCATCGGCCCAAGCCTGCTGGATGCCTGTTTTTGATGATCGGCCATAGCCGCGGGAAGAAGTACCGTGCTGCATGATCACCTTCAGGAATTGTTCGGCGTGCCGGGCAAGATCGCCGGCCTGTTCTTCCACAAAGGCTGTAACGCGCTTTTTATCGCCTTCCAGAACATCCTGGATCAGCCGGCGCTCGTCTTCGGCCTTCTTCAAGCTTTGTTCGAAAACGATGATTTTTTCTTCAAGTTCCTGCTGAGGAAGGTTGAGGGCTTTCAGGGCGATGCCGGTCTCCATTAAAACGGCCTCGATGGATTCCAACGCCCTGCGGCAGACGGCATCCGTCAAGGCTTTAAACTTTTCCCTGGCCAGATAATCCACGAGAAAGGATTCCAGCTGCGCCATGCCGCTCGCTGTCCATCCGCCGGAATCCGCGGCTGTCCTGGCTTCCAGCCCCTTGCGGGCCGATACGCGAAAAACCGGAAACGCGCTGTCCCACCCGACCTCCTCGGATAGTACGCGTTTGTAAAAATCCAGCGCCTCTTCAAGCTCTTCTTCATCCAGGTAGTCAATTTTGTTCAAAACGAAAAACAATTGCGGCACCTTTTCCCTCACATGCCTCAAGAACTCCAGTTCCACTTCGGTGATGGGCGGATCGGCCGAGATCAGGAACAGAGCCGCATCACATTGCTGCAGGAAATTGAGGGTGGCAGTTGTGTTATGCCGGTAGGTGGAGCCGATACCGGGTGTGTCGATCAATACGACCCCTCCGGAAAGGATGGGGGCCGGTAAGTCCACTTGCACTTCGACGACACCCAGCTTGTTTTGAGGGTTGCCTTTTTCGGTGACAAAGCCGGCCAGAAAGGCGCTTCTCTCAGCGGTCGAGACACCGGTGAATTCATCCGCCGGGCGTCCGCCGTTGAGTTGAACACTGATTTTCGGTGCCTTGCCATATTGAAGGAAGGTGGGTGCTGCAGTCAGGGGGACGACCCCTACGGGCAAAATCGGTTCGCCCGTCAGAGCGTTGAGCAGGGTGCTCTTGCCGCGCTTGAACTGGCCAAGGACCGCCAGGTGGAACCGGCCCTCGGAATAGCGGGATGCCAAGTCGTTCAATTTGCGACTGTAATGAAGGAACGGCGGGCCGATGCCCGAAATTGTTTCGGATGTTTTATACAGTAGATCAGCAAGATGCGGGCGTTGGTGGCGAAATGGTGATGCTGCTGCTTGCGTCATTCGTACCTCCCTGCTGAAGATGAAGCATTCGTTTCGGAATGCACGCATCCAGAGAGGCCGCCGGCCCATTCAGGTACGAAAAAACCGCCTGCGACCTCTCCATCAAAATCCTACCATACATTGCTGCCGGCAGGAGTCATCAGCCCAGCGCGGGCGGTTAACAGGGGGACTCCATCCCCATATATCTGTTATTATAATCAATTCTTTGTCCAAAAAATGCAAGTAAAAAATCGGTCCACCGGCCCTATTGCTGCGGCCATTCCATGGATATCACCCGAGATCAGTCCTATACGGTTATCCGGAATGCTTAAGTTGTCTCAATCATGGGGCAGGTTTCAGGTGTTGGGTGCTAGGCAACTGATGACCCGCAGCTTGCCCTTTGTCCTGCACCGTGGTACTGATAATTTCATCGGGGCGCAGCCCCTGTTTTTTTGTCCGGTTCAATGACAACCACCAGTGTTGATTTGGGACTGCTCTCGCAACGGGATTATCTGTTTTGGGCCTATGTCGAAAATCTATCCCATAGGCGGCGGTAAAGGCGGAGTCGGCAAGAGTTTCATCTCCGCCAGTCTGGGCGCCTCAATTGCCAATCAGGGCAAGCGGGTTGTGCTGGTCGATTTGGACCTGGGGGCCTCGAATCTGCACACCTTCCTGGGAATGCCGGCGCCTGAAAGCGGATTGAACCGCTATTTAAACAAGGCCATCCCATCGCTGGAAAACGCGGCGGTCTCCACGAACATCCGCAACCTCTTTTTCATAAGCTCCTGCCACTGTTCCATGGAAATCGCCAACCTGTATTATGCCCAGAAAATCAAGTTGATCAACGCCATCAAAAAACTGCCCTTTGATTATGTCTTTCTGGATTTGGGGGCCGGGACCAACTACAATACCCTGGATTTTTTCCTTACCGCCGGCAAGGGAATCATTGTCTGCACCCCTGAACCCACATCCGTTGAAAATGCCTTCCGGTTTATCAAAGCCGTCTATCTCAGAAGATTGAAACAGCTCATCAAACAGCACCCCTTTGACGACCGGGTGAAAACCACGGTGCTGGACAAGGGATCCAGGGTCCTGCAATCACAGGCGATCATCGATATTGTCAAGAAATACGATCCTGAAAAAGAAGCTTTTTTAAAGGAACTCATCGGCCGGTTCGAGTTCAAGATCGTTTTGAACCAGTATCGCAAAAATGCGGACCCCTCCCTGGACGAAAAAATACAGATCGTTTGCAACCGTCATTTCTACTCGCCTTTTGAAATCCTGGGCCGGGTCGATTTTGACGAGCGCGTCATTGATTCGATCTATGCCAGAAAACTCTATGTCAGGGAATACCCGGCCACGCAAACGGCCATGGGGCTGAAACAAATGGCGGAACGGCTCGGGTATGACCAGGCGGCGCCATCTGCCGCGCAAAAGGCGTCATGAAGACTTTCGAAGGGGAAAACTATTACCAGATTCTGCAGGTTCCGGCTGATGCAGACGCGGTTGATATCAGGCGCGCCTACCGCAAAGCGCTGGCGATCTACGAAGAAGAGAGCATCGCCACGTATTCGCTCTTTTCCGCGGAGCAAAGAGCTGTATTGCTGCAGGCCATCGAAAAAGCCTTCAATACCTTGATCGATGAAGACAAAAGAGCCGCCTACAACCAGATGCTCATCGACACCGGCCAGTTGGAAGCCGCCGTTTTATCCAGACAAACCCAAAGAAAACTGGCGGCCTGTTCAGACAACCGGATCACGTCGAAAGAAAAGAGCCTCCGTCAATGGGTGGAAAAGAAATCCGATGACCCCGAGATCCATCAGCTTGTCGAGGCGATCCAATCCAAGGAGATGATCTCCGGCCAGGACTTGAAGCAGCTCAGAGAAGCATTGGGCATCGAGTATTCCGAAATTTACACCATCACCAGAATCAGCAGCACCATCCTGAACAATATCGAGGACGACCTGTTCGACGATCTTCCCGCCGAGATTTATCTAAAACAGTTTTTGAAGGCCTATGCCGAGATTCTCCAGATCGATCCGCCGCTCGTGGTCCAAGGCTATTTAAACGGTATGTCCCGGAGCAAACCGGACCGCTGACGGTACCGCACGCTTCTAGAGCACCGGCCCTTAATTAGGGGGAGATCCTGGTCTTTTTATTTATTGCAGTTGACCGCATTACGGCTATTCCATAAGAAACGCTTCGATCATGGCTGTAAGTAGAAGCGGTATTTTGCTGCCTTTTTTTACCGAATTGATTTCCCCCAGATACTCGCCATGTCCGCCGGGCAGGATGGCCAGCTTGGCATGGGGGAGCATTTGAGACAGTTCAAGGGCATGTTCGGAACGCACGACGTCGCTATCGCCGTTGATGACGAGTGTCGGCGCCTGAATGGCCTTGATCAGCTCATCGCTGATATCTGTAAATGACACCATCCTGGCCACATCCCGGTCGAACATCCGCTGAAGTCCTTTGGGATCCGGGTTTGCCTTGAGATAGGCTTCCTTCAGATCCTGGGGCAGCATCTTCTCCATGGATGCGTTTTTAAATCCATCGAAAAATCCCGGCTGCATTCCACTGCGTCTGAAATTGGCGGACAGCACCGCGAGCTTGTTGACGACGTCCGGGTGGCGAATGGCGATCTGAAGTGCGGTGGTTCCTCCGTTGCTGAAACCGATGATGTCCGCCTTGTCGACCTTGAGCTGCCTGAGCAGCGTCACAACGTCGTCTGCGTCCTGTCGAAAGCTCAACGGCCGGTCAATATCGCGGGTATGGCCATGGGCCTGCAGCTCCATGGCAATCACACGATGATTTTTCGAAAATTCGGGCAGCACGCGGCCATACGCGGATTCAATGGTTGAGCCGCCACCGTGAATCAACACCAGCGGTCTGCCGCGGCCGTGAACTTCATAATACATCTGCAATCCGTTCACAGCAGCATAGCGACCTGCATCTGCTTCCATGCCATCCGTTTTCATATTCTTTCCTGTTTCCTGGGCAAGCAAAGCCGAGGGACTGACCGCTATGGCCAAGAATGCCCATATCCAAATTATTACAGGTATAATTTTGCTCATTTTATGTTTCCTTTTATTAGAAGTGGTTTCAAAATCGAAGATTTTGAA
>JARRKU010000098.1:0-13899 GCA_037387725.1 Desulfobacteraceae bacterium
TCGGATATCTGAAAGACGCCCTCGCCAAAGCCAAATCTCTGGCAGGACTCGGGGCAGATGCCAAAGTCGTGACCTTTCAGCGCAATAAATCCCAGGAAGTTCATATCTATAGCGCGTCCGTACAGACTGGCGGCGCAGGACCCGACCTGGCCGTTCCCAGCTTGTCTGGAATGGTCGGCCTGCCTGAAACCGGATTCTACTACATTTGGCCTGCTGCGGTCAGTGAGCCGTAACCCCAGTAATGGTACGCCTATCATGTCGTTATGGGCATCCCCATAATCGGCCAGAGCACGTACACGGCAAAGCCTGTGACGAGCATCAGGATGATACTGGCCGGAATGCCCCACATGAAAAATTCGCCTGTGGTGAACTGTTTGGAGTCATAGGCGATGGCATTGGGGGCGGCGCCCACCAGCAGCAGGAACGGCATCCCTGCCACCACCAAAGAGGCGAAGAGGATCGCCTCGCCGGCCACGCCCAGGTAAGGGGCGATGACCAGGGCCACCGGCAGGGAGATGGCGATGGCCGCCACGTTCATGATGAAGTTGGTCATCATCATGACGAAGAAGGCGATGCTCATGATAAAAACGAACCAGTGGGCTTCTTTGAACAGGGTCAGCCAGTGGACGGCCATCCATTCGGCCGCGCCGGTTTGCCAGAGGCAGAAACCGATGCTCATGGCGCCGGCAAAGAGCAGGATGATGTTCCATGGGATCTCTTCCAGGTCATTGATGTCCAATAGGCCGGTGGCAAAGAAGAGGATGGTGGAGGTGAGCAGCACAGCGGTCTTGTGCGGGGGCACAAATTCGGGGATGGCCGATTTCATCACCGCGGAAACGCCCAGTACCAGTATGGCGGCCGTGACGATAACAGCGGCAGTGATTTCATCCTTGGAGATGCGTCCCATTTCGAGGTTGAGTCGCTTGGCTTTTTCCCGCAGGCCGGGAATGGTCTTCTTTTCCGGTTTCATTACCACCATGAAAAAGCCCCACAGCAAAAAAGTCATCAACCAACCGATGGGCGCCATGTAGTAGGAGAGCTCGAAGAAGCCGATGGTTTTTCCGGCGACTTCGTTGAAAAAGCCCAGGGCCACGGCACCGCGGGCGGCGCCTAACAGCGTGACGATGGAACCGGCGCCAGCGATGTAGGCCATGCCAATGAACAGCCCTTTGCCGAACCTTGTCGGTTTATCACCTTCGCCGTACATGGCGTAGATTGCCACCAGAAGCGGATAGATGGTGGCCGCTACGGCCGTATGGGCCATGATATGGGTAAGGGCGGCGGTCAGGACGAAACAGCCCAGGTAGATCATGCTGGTCTTTTCACCCACGATGGCCAGCATCTTGTAAGCGATCCGCCGGGTCAATCCGGTTTTTGTGAAGACCAGGCCCACAACGATGGATCCGAAAATAAAGAGCACGCTGGGGTCCATGAAATCCTTAAAGGCCTCTTTGGCCGGACGGATAAAGAAAAGCACTTGAAGCACACCGATGGTCAGGCTGGTCACGCCGATGGGAACCACCTCGACCCCCCACCATGTGGCGGCCAGCAGGAAGACGGCCAGGGCGCCTTTGCCCTGGGGGGAGAGGGCGAAAACTTTTCCCTGGGGATCGATGGCATCGGGCCAGGGGGGTGAATAAAAAGCAAGGACAAACAAAGCCACACCGATGGCCATAAACAGATACTTTTTCCAATCGAACCGGCCTGCCGGGATCGCTGCTGCATCGCTACTCATTTATATCTCCTCCATTCCAGACATGTCAGTGATGGTTTTATTAAGTCTTGCAACCCAGAATTGCATTCGAGACCACCTCGATGGCGTCGGCCAGCCTCAACACGCCGACAACCTTGTTGGCCTTGGTGACCAGCAATGATTGGTGGTGTCCCAGCACGAGTTGATGAATGCCTTCGCCCAACGGGGCTTCCGGTTCGATCATTTCGCTCTCTTTGGGGGTTGCCATGAAGGTTTTTATCTTTGTTTGGGCCGCTTTTTCGCAGATTTTATCCAGCGGGTCCTGCAACAGCTTGAAGGATTCGATCATGGCCTTTTGGTACTTGCGGGTGAACCCCAGATGCGCTGGGCCGCTATCGGAAAGCATCTCTTCGTACTTGGGTTCCAGCGCCTTGAGAATGCATTGAAAATTCACCTTGCCGATGATGCTGTCGTTTCGATCGAGCACCAGAATCGCCCGGTGGCGGTACTTTGCCTGATCAAAATCCGCCTGGGATTTTTTCAATGCCGCGACAGCCTCGCTCAGGGTGGCATCTTCCGATACGGTGGCGTATTCGGAGAGCGGCACCATAATGTCTTTCACCAGTGTCGTTTTCAATTCTACCTCCCTATTGTTTGGACTTGTCTATGGGGTTGATATTATTAAAAAATTAAAAATTACCCTTGTAAAATTGTCTGCCAACAGCCAGAATAATCCTTCTATCTGAACCCTGCTGCCTTTTCAATAATTTTCCATCGCCCTTTTTCGGTTTCCCGCCGTGCGCCATCTAAAGGTTATAGTGGTGGAGGCCGATACCTAAATGAACCGGCAGCCAATTGCACGACACCGCCTATTCATATCGGCGCGGCATGCAATCCAATATTCAGGACATACCAGCCCATAGGCTGTTCAGTAGAATACAAACGAGGGAAGAAATCCCGAAAGGAAAAGATTATGGAAGCCATTCAAAACGTCGCAACGTGCAGTTGTCCCAAGGACATGTCAACAGACAGATCGTTGACGGTCTCCCAGACCCAGCTGGCGGCTGTCAGCAGCAGCCGGTCACTGGACATGGACCTGGTGACCGACGAGGGGGATAGAGTCACCCTGTCCATCGCTACACAGGCATCGGCCGTTTATGCCGCATACGGTGAAGTGGGGGTGGATGACGGCGACTTCCACGGGGAATGGGGGGAATTTTCCGGGGGGGCGTTCGAACGCGAGGTCAGCTTTTCGGTGGAGGGCGATCTGAACAGACAAGAGCGCCGGGAGATCCGAAAAGTGATCAAGACCCTTCATCGTATGATGAACGACTTCGTCCAGAACCGGCTTAATCCCATGGTCTCGAAGGCGCAAAAACTGCAAGGTCTTGAGACCATCGATAGCCTGGAAGTTGATATGGCCTACGAGCGCCAAGTCCTTGTTGCACAGCAGACAACGGCGGCGATCTCCTATGACCGCACCGGTGAGGTGGCGCCGGCAAGGCCGGAACTTTTGCCTGTGGAACCCGTTGACGTGCCGGTTTCAAAAGAAGCCGAAGTGGTGGCCATGGACATGGCCAGTGAGGTGGTCTCGGCCCCGGTGCCCATGGACCCGTTGAAAGAATTGGCCGATCGTCTGCTCGAGGCATATCAAGACCGGGCCGCGGAATGGCATCCATTGGCCGGCCAGGTGGTGGCTCACATGCGCGATCTATTTGAAGCAGCCGTCGGCGGTTATGGGCAGGCCGTGTCCTTTGGTGATATCAATGGGATGCCTTCGGAAAATACACAATAGTGCCCATTATCTATGATTTGGATTGGGGGTGTGAATCTGCATCGCCCCAATCCAAGTCCCGAGTTTCCTTGACGGTTTCATCGATGGACCGGTAGATCGACTTAAAGGTTTCGGCAAAACCGGTGGGGGAAAGCCGTCCCGCTTCAATGAATTTAACAACAACCTCCTTGCTTGCCCTGAGAATCTGCTCTTCCAAAGCCCCTTTTTTCATGGTGTTACCTCTCCAATATTTAATAATTACTGATTGTTACCAGGTTGAGTGGCCGGTGTCAATCCACGACTATGGATGACCTTAACATTTGAACTGTCGGCAACCATCGGTGCACAGTTGGTTCCGAAGGTCTGGGTGGCGAAGACCCATGGCCGCTGTTTTGCCGCTCGGCGCTCCCACTGTGCCGCCATTCTTCATGGTTTGACACCTTAACTGAAATCCTCTATTAACAGAAATCTTTTTTAAGAGAATAGGAGGTTTGTCAGCTATGGCCAACCCATCAGATACCGCCGGATCCTATCAGGTCCTTAAACCGGATACGGTGAATGCCCAACGGCTTGACCCCATTGACTATGCCTACAAGGGCAGCCGGGACATTGTCATCACCATCCGACAACCGGAATTTACGTCGGTCTGTCCCATGACGGGTCTTCCCGATTACGGTACCATCACCATTCGATATGCCCCGGATCAAAGCATTATCGAACTTAAATCATTGAAATTCTATTTGCTGCAATATCGCAATGTGGGCATCTTTTATGAGCATGTGGTCAACCACATACTGGATGATCTGGTTTCCAGATTGCTTCCCAAATGGATGGAAGTGACGGGAAATTTTACTTCCCGCGGCGGCATTACCTCGGATGTGACGGTTCAGTTCAAATCCGATCCGGAAAAGGAGTAGACTGACCATGTGTGGACTCACCCGTTTCTGTGTTGTCTTGACCGTTGTATCCTGGGCGCTTTTGGGCTGCGGTGGTTCCGGGAACCTGCTCGAGAAGATCCCCCCAACCATCAATACGGTGAAACCGAGCAATCGTTATGCCAAGCAGGTTGCCGCGGTTCTGGCCCAAACGCCTTCCACAGCCGTTGGGCAGGAGGCCGGGGCGCTCTATTTCAAGACCCTTGCCCATGCCGTTGCCGAAGAAGACAGCCGCTCCATGCTGGTGACGCCGGAGGACAAGGGATTCCCGGGTTTCATGGCTGTGTTGGCCAGCGGTCACGGATCGATGCCGAATCCTGATATGACAGCCCTTCTCAGAGGGGCACGGCAGGCAGGATATCAGGGGGTGGTGGTCGCCGCGATCCGTGATATCCGTGTGTCCACCATTCGGACCGGCCTGTTCTGGTTTCGCAAGAAGCGTTTTCTGGCCCACTTTGCCGTCACAGCGGATCTGTACGATCCACATTTGGCGGCTAAAGTCGTCAGCGGGGTCGTGGAGTCAGAAGTGCGGATCAGCGAGAACGACTATGAAAGCTATAAAAGCGGCACGGCGATAACCATCGAAGAACTCGAAGAGGAGATCGTCGATGCGGCAGAAGGGTTGGGCGAACAAATCGGAGAGGCGTTGTCCGATATCATGTGGAAAGTAACCGTGAGGGGAACCGAGGGAGATCGGGTCGTTATTCCTGCCGGATCGGGTGTTGGCCTGAAGGAGGGGGACCGGTTCATTGTATTCGAAGGCCGCCGTCAATTGGAAGGCCAGCAAGGAGAGCAGTTCATCGTCCCCGGATATCAGGTGGGGACGTTTCAAGTCGACGCCGTAGCCGACCAGAAGGCCGAAGCCCGGGCATCGGCCGAGGGAAAAATTCAATACGGAGATATTGCCGTCCCGGTCCGATAACTCACGTCGGATTCTAACCTGGGGCAATCTCTTTGGCAAAGGCATCGATAAGTTCCCGGGCCTGCGCTTCAGATGCCAGATGGCGGATCGCGTTTCGAAAACTGCCGGCACGGGGCAAGCCTTTGACGAACCAGCCCAAACGGCTTCTGAGAACATAGCACGCCTTTTTCTCTCCCAAATAAAGGACCGACGCTTTCAGGTAACGGATCATCATGTCGATGCGATCCTGGTGGGTGATATCCCGGATCGGCCTGGCTTGCAAAAGATCGGAAATCTGGGTGAAGATCATGGGGTTTCCGATGGCTGAACGACCGACCATTACGGCATCGCAGCCGGTTTGGGATATCATTTCCAGTGCATCTTGTGCTGTGAGAATGTCCCCATTCCCGATTACCGGAATGGTGATATCGTTTTTAATCTTCCGGATCAGAGACCAGTCCGCGCAGCCACCGAATCCCTGCCGGGCCGTCCTCGGGTGTACGGCGACAGCATCCACCCCGCATGCCTCGGCGATGTGACATAACGTCATGGCCTGATCGCCGGATGCATCCCATCCGCTTCGGATTTTAATGGTCAGGGGTACATGGATGGCGCCCCGAACGGCTTTGAGAAGATCTTCGGCTTTTCGGTGGTCGCGCATTAAGGCGGAGCCGGATCCGCTTTTGAGGATTTTCCGCACCGAGCAACCGAAGTTGATATCCACAATATCGGCGCCCGCTGCCGCCGCCATCCGGGCTGCGTCTGCCACAATGGCGGCATCGCTGCCAAAGAGCTGGACCGATAGCGGCTTTTCCCGGGGTGCGGAGTCCATTAATTGGGCGGTTTTTAACGACCCGTACACCAATCCATGGGCACTGACCATCTCAGAGCACACCAAGCCGCAGCCCGCCTCTTTGGCCATCAGACGTAACGGCAAATTTGTGATGCCGGCCAAGGGAGCAAATACGGTAGGGTTGTCAAGCTGGATGGAACCGATTTTCATAAGGCCGTAAAGCCGGTTTTAAGGTTAACGTTTAAAACGACAGCATCCTGCCATTCTAACATTTGGCTCACCACGCAAACTACCATACCTCGTACAAGGGTACAATGCTCCGAGGTATTTCGGGGCCACAGATATTCTTCATTAGGGTTCTCCGCAAAGAGCAAGGTGCGAAATATTCACAAATCGGGTCCGGAACCCTCATGATTTCCGAATCATCGGTGATCAGCACTTTTTCTTTCAGCGGGCTATCTTCGCCTTGGTTTGTGCTTGTTCGTTTCCCTGTGTGTTTTGCAGGATCAGAAGGGGATTCTAAAAAGAAAACCTCCCGCTTACGGTCTAAACGGGAGGCATTTGATGAAACCTGAATTTTATCAAGCTATATGGCATGTTGGTGGAGCTGAGGGGGATCGAACCCCTGACCTCATGACTGCCAGTCATGCGCTCTCCCAGCTGAGCTACAGCCCCGAACGTAAGAGCGGTAGGTAACAAATCGGGTTGGGGCTGTCAATCTAAATTTTGGCATAGGGTCGCCTGCGACGGCCCTGACATAGATTCGGGAAATTATTGACAACCATGGGGATAAAGCCTAACATCCCAAGGTTCTATGACGCGTTCGGTTGTGAATGCCGGTGCGGATTGAAAAGGATAGACGGATAAAGGAGAGGATGCGGTATGCTCAGCTTAATGCGTAAAAATGCTGGCAGGTGGTTGATCAAAATCGTGCTGTTCGCCATCGTCATTGTGTTTGTGTTCTGGGGCGTGGGAAGTATGCGTTCCCGAAACAAGACAGAGGTGGCGGAGGTCAACGGTGAGGTGATTCCCGTCGAGGTTTACCGCCAAACCTACTACCGGATGATGGATGACTTGCGCCGTGCCTACGGCGGCCAGGTGGATGATAATATGTTGAAGAAGATGTTGAATCCCGGCGAGATGGCCCTGGATCGGCTCGTCGAACGGATTCTGCTCAGCCAGGAGGCCGGGCGCCTGAAGATCGAGGTGGACAGCGACGAACTGGCCCAGGCGATTTACAGCATGCCTGTTTTCCAGGTCGACGGGGCATTCAACATGCGAAGATATCAACAGGTTCTGGCCCAGAACAACCTGAGCGACCAGCGCTTCCGGATGGATCGTAAAGAGGCGATGCTGTTGAACAAACTGCGCGCCATTCTCCTGGTCGGCGTGGTGGCCTCCGAGGATGATGCCCGGGCGTGGTACGATTGGAAAAACACACAGGTCAGCATCGAATATGCTCTTTTTAAACCCGAGCAGTATGGCGACCTGCAGCCCACGGACGAGCAGGTACGGGCCTATTTTGATGACCACAAAGACAACTATCGCACCCAGCCCCGGATCAAGGCCACCTATGTTTATTTCGACCCCGCGTCGATGAAATCCGATGTCCAGATCAGTGAAGAAGCCATTGCGGCCTATTATCAGGAGCACAAGGCCGAATTCCGAAAGGAGAAGCGTGTCAAGGCCCGTCATATCCTCTTCAAGGTGGACAAGGGGGCGGATGCCGCCCGGGTCGAAGCCCGCAAAGCCGAGGCCATGAAGGTTTACCAGATGGCCAAGGCGGGAAAAGACTTCGCCGGACTCGCCAAAAAGTACTCCGAGGGACCCAGCAAAGACAAGGGGGGCGAGCTGGGGTGGTTTACCCGCTCCCGGATGGTGAAACCTTTTGCGGATAAGGCGTTTTCCATGGCGGCCGGTGAGATCGGCGAGCCGGTGCGCACCGATTTCGGGTGGCACGTGATCAAGGTGGAGCAGGTCGAGCCGGCGACCACCCAGAGCCTGGAACAGGCGGCCCCAAGTATCCGCACCAGGCTGACCAACGAGAAAGCCAAAAAGCTGGCCCACGAAAAGGCGGATGCCCTCTACGACTCGGTTTTCGATGGAGATGATCTGCTGGAGGCCGCAAAATCCCAGCAGGCACCGGTGCACCAGACAGACTATTTTACGGCCCAGGGGCCGAAGGAGAAGGGGATAGCCGACAAACGTAAATTTACCAAAATCGCCTTTGACTTGGATAAAATGGCCATCAGCGAGGTCCAGGAGTTCGGCGACGGATATTTGATCCTGCAGGTGACCGATCTCAAGCCGGCCGTCATTCCCGAATTTGAGAAGGTCGCCCAGAGGGTAAGAGCCGATACGATCAAAGATCAGCAGCAACAAAAGGCCAAAGCCGATGCCGAAGCCTTGCTGGCCGAACTGAAGAACGGGGGGACCATTGCGCAGGCCGGCGCCCGATTCCATGTCCAGCCCGAGCAAACGCCTTTGTTCGGGCGCAGCGGGGCCATCCCGACCATCGGAAATGAGCAGCAGATCAGCCAGATGGCTTTTGGGTTGACGGCGGACAAGCCCTTGGCGGAAAATGCTGTTCAGGGACGCAAAGGGTGGTACGCCATCCGCCTCAAGGAACGTAAGTCGCCAGATGAAAAGGGGTTTGCCAAAGAAAGAAAGATGATCCTGAAACGGCTGACGGAGCAAAAACAAAAGTCCGCCTACCAGGACTGGATGGCCGATCTGCGGTCACGCAGCAAGATCAAGGTGAATCGATCGTTGCTCGAAAAATGATCGGTCTGCAACGGTCGCTGACCGAGGACGAAAGGGCATGCTATGGATACCAGATCAAGGGACAACCGGGATCCCGGCTATGTCTCAAAGAAATGCCACTCCTGTTATGTCTATGTGCCTTTACATGCGGATGTCTGTCCGCATTGCAAGGCGCGGCTGGGCAAGTTGGGCAGTCATGGCATGGCGGAGAAGCTCACCGATTGGAAGGCTTATATCGCCTTTGCCGTGGCATTTATAATATTTATTATCTTTTGCGTTTACGCCTTTTTCTAAGAGCGAATTCATCGATGGAGGAGTGCTTTATTCGATAGATCTCCTATCAGCATATGGCTTCTTCGTCTACTTGGCCAACATCGCGCGCATCATGTCGCCGGCGTTTTCGGCATGGTCGGCGATGGATCCCACAATTTCCACCAGCCGGATTGAGTGATAAATCGATACGGCATCGATGTCCATATTGAACAATTTGCTTTTGAGGGTGTCTTCGACCTTATCGGCTTCATGCTCCTGGTGGCGCAAGTTGCGGATAATGCTTTTAACTTTGGTGCGTTGCTTTTCGTTGAAGGTCTGAAAGTAACTGCGGGCTTCACGGGCCATCTTGCTTAACTCTTCGATGGGGTCCACCACGGCATCCACCAGCAAAAAGAAATCCTTGTTCAGGTCTTTGGGGAATCCCGGTACCTGCCGAAAGGAGATCCAGTCCAGCGCGTCCTCCACCGCATCCAGGACACCGTCCTGCTCCCTCAGATATCGAAACAGCTGAAACTTGCTGACCGGCATGAGGGTGCCGATGGGCAAATGCCCCCGGATGCGGCGCTTGATCGCATCGGCTTCGCTCTCCAGCCGGACCACCTCTCGCCGCAGCTCTTCGAACGTCTGGCACTGGCTGGTCAGATAGCACTCCACGGCTTGCTGAAACGCCCACGCGCAATCCTGCACTTTCTCGGCGTGTTCCTGGATGCCGTCAAAGGGAGAGGTCAGAAACATGGATAAAAATGGCAATCGCATGGTACCTCCTTACTTACTTATAGATAGATCCAGCGGATGATCCAAAACAGCAGCATACTGGTCAGGGCGGCGGCCGGTACGGTGAGAACCCAGTATATCATGATCTGAAAGACAACGCGAAAATTGACGGCTTCCATTCCGCGGGCGATCCCCACGCCCATCACGCCCCCCACGGCCGCATGGGTGGTGGAGACCGGCAGCCCCAGTTTCGAGGCCAGCAGCACTGTGGTGGCCGCAGAGAAATCGACACAGAAGCCGCGGGTGTTGGTCAATGTGGTGATCTTCGTTCCGATGGTGGTCATGACACGGTAACCGGCCATCCATATGCCGCAGGCGATACCCACCCCTCCGAAGAGGAGCAGGAAGATCGGGACCGGCACTTTGGCGCCCACGGCACCGGTCTTGACCAGGAAGTAGATCACGGCCAGGGGACCAATGGCGTTGGCCACATCGTTGGCGCCCTGGGCCAGGGCCACGTAGCAGGAGGTTCCGATCTGGATGCGGCGAAAGATCTCCTCGGCGCCCCGGTTCTGCGGTCCAATGACGAAACGGCGGATCATCCATTTTCCGGCCATCCCCAATACATAGGCTGCCACGGCGGCGATGATCAAGGCCGACGGCATTGCCAACGAAAGATTTTTGCCCAGGGGTGTTTTGAACAAAAAGGAGAGCACGACCACAAACACCGCACTGCCGATAAATACCGGCGACCATCGCAGGGCTGCGGCCCCGGCATCGTCGCTGGACAGCACCAACCGGATGATCAGCTTGAAAAGAAAGAAGGCGATCACCAGACTGAAGATCGGTGAAATCACCCAACTCAATACCACGGCGCCCAATTTCGACCAGTTGATCACATCAAATCCGCCGGCCATGATGCCAAAACCGATCATGGCACCGACGATGGAGTGGGTGGTCGATACGGGCAGCGACTTCCATGTGGCAAAGGAGACCCATAGGGCGGCGGCCAGCAGTGCGGCCAATGCACCGATGAGGGCCAACTGGGGGTCGGAGAGAATCTGGGTGGAGACGATGCCTTTTCGGATGGTATTGGTGACGTGCGAGCCGAGGAATGTTGCGCCGACCACGTTGAGGAGGGACGCGATCAGGATCGCCTGGCGTATGGTGATGGCCTTGGCCCCCACGGCGGAAGCCATGGAGTTGGCCACGTCGTTGGCCCCGATATTCCAGGCCATATAGAATCCGAAGATGTAGCCGATGATCAGTACAATATATTCGCCGCCCATAGTTGCTACTCCATCGGGTTGACATATTGCCTGTCGAGCATCTCATCCGGGATGCCGTCCAGGAAGCGGGAGGGGTGGTAGAGCATCGACTGGGTGCTTCGATCATAGACCGGACATGGATAGGTCAGGACCAGTCTTTCCCGTGCGCGTGTGGCCGCTACGTAAAGCAATCGCCTTTCCTCCTCCAGGGCGTCGGGGTCGTCCATGGCGTAGTGGGACGGAAAGCGGCCGTCCAACGCCCAGATGACGAAAACCGTATGCCATTCGAGTCCTTTGGCGGAATGCACGGTGGACAGATTGAGCCGGTTGGCCTGCTCATCGGTGGTTAGCTGCCCCTGGGCACTGGTGTTGGGCGGCTCAAGGGCCATGTCCGCAAAGAAGTCGTCCAGGTTTTCATAGCGTTCCATGATGGTCAGCAATTGCTGCAGATCCCGCTCCCTTCTGGGATGGACATCGTAGCGGTCTTTCAGCATCGGCAGGTAGTACTGGATAATCTCTTCGCCCATTTGATGAATGGGAAGCGCATCGACCGCAATGGCACCCACCAGCTCTTTGAGGCGTTCGATGCCGGAAGAGGGATGGACCTTCACGGGCAGGGTCAGCAGCCCGGAAGCCCCTTTGCCCTGTTCGGCGACGGCGTCGTATATTTTTCGGGCCGTTTTGGGCCCGATCTTTTTAAGCAGCAGCAATACCCGGTACCAACTCAACCGATCTTTGGGCACGTGCAGAATTTTCAGATGGGCGATCATATCCTTGATGTGGGCCGACTCCGTAAACTTAAACCCCCCGTATTTGATGAAGGCAATGGAGTGGCGGGCCAACTCCAGTTCAAGATCGAAGGCGTGAAAGCTGGCCCGGAACAACACCGCCATGTCACGAAGGCCAACCCCCTGTTGGACAGATCGAAGAATCTCCTCAACAACATACCTCGATTGGACATTTTCACTGATACACGCCACCAGATTGGGGAGCACGCCACCGCCCCGCGAAGTGTATAACCGCTTGGAATATTTTTCGGCCGCCTGATCGATCATCGCATTGGTCAGATCCAGGATGGGCTGAAGACTGCGATAATTTTCTTCCAATTTAATGACCCGCGTGCCGGGAAATCGATCCGGGAAGGTGATAATATTTTTGAAATTGGCGCCGCGGAAAGCATAGATCGACTGGGAGTCGTCTCCCACGACCATGACGTTTTTTTCTTTGCCGGCCAACAGGGAGACGATATCCGCCTGGATCAGATTGGTATCCTGATATTCGTCCACCAGGATGTGCTGGTAGGCCGAAGCCAGCTGCTGCCGGATATCTTCGTGGTCACTGAGCAAGCGGTGCAAATAGACCAACAGGTCGTCGAAATCGCAAAAGTCATGCTCTCGTTTGCGCTGTTGGTAGATGCCCCAGATTTTGGAGATGGTATCGAGTTGAAACCCGAAATGGGAATAATCGTCGTAAATCACCTCTTCCAGAGGCAGTGCTTTATTGATGCAGCGGCTGAACATATTGGCCAGGGTCGCTTTGCGCGGCAGCTTTCCTTCATCCGTCGCGCTGCCGGATTCCTTTCGGATCATGCCGATAAGATCTTCGGAATCGGATCGATCGATGATCGTGAAGCCGTTTGCAAAGCCGATTTTTCCGCAATAGCGTCTTAAAACGGCATTGGCGAAGGAGTGAAACGTCCCGCCGGAAACCTGCCGGCATCGATGGTCCAATAGCTGCGCAGCGCGGTTCAACATTTCTTGGGCAGCTTTTCGGGTAAAAGAGAGCAGCAGGATCGATTGCGGCGCAGTGCCGTTTTCCACCAGCTTGGCGACGCGGTAGGTGAGGGTGCGTGTCTTGCCGCTGCCGGCGCCGGCGATGACCAGCAGCGGCCCTGCCGTATGGGTGACGGCCTCTAACTGCGCCGGGTTGAGGGCCGCTTCATAATCGATACCCCCTTGTTTCATGCTTTCCGACGCAGGCGGCGCGGAAGAGAGATTCGGAAAAATTGGTTCCTGGTTCATATTGCGTCCTAGAACTACCCTGATGTTGCAAAAACCCAAAGGCTTCAAATCCAATTCACCCGCAACGGCCCTGTCCTGATATTTGCACCTATGGGTTTTGGCGATCTTTGTCAAGCGCTCGGTCAACCCCATCGTTGCATAAACAAAGATAGCAAAAGGACCAAAGAGCGTTGGGGGGCTGTGAATTTGTGCTATTTTCGAGCCCCATACCACGATCAGCACGAGCGTTGAACTTCAGGAAAAGGTCTATCGTATTGATAGGGGGAGATCTCTTATCCCAGGGGCGAAAATCGTTGCTTGTTAAGCCTGGGCTGTCGAAGTTATGTGCGTATGCTTCATTCTCTTTGGTAGGGGTCCCTTAGGCCGTGAAATTGAAAGGAAATCAGGGATTGATGATGTATGAAGAAGATCTGCCAAAAATCTACTTTGGGCCCTAATGCTTCTAATTGCTTAATTGGCGCGGGAAGAGATGAATCGCAAAGGTGGTTGTCCGACGTCGAAAAAAGAAAATTCTCTTTTTTTATCAAGAAGTTGTTGACAAGAGAAAAAAGTTATATTAGGGCTGAAGATATTAGTTGATTTTTGTAACAATATTAAACATTAAGGAGGAATCCACATGAAGAAAGCCCAGACCCAAATCAAGGCGATTGCCAAACAACTGGCCAGCCTGACGAAAAAATTAGAGAAGCTCAGCACCCAAGTGGCTGCTGCACCGGCTAAGGCAAAGGCTGCTCCCAAGAAACAAGCCGCTGCCAAGAAAAAAG
>JARRKU010000099.1:0-17826 GCA_037387725.1 Desulfobacteraceae bacterium
CCCAACCAGCCCAAGGGCGTGGTCGACTTGTACGACTGCTCCGACGACTGGATCCCGGTCTACGACAAGTCCGACCTGGGCGGTTTCTACATGGCCGTGGGCACCAGCGGCAACCAGTACAAGAACGCGCCGGTGGTAGGCCGCATGATGGCCGAGTTGATCGACGCCTGCGAAAAGGGCCTCGATCACGACAAGGAGCCGTTTCAGTTCACCATGAAATACACCGGCCGCAAGCTGGATGTGGGTTTTTTCTCCCGCAAACGCGAAATCAATTACAACTCCAGCTTCTCGGTCAACGGTTAGCCGATAAGGGGGGATCTGTTCTGCAGATCCCCCTTGTACGTCGGTCAACCTTGAAATACTGGCATCGACGGAACCCCAATGAACATCTATGTCTGCGTAAAACATGTGCCGGATTCGGCTGCTACGATCACCATCGAGGGGCCCAACACGATCAACGAGAAGATCACTTTTCTGGTAAACCCCTATGACGAACATGCCATCACCGAGGCCGCCAGGATCAAAGCGCTGAAGACAGACACCCAGGTGGTTGCCGTCTGTCTGGGAAAAGCGGCGGCGGAGAACAGCCTGCGTTCCGCCATGGCCATGGGCGCTGACCGCGCCATCCTGATCGAGACCGACAAGCCTGCCGACAGCATCCTCACCGCCCGCGCCCTGGCGGCAGCCATCCTTGCAGATGGCGAGCCGTGGATCATCTTCACTGGCAAGGAATCCATCGACAGTGAGGGCATGCAGACCCAGTTTCGGCTGGCCGCCAACCTGGGGTTGCCGGTGGCCACAAACGTGGTCAAGCTCGATGTGGAAGAAAAAACGGTCACGGTTGAATGTGAACGCGATCCCGGCACCATCGACGTTCTCCGCATGGCCGTGCCTGCTGTCCTGGCCGCCGGCAAGGGGTTGAACACACCCAACTACCCTACTTTTCCCGATATCGTCAAATCCCGCAAAAAACCGGTAAAGAAGATCACACTGGACGAGCTTGATATCAAAACGCCGGCTGCCGGAATGCGGATCGACACTCTCGAGCCGGCCGTGGAATCGCGCAACCCCAAACCCCTCAGCGGCAGTGCGGCGGAAATCGCGGAGCGCATCGTCGATATTCTCAAAAACGAAGCCAAGGTGATCTGATCATGCGATCCATCGGACTGCTCATCGAACTGAAAAACGGCCAGGTCAAGGACACCAATTTCGGCATGGCCACGGCAGTTCATGCACAGGACCGTGAAATCGTGGCCCTGATGGTGGATACGTCGGTTGACACCGCCAAATCATCACTTGAAACGCATGGTGTGACGCGAATCATCAACATCAAGACAGGCTGCAGCGGGTGGAATCCCTCCCTGCAGGCCGATGCGGTCGCCGCCGCCATGGAGGCGTTTGCCATCGACAGCCTGGTCGGCCTGACCAGCCCGACAGGCCGGGAGTTGCTGCCGCGTATCGCCGCAAAACTTGACGCGCCTTTGATCATGGACTGCCTCGCAATCGATCCAGAGGCCCGCAGGGTCAAGACATCCCAATACTCAGGCAAGACCATCGCCACCATCACCCTGAACGGGAACCATTTCATCTACGGGCTGCGTCCCAATGCCGTTCCAGCGGTCAAGCAGCCGGCCAACGCCGACATCGTCGACTTTGAATGGGCTGCAACACCCGAGGACGGTTACCAGGTCATCGAAACCCGCATGGAAGAAGGCGGCGGCCAATTCCTTGCCGAGGCGGACATCATCATTTCCGGCGGACGGGGAATGAAGAGCGGCGAGAACTTCTCGCTGCTTGACGACTGCGCCCGCCACATGGGTGCCGCCATTGGCGCCTCGCGCGTCGCCGTTGACAACGGTTGGGTTCCCTACGCCATGCAGGTGGGGCAGACCGGCGTGAAAGTCAACCCCAAGGTCTACATCGCCGTGGGAATCTCCGGCTCGATTCAGCATTTCGCCGGCATGAAGACCGCCAAGACCATCATCGCCATCAACACCGACGAGAATGCCGCCATCATGGCCAATTGCGATTACTATGTAGTGGGTGATCTCTTCGAAATCCTGCCGGAACTGGAAAAGGCACTGGCAAGGGCAGTATCTTAAATCTGCTTCCAGGCACCAACCATGCCCACAAGGAAGAATTGTCAAGCGTTACGGTACACCATGTAATGTTACATATACCAATTCAACCCCCTGCTTCCGGCATAGCCCGGTTTCATTGGGCCAACAGCTGGCCCGAATATGCCATATAACCGCTTCTCGCGATACTTGGGAACAATCATCACACGGCATTTGCTATCCCATCCTGAATATCGGAGATCATTTCCTACTCAATAAGGAGGCGACATATGAATAAAACATTATTGAAAACAGCATTATATGATCGCCACAAAAGTCTGAAGGCCACCATGGTGGATTTTGGCGGATGGGAAATGCCGGTACAATATCCCGGTGGCATCATCCAGGAACATCTTGCCACACGGAGGCAAGCCGGCCTGTTCGATGTATCCCATATGGGGCGTTTCATCATATCCGGTAAAGACGCCCTGCCGTTCTTGCAGCATGTGCTCACCAACAACGCCGCAGCCCTGGAGGTGGGTGAAAGCCAGTACACCATGATCCCCAATGCAAACGGCGGCGCCATTGATGACGCCTATCTTTACCGTTTTTTCTCCGATAGTTACTTGCTGGTCGTCAATGCTTCCAACCGCGAGAAAGACTGGCACCACATGCAGGAGACCATGGCCGGATTCAGCGATGTCCGCATGGAAGATCGAACCTTTGAAATAGCCATGATCAGCCTTCAGGGGCCTGCATCAAAAGACATTTTATCACCCGTGCTCAGCAAGGGGCAGTTGCCCGAACCCATGCGCAACAAGCTTTCTGTCGGCTCGATCAACGGAATCGACGCTTTGATCGCCAGAACCGGCTATACCGGCGAACCTTTGTGCTTTGAACTTTTCATCGATGCAGAGCATGTTGGGACCGTCTGGGACCTTTTCCTGGAACACGGCGCAGCACCTATCGGGCTGGGGGCCAGGGACACCCTGCGACTGGAAGCGGGGCTGCCGTTGTATGGTCACGAACTGGGAGACCATCCCGAAAACAAAGGCGGGGAGATCCCGATATACGCCTGCCCCCTGGCGCGCTTTGCCGTCAGTTTCTCGCCGTTGAAAGGCGAATTTATCGGCAGAGCGGCATTGCAGCGGCAGTACGACGCATGGCGCCGTATCACCGAGGGGGTGCATGAAGATATCGACCAACTGCCCCAGATCGTCATGCCGGTGGCCATCGAAGGCAAAGGCATCGCCCGCAGCGGGTATAAAGTGTTTGCAAACCAAAAACCGGCGGGCGTTGTGACCAGCGGCACCATGGTGCCTTACTGGGTGGCCAAAGGCCAGGGGGTCAGCGCGGCACCGGGAGAAACGAAAGCCTCTCGGCCCATCGCACTGGCCCTGCTCGACAGCCGGCTTCGACCGGGCGACAACGTTGACATCGAGATTCGTAACCGTAAAGTGGCGGCCACCATTGCGCCATACTTTCTCAGAAGCGAAGCACCGCCTTACGCCCGCGCCATCCTTTCCTTCGTCAGAAAGGAAAGCGTACCCCAGGACGTCACGGATTCGCAGAAACAATACATGGACAAGGCCGGCGCACTGGTCGGCAAGGCCCTGGAAAATACGCGTTGGCGTTCCACCCAATGCATCAATCTGATCCCATCGGAGCAGTCACCATCTCCCATCGTGCGGATGCTGTCCATCATGGATCCGGTCTGCCGTTATGCCGAACACAAACGGATCAAGGCCCTGGAAGAAGCCGATGTCTTTTACTACCAGGGCACGGATTTCATTTCCGAAGTCGAGACCTTGCTGGTTGAAGAATTAAAACAATTCCTGGGCTGCCGGGAAGTGGAAACCCGGTTGGTTTCCGGCCAGATGGCCAATGCGGCGGTCTTCAGCGCACTGGTCGACTACATCAACCGTACCGACCGAAAAGGGGAACAGCGCCGGATCGGACGGGTCATGAACAACCACATCATCAGAGGGGGACACCTGTCCGCACAACCCATGGGGGCTTTGCGTGATTTCGTGGCTCGTGATCCACAGACCGAGCGTCCGGCCGTGGTCAACTTTCCCGTCTGCGAGGACAACCCCTACCGCATGGATGTGAAGGCTTGCACAACCCTCATCGAACAATATCGGCCGGAATTGATTATCCTGGGAAAGAGTGCCCACTGTGATCATGTACGACATGGCCCACGTGCTCGGCCTGGTCGGTCCGCATTTCCAGGAACCTTTCAAGGAAGGGGCCCATATCGTTACCGGCTCGACCCATAAAACCTACTTCGGCACCCAACGCGGCATCGTCGCGGCGGATTACGATCCAACCGATTCGGTCTTTGAATTCTGGGAAGCCATTGAGCGGCGCTCCTTCCCCGGCAGCACCAGCAATCACCATCTGGGCACCCAGCTGGGTCTGCTCATGGCCGCTTACGAAATGAACGCCTTCAAAGAGCGTTACCAGCAAAACGTCCTGGTCAACGCCAAAGCCCTGGCCAAGGCGCTTTCCGACTGCGGGTTGGAAGTGGCCGGCGACCCGGCCGCCGGTTACACCGAAACGCACCAGGTCGTCGTCAATGTCGGCTATGCCAAGGGGCCGGAGATCGCCCGCCGCCTGGAGGAGAACGGCATCATCGTCAACTATCAGGCGGCGCCCCAGGAAGAAGGCTTTACCGCTTCCGGCGCCCTGCGTCTGGGCGTATCCGAAATGACCCGCTTCGGCATGACAGCCGACGATTTCGACCAAGTGGCGCAGCTGATGCACGATGTCATCGTCAACGGCAAAACGGTCCAGGAAGAAGTGATGCGATTGCGGGAACGCTTCTTAACCCTGCAGTACTGTTTCTCAGACCATCAGTTGGATACATCGCTGGAGAAGATATTCTCATTGCTAAAATAAAGACAAGTCAGTCGAGATGGTTTCCTCACGTTCCATCGGACGCGACACGGAAAACGCGCCTGTAGACGTGTTTCGATGCCACCTTCGTCCATTGCCAAAAAGGAGTTCTACCATGTCGCAGGAAAAATCAGATTTCCGGGTTTTGATTTGTGATGCCATCGGCCAAGCCGGTATCGACATGCTCGAAGAAAAGTGCAGCGTAGACATCAAAACCGGATTGAATGAAGAACAACTGATGGAAGCCATCGCGGATTACGATGCCGTCGTGGTCCGAAGCGCAACCAAGATCACCGCCAACGTGATCGAGAAAGCCAGGCGCCTGAAAGTCATTGGCCGCGCCGGCGCCGGCCTGGACAACATCGCCATGGACAAAGCCAAGGCAAAAGGCATCGCGGTGGTCAACACGCCGGATGCCAACAGCATTGCCGTCGCGGAATTGACCATGAGCCTGGTCCTGTCGCTGTCGCGCCATATCCCGCGGGCCGATCAAAGCATGAAAGACGGCAAATGGGCAAAAAAAGAACTAATGGGGATTGGCCTGACCGGTAAAACCCTGGGAATCATCGGTATGGGACGTATCGGCCGCGAGTTGGCCAAACGCGCCCAGGCTTTTGATATGAAAGTTGTCGCCTATCAACGCAGCGTCGATCCCGAGCGCTACGAAAAGATGGGAGTAAAGCCGGTCAGCCTTGAAGAGTTGCTCAAAAAAGCCGATTTCGTGTCGCTGCACGTTCCCAAAAGCAAAGAGACCGATAAACTGATCGGCAAAAAAGAGCTGTCCCTGATGAAATCCACGGCCTACCTTGTCAATACCGCCCGGGGAACGGTGATCGATGAATCAGCACTTCTGGAAGCTCTGGAAAGCGGTATCATTGCGGGTGCCGGGTTGGATGTGTACACAAAGGAACCCGCTGTCGACAGCCGATTGGCCAAGCATCCCCGCGTTATCGCCACACCCCACATTGCGGCCAGCACCACGGATGCCCAGGCCGCTGCCGCCACAACCGTAGCCGAAAAGATCATCAACGTTTTATCTGCAGGACTCAAACTTGACAATCCCCTGTCGCTGCGCGTCGTCGATATCAATGATGTCGTAAAGCACGAACTCATCGATCCGCGCAGAGTGGAAAAACTCAAGGAGACCCTGAAGCAAGCGGAGGTGTTTACCAATCCGCCCATTGTCGCCGAAGACAAGGACAAATACATCCTCCTGGACGGCGCCACGCGAACCACCGCCATGAAGGAACTCGGCATCGACCACATGGTGGTGCAAGTCATATCCGACCTGAATGATTGCCAACTGGACACGTGGCAGCATGTGATCCGCAAAGTCGATGCCAAGGACATTATCGACCTGCTCGATGCCATGCCTGAAATCACCCTGGTGGAGACCCCCGGCGGAGACGTCCTGGAAAGAATGGCCGATCACGGCGGTTTGTGCTACATGATCACAACAAACGAAAAATGCTACCATATCCAGCCGGCGCCCGGCGTCAACCACCTGGACGCGCTGAACAAGCTGACCAATGCTTATATCGAGGCCAGCGTAGTGACCCGCACCACCCAACACTGCATCAACGAACTCATCAAAGCTTATCCCGACATGGCCGCCTTGATGGTTTTCCCCAAATATGATCCGCAACAAGTGGTTCAGATTGCGCGCTCCGGCCGCGCGCTTCCAGCAGGTATCACCCGGTTTTTGATCCCCGGGCGAGTGATGCGACTGAACGTCCAAATGGACATTTTAAAGACCGGGACAACCCTGCAGGAAAAAAACCAGTGGCTCTATCAATTTACGATGGACAAGCTGGACTGTGACAAGGCCCGCTTATACCAGGAGCCCGTCTACCTGCTCGACGAGTAGATTCGAAGCGCCCTGTTCGCTTCGCGGTTCGCGCCCGGACCGGTGCAACTGCAATTTCGCCGGTCCATGGTGCGAGCGCTCTGCTTGAATTCGAGTTGGCAATACAATCGCGTCAACTATCTACACCACTGAAGGAAAACCCCTATCATTCAATGCATTCATAACTTCAATGCCGGACCATCCGCCCTGCCGCTGCCCGTTCTGGAGCAGATCCAGACTGAACTGCTCGATTACCACCAAAGCGGAATGTCCGTTGTGGAGATGAGTCATCGCTCCCAGACCTTTGATGAGATCATCTAAACGGCCGAAAGCCGTGTGCGTCGCCTGATGAACCTGCCCGACGACTACAGCGTCCTGTTCATGCAGGGAGGGGCATCGTTGCAATTCGCCCTGATACCGATGAACCTGGCCGGAAAAGAGCGCCCCGTGTACATTAATACGGGAACCTGGTCCACCAAGGCGATCGCCGGAGCGCGTCTTCAGGGGCTTGATCCCATTGTGGCCGCCTCCGGCGCCAAAAGCTATCCTGACGCCGGAGGCGGGCTGCCGCATCTTGCATGCCCCTGCTTAGCATTGTTCTTCTAATCGTATTTATTATGAAATAATCGTTAACGCACCAATGCCGCCGGGCGGGATGAGGCTGAAAGCGGCCTCGATTTGCTCTGCCAGGCAGGATACCAGCGGCGCTTCGTCTTGGCGGGACCGATGTAAGGTGACTTTGGCCTGCGGAAGCTCGGGTAGCCCTTGCTCTTCTCCTACCACCTTCAGGTCGGGCGGGACAATGCTCCGGCCCACCGGGGCTATTGCCGATCCCGATCTTACAGCGGCCAGAATACCGGATATGCTGGGGCTCAGAAAGGCGGCAAAGTAGTTTCTGCCGCGTTGGGACAACATCTCCTCAGCCCATTGGCGATAGATGCAATTGTAGTTGTACAACGCCAGCGGCAAAGGATCCCTTTCAAGGGCTGCGCCGTCTTTGGATGCCACCCAGACAACTTGTTCAAAGTGAACGGTCCGGCCGTCGTTGCCGTCTGCAGCGGTGAGAATGGCGATGTCCAGCTCCCCCTTGTTCAGCAAGGCAACCAGACGAGGTGTCGGCTCACAGGTCAGCGCCACCTGTACATTGGGATGGACGTCAGTAAATCCTGCCAATATCCTGGGCAAAAAAAGAGAAGTATAATCCTCGGGAGATCCAAGCCGCACCCTGCCGGTCAGATCGGGACGAGAAAGCGCGGCGCAGGCGTCCTTGTGGGTCTGCAGGATTTTCTTTGCATGCCCGACAAGCAACTCGCCGGTGATGCTCAAACGGATGTTTTTCCCCTGAATGTGGAACAAAGGCCGGCCCACGGCTTCCGTCAGTCGTTTGATCTGCATGCTGACGGCGGACTGCGTGAGGTGGACCTGCTCCCCCGCCATCGTGAAGTTCCCCGTGTCGACCACGGCCAAAAATGTCCTTAAAAGATCAAACGACAGATCCATGGGTTTGTATCACGCTATTTGATGGAATGCATAAAAATCTTTCATTTCCTATCTTTTGCTAAATAGATTAAAGTTTTGGAGAAATCAAGGATCGATCCCGATGCCAACTCGCTGAAAATTCGTATCGCTTTGTCGACACTTTTACCTTGGGGAGATCATTCAGATGGCTGAGACAGCGACGACAAAAGAAATCGTTTTTTCTTCCGATAAAACGCTCCAAATTACGATTTTTTTCACATCTTTTATCGCGATCACCTATGGCTTTGGAATTTATCTGTTTTCAGTGATCGTATCGGATATGATCGCCGATATCGGTTTTGACTACATGGCGGTCGGAATGATGACCGGCAGTGCTCAAATCGCTTTTATGATCGCTGCTTTGTTGAGCGGTATCATCTCTCCTCGATTCGGCGCCGGACGCGTGATTTTAGGTTCGGTGATCATTTGCGGATTGTGTCTATCCGCACTGGGGTTTGCCAGAAACATTGGGGCAATCGCTGTTTTGCTGAGCATATTGGGGGGATGCGCCGCCTCGGTATGGGTTCCCATGGTAGAAGTCGTCGGTCGTTTCATTCCTTTCAAACATCGTTCAAAAGTTCTGGGATTAATGTCCAGCGGGACCAGCTACGGCGTCTTTATTAACGGGTTGATCGTTCCCTACTTCATCTCCCATCACCATTGGTCCAATATCTGGATGGCAGTAGGTTCGGGAACCATTATGATGACAATCCTGGCCGTATTGACCCTGGCCCGTTCCGGCGTATTTTCTGCTTCTCGCTTCTCTTCCACCGCGTCGACCGCACAGGGCGGGATCATTTCGTCAATGAATAAAGACAACATCAGCCTGACGAAGGTCATTATTTGGGGAATCTTGTTTTTAAACGGGTTATCATGCATACCGTTCCAAACGTACTTGGCGCCCTATATGCGAGAAGAATTGATGTTCCCTGTAGACATCGCCGGACGGATCTGGTCGATCATCGGTTTTGTCGGCATGGGCAGCGGATTGGCGATTGGCGCCTTGTCGGATAAAACAGGGATACGATTTGCATTGACCCTGACCTATTCTCTTATCGGGCTGGCGGCAGTGATGGTTTGCCTTCACAGCGGGTATCATCAATTGGTGTTCGCCGGCATTGCTTTTGGAATGGCATTTTATGCCATTTACGGTCTGGTCCCGGCTTATATCGCCAAAACAACCACACCGGCTCAATCAACGGTTGTGTTTGGAATCGGCAATGTTGCCCAGGGCCTGGGAAGCATGCTGGGAAACTTTATCGGAGGTTGGTCGAAAACCGTTTTCGGAACATTCATATGGATCTATGTCAGTATCGCTTTGATTGCCATGTTTACGATTGCGATGAGTTGGATACTTCCCAATGAGAAAACGGTCCATCCGATTGCTGAACCGTAGCGCAGCGGCAGACACAAACGTCAAGCCGCTATAACAGACGCCGCAGCGTGCGGTGATCAGGCATCATTCACTGTCGCGAAAAAATCCGGATAGCCTTTTCCATTCAGGACGGTTTACCGATCAGCCTGTCCGGCCGTCCGGACAAACTGCCCTTGATGACTCTGCCGATGAAAACCGGAAGGCCCGATGCAGCCTTGGGGATCTGGTCCTCAATTTTCAGGGTGACGGTGCTGCATGACGTACCGGCCTTGCGGGCAATCTCCCTGATCCTTTGGGTCAGTTCGGCCTTGGCATATTCATCGGCCTGGTCAAAATCCCCGAATTTCCGCTTATCCTTGATCCCTTCAATTACAAATCCATCCTCACCTGGAATCAAGCGCAGCTGCCTTTCAACCACAACCTCGGAGGTGATGGCACCGATGGCATTGGCCACGTCTGCATCTTTCGGCAGTACGACCTCAGTCTCCAGGGGTTTTACCGCATGGGGCAGAAAGTGCTGTATAGGGGCGCCGATGCCGATCACCGGTCTTTTCAGTTCTATCCGCACCTGATAGTCGGATGTGCCGCCGGCAAAGAGGTTGTCTACCAGCGTCCTGCACACCGGGCACGTGTCCATGGCCTCGGGGTCCACCGCGTCATCCAGCTGGCGTTTGAGCAGTTCAAGGGTCAACATCCGGGACACTTTTTTCGTAAGATGGGCCACCATCTCTTCCAGTTCCCTGCCCGACAGATAGGCCAGCATGCCGGCGAAAGTTCTGGCCATGTCCGCATCCCATTCAACAAATTGTCCCGTGATGTGAAGCAGGTCCGTGGGCGTGAAGCCGCAGCGTTGAATCATGCTGTTTTCTTCGAGCCGCAGCAGCGGCAGGCTGTGTTCAGAGGGAACCTGTGTGCACACCGCCAATTCCCCTATGGACATGGGGCGCGCTTCAAGTGCGGTCAGGACCTTTTCTTCCAAAGGGGTCAGCGCAAGATCCCTTTTTGCACCGGTATACAAGAGGATCTGCATTTTTCTTGTCGAATCGGAAAAACGATTCAGCTTGCGTCCCATGGTCGCAATGGTCCGGGCCGCTTCCGGATGGATTTTGTTCAGCCATGCGACCGGCGCCACCCGACGCGGCCCGATAAGAAATTCTCCCTTTTCAAAGCAGATCTGGCTGTCGCCCCCGAGGCCTGCGGTACGGATGTTCAAGGCCTTGACGTGGGTTCTGTGACCACCGACATTGGAGCCGCTCGCATTGATGCAGACCTGATTGTCCACAAGGGCGGCCGTATCGGTGGTGGTGCCCCCCATATCCACGATGACGGCGTTTTCTATGCCGGTCAGGTGACGGGCGCCGGCCACGCTGGCTGCGGGACCGGACAGAATGGTTTCCACGGGCCGCTCCTTGGCCATTTCAACGCTCATCAGCGTGCCGTCACCCTTGACCACCACGATTGGCGCCTTGATAGACCGTTCGGTCATGACCTTTTCCAGATCCAAAAGCAAGTTGGCCAGTCTGGGAATGATCCTTGCGTTCAACATTGCCGTAACGGCGCGCGTTTGGAAATTCAGCCGGTCCGAGAGCTCGTGGCCGCAGCTGACAAATAGACCGGTTTCCTGCCTCAGGATCTCCTTGACGGCCAATTCATGGGCCGGGTTGATGGATCCGGCATACCCTGACACGGCAAAGGCCGTGACCCCGTGGTTTTTCATCATTTTGCGGGCAACGGCCAAAATCTGTTCCCGATCCACGGCGACCCGCTCGTTTCCGTAAATATCCAGTTCACCTTTAATGACGGCCTTTGGTTCGTATGCAATGTCCTCACGCATGCCATCGGGAAGCATGAGCAGCATCCCCACGGTCTGGCCCTCGTTCTCCACAATGGCGTTGGTGGCCATGGTGGTGGAAAGGGCGACCAGTTCAACTGATCCGAGCAGGTCCTGGTCCAGCTTTTTCAGGGCGTTGCCGATGCCGATGGTAAAGTCCCATTTGGTCGTCAGTGATTTGGCCTTGCAAATGGTGGTTTTGTCTTCCAAGCTGTAAATCACGCTATCGGTATAAGTGCCCCCGGCGTCAATCCCAAGGCCTGTTTTGATATAGGATTGTTCTTCTGTCTCCTCACCCCGGATGACCAGAATGTCGCGATCGTTGCGGCCGCCCTTTTTGCCGGACCATATCGGGTTGGCGCAAAGGGTGGCATGAATGGCATCAAAGGCGATCACGTGCTCCGGCGGCACCACCAGGATTTCGTCCGTGGACTTTTCCAGGGTCATCATTTTGCCGATCAACTCATGGCTCCCCTGGATCATTGCATACTCCCAACCGTAAGTTCGGGCCATTTCCCTGGCTTTGGCTTCGTATTTCGACGATTGTTTGGCCCTGGTATCAATAAAGGCGGCCCGCTGGTAGTTCTTCTGCCAGGAGTTTAAAAAGGCAAATGTGGTGTCGGCCGTTTCTCTGCCATGGGATTCGACCAGGTCATCATATTGAATTTTTTCAGATCCGAACCAGGTTTGCCGCATCCGCTGGGACATGGGCTCGGTATGTTCTTCGCACCAGCCGGCAGATAGGTAGTAAGTCCCGGGAAAGGTATTGAACTGCTCCTTATAGGCCTTATCCCCGCCCAGGAACAGGGCAATGCAATCATGGACCTTCGGGATCACCAGGGGAATGCGCCTGGACCGGACGCCGATGGTGCCCTTGCCGCACACACCGTATCCGATAATGATCCGGCCGGCATCTTTTCCGTCGGAGATGTCGTCAATGGCCTTCTGCAGCTTTTGCTGCAATACGCCAGGATTGTTGTGCAGTCCGGCCTCAAGGAATTTATACTCAAGGTCCAGGCCCATCTTGCGGGCATGGAATTTCAGATCAACGGCAAGTACGGCACAGGCAATCACATAGATTTTTTTCCCATCGCTTCCCCCTGGCAAAATGGATGGTATGGATCAACGCGTGAGGTCAATGGCTGTGCAGAGCCCTCCAAGGCAAAGCCGACCGATCGCAGCAAGCCCGCCTGATACATACGGAAAAAATGAGGGCGACGGAACTTGCCGTTACGCATGGGATGCTCGATCGGCTACCCGTCTGATTTTTCGCAATTGGAATATAACGGACGTCCATGGGGCGGTCGCCGCAGCAATCATTGTCTGCGACGACCGCCCTTTATGCAGAAGCGACGTGGACTGGCATGACTTTGTCAGGGCAGGGCACGCCGCTGATAAAAAAACGTTGGGGGCACTGTTCCGCATTTTGTCACCGGCACCGATCTGACCCCGACCGGCAGGCAACCTGAGGCAGCCATCGGTCACCATGCAATCCGGAGCGACCTTTAGCTGCAGCGCTTTGTTGCCGGCAAAAATCAGTCGAAGGTCACAATTCCCGGTCGTGACTGTTTTAAGTGTCGAACATGCCTGCGCGGAAGGCCGTAATGTATTTCATGCAGAAGCCGTCCTTGCCGGCCAGGGCTTCAGCGGCAATGATGTTTGCCATCATGCGGCGATCCATCGGATTGATGATGGCGCCATCCAGGCCTTTGGCAATGGCCATGGTCATGAAGGTCTGATTCATGAACTTTCGCGCCGGCAGTCCATAGCTGATGTTGGACAGCCCACAGGCCGTATGAATCCCCGGGTAGGCGGTCACTATTTTCTCGATGGCGTTGATGAATTCCACGCCGAAGGTATTCTCCACCGAAATGGGCTGGACCAGCGGGTCCACAAAAATATTCTCGACTTTGACATTGTTTTTCACAAGGCCTTCGATCATCTCTTCTGCGATCTGCATCCGGTCATCCACGGTTTTGGGCATGCCCTTGTCACTCATGCACAGGGCGATGACCTTCATGTCCGTGCCGGCGATGATCGGCATCAACTTCTCGTAGCGTTCTTTCTCCAGGCTGATAGAGTTGATCATAGGGGTACCCTTGTGCACGGCCAGGGCGGCTTCTACGGCCGCCGGGTCCGGGCTGTCGATCGCACAGGGCTTGTCGACCGCAGCCTGCACCGTCTCCACCAGCCATTTCAGATATTCGGGCTCCTGGCCCACGAAGACGCCCGCATTGACGTCGATATAGTCGGCGCCGGCCTCGGCCTGGTCCTTGGCCACCTTTTGGATCGCGGCCGCGTCCTGTGCCTTGATGGCCGCCTCAATGGCCTTACGGCTGGCGTTGATTAATTCACCGATAATTATCATGATCGTTGCTCCCGATGGTCTTGGTTCTGGAATCCAGTGTGCTGGGTTCAGGGTTTGGTGCAGGATAATCCCGCTCAGGATCGATCGGGGCCGGCAGTCGCACCTGCCCGAGGCCCCCTTCCGTCTTTAGGCAACCAATTGTTTGACCAGTCTCACCGCACCCGGTGCATCAGCGCTGTAGCCGTCTGCGCCGATCTGATCGGCAAATGCTTGGGTCACCGGCGCGCCTCCGATAATCGTCTTCACCTTTATCCCCGCCTCTTTCACCGCCTTGACCGTCTCCTCCATGGCCGGCATCGTCGTCGTCAACAGCGCCGACAAGGCGATCACGTCGGCTCCCTTTTCCGAGGCTGTCTTCACGAACACATCGCTTTCAACATCCACGCCGATGTCTGCCACTTCGAACCCCGCGCCTTCCATCATCATGGCCACCAGGTTCTTGCCGATGTCGTGCAGATCACCCTTCACCGTACCGATCACCACCGTGCCCTTGCTGCTGCTCTGGCCCGAGACCAACAGGGGTTTCAAAATCTCCAGCCCGCCCTTCATCACCTGGGCGGCCATCAGCATCTCGGGCACGTAAAGTTCACCCGCGCTGAACTTCTCACCGACTTCGTCCATGGCCGCTATCAGCCCGTCGTTGAGGATGCTCTGGAGGTTTGTTCCGGCGTCCAATTCCGACTGAGTGTTGGCCTTTACACCTTCTTCGTTAAATGCCATTACTGCATTGAAAATGTCTTGTATTGCCATCAATCGTCCTCCTATTTAATGTGAGTGACTGAGTTTGGATTCTTAAGTGTGCGGCTTCAGCATCTTCTTAGAATTTGAAACCGATCATGTTGCTCAGCACCATTTTTAAACCTTTGCGGTTCTCACTTCGTTCTCTATTGGTCACGGCTTTTTCTTTCGCGATGCGATATAATTAGACAGCGCAATTTCCACATCCGGATCGATGGAAGGCTTTTCGTAGGCCGCCAGCCGTTGCCCCAATCGATCGGTGGCCACTTGATCGATCCGCTTGCTGCCGCCGGCTTTCCATCCAGCAAAATTCTGCCGGTTGAAAAAATCGGTCATGTAGAATTCGGTCCGGCATAGCTTGAATGTTTTGGGTTGGGTCAGGTACTGACCGCCGATGCCCACGGCTTGAATCATCGCAAGGTCGATCGCCTCATCGGAAACGTCGATGGGTCTGAGCAGTCTGCGAACCATGCCGCAGTGTTCTTCGTCAATCAGGAACTTCTCGTAGCTCATGGAAATGTATGATCCCAGGATGCCCGCCGAATGCAGAATGAAATTGATGCCATTGCGAGCGGCGGTGGAAAGCGCCAACAAGGATTCACCGGCCGCCTGGCCATCCGGGAAGTGGGCATCCGTGAGCCCCCCTCCGCTGCGGCTGGGCAGATTGTAAAAACGCGCCATCTGGGCAGTGGACGAAACCACCATGGCCAGTTCCGGACAGCCGATGGAAAGCCCTCCGCTGCGCATATCCATGGCGGATGAGGTGGACCCGTAAATCACCGGAGCACCCGGGTTGACCAATTGGGCCAGGGTGATGCCGGCCAGAATTTCTGCGTTCTGAAGGGCCAGTACGCCGGCCAGGGTCACCGGACCCGATGAGCCGGCCATGATCAGCGAGGCGATGACGCAGGCCTGATTGGCCCGGGCCAGTTCGATCAACGATCCGGCCATCTCTTCGGAAAACTGCAAAGGAGAGAGGGAGTTGATCAGGGACACCGACACAGGCCCCACTTCAGCCAATTTATCTTTGCCGCCCCAGAGTATGGCCGCCATCTCAATGCAGTCGCGGGCGCCCTGTTTGGAAACCGGGCTGCCCATGAACGGTTTGTCGCACAGCACAATACTGGAGAACATCATATCCAGATGCGCCGTATCCGCCGCGACATCACTGGGCTCCACCATCATGAAGCCGTTCATGTTTATGTTTTTGGAGGTTTGTACCAGTTTGCAGAAATTATCATAGTCGGCCATGGTCGCCTCCCGCTGGCTGCCATCGGGAAGGCTGACGAACGGCGCGCCGTAGCCGGGAACAAAAACGAAATCATCTTCTCCGATGGCCACGCTTTTTTCAGGATTGCGGGCCGTAACCGTAAACCGCGGCGGAGCCGTCTCCAACGCTTTCTTGACTTGGGCTTCGGTCAGGAAAACCGTTTTGCCATCCACCTTGAAACCGTTGCCGGAAAAGATTTCCAGCGCCTCGGGTTCGTTGAAGGTCACCCCGGTCGTGCCCAAAAGGGCCATAGAGGCATCATGGATCTTTGTCATCTGTTCGGTGGTAAAGGTCTGCATGCGGTCAACCATGATTTTTCCTCCTCATCATCGTTGTTTGATGAACGCTTAATTAACGATGGTTCTTTCGTTATGAATTGTTTTTTAGCGTTGTCTGGTCGTCTGACAGACGACCAAGCCCCTTGAAAGTGCCGAACATAACCAATAGCAGCAGAAACATCATAGGGAACGCCGTGGCGATGGAGGCTGTCTGGATCGCCTTCAGGCTTCCGGCGCCTGCCAAAACCGCGGCCACCGCTCCCAGGGCGATGCCCCAGAATGCGCGCAGCCCCCGGACAGGGGTCTCATGGCCGGAAACGAACATGGACAGGGCCAGGGCCGCTGAATTGGCGCTGGTCAGGAAAAAGGTGGCGATGAGGAAGATCAGTGCAATGGCGATTAATCCTGTTGCCGGCAGGTTCTGCGCAATGGCGAAGATGGCGCTCTCCACACCGTGATCATTAAGGGTTTGGGTAACGTCAAAATGGATTCCGGCACCACCGACCACGCCGTACCATAGAAAGTCTCCCAAGGACGGCAGCAGCAGCGTGGCAGCCACGGTCTGGCGGATGGATCGTCCCTTGGAAATCCGGGCGATGAAGACGGCCACGAACGGTGCCCAGCTCATCCACCAGGCCCAGTAAAACACCGTCCAGGAGCCAAGCCAGCTGCCATCGGCACCAGGGGCCGTGTACAGGCTCATGGGCAGGAAGTTGAGCAGGTACTCACCGATGCTGTTGGTCGTAATGTTGATCAAAAAAATGGTCGGGCCGAAAACCAGAACGAAAAACCAGATGGCCACAAAAACCCACATATTCACGTCACCGATGAATTTGACGCCTTTTTCGATGCCGCTGTATACGGCAATGGTGAAGATAACGGTCAAGATCCCGATGATCATGTAAGTGCTGCCGGCGCCCAGTTCCAGACCGTACTGGAATTTTAGCCCGCTGGACAGTTGCAGCGCCACCAAACCGGTGGTGGTGGCCAGCCCTCCCAGGGTTGCAAAAACGGCGAAAATATCCAGGGCCTTGCCCCATCCTCCATGAATGCGGTCGCCGATGGCGTAGTAAAACGCACTGGAGAACTTAAACGGCAGCCCCTTGGTGTAGCAGGCGTGGGCCAGGGGAATGGTGAGCAGGGCGAAGATGGCCCAGGCGCTCAGGCCCCAGTGAAAAAAGGAGGTCGTCATGGCGTTTGCCGCGGTGGCCACGCTTTTGGCTTCGCCGCCGAAGTAGGGCGGCGGGCTCATATAATGGTAGGCCGGCTCGGCCGGCCCCCAGAAGACGATGCCGGCGGCGATGGCCGACCCGAAGAGCATGGCGAACCAGGAGAAATCCGAAAATTCGGGTTTATCCTTAGAAAGCCCCAGTTTTACCCGGCCGTAGCGGCCCGTCATGAGGGCGAAGCAGGTGGCTACCAGCAGGAAGGCGGTCAAGAGGTAGAGCCAGGCCCAACTGGTCGTGGTCCAGGCAAAAACGGCATTGATGACGGTGCTCATCCCCTCGGGGAAAAGGACCGCCCAGAGGACGAAGAGAACCGTGAGGCTGGCGGAGACCCAGAAGACAAAGGGGTCGAACGCTTTTTGTTTTGCTGCGGCCATCTTTTATTTGCTCCTTTTGCGATGGATGGGTGGTTTCAGATGCC
>JARRKU010000100.1:0-13683 GCA_037387725.1 Desulfobacteraceae bacterium
GCTTGGTGATCGCTGCCGTTAACGTCGTCTTGCCATGATCGATGTGACCGATGGTCCCTACGTTCACATGCGGCTTTGTCCTCTCAAATTTTTCCTTCGCCATCTCGTCCTCCCATGATACGGACTCTTGATTAGACAAAAGAATAGGTTTTAAATGGCCGGACCGTTCTGGGTATGTCGGATTTAAAACCTATCGTGTATTCGTCCGTTTTCCTCGATTACCAGCGATAATGCGCAAAGGCCTTGTTGGCCTCCGCCATCTTGTGCGTATCTTCTTTTTTCTTTACAGCGCCGCCGCGATGATTGGCGGCATCCATCAATTCTCCGGCCAGCTTGTTGGCAAAGCCGCGCTCGCTGCGATTGCGGGCATAGCCGATCAGCCATCGCATGGCCAGTGCAGTCCGACGGGACGGCCGGATCTCCGTGGGTACCTGGTAGGTCGATCCCCCCACTCGACGGGACTTGACCTCGATCATCGGCCGGACATTGTCCATGGCCTGCTCGAATACCTTCAACGGTTCGCTTTTGGCTTTATCTTCAATAACGTCAAAAGCGTTGTAGAATATGGATTCCGCCACGCTCCTTTTGCCATCCCGCATGATCGAAGCGATGAACTTGGCAACCAGCTTGCTGTTGTATTTCGCGTCCGGAATGATGACCCGTTTTGGAACTTCTCTTCTTCTCGGCATTTGCTACACCATCGTTTGATTGAATTTTCAATTATCGTTAAAACGCTGACGCTATTTGGGCCGTTTGGCCCCATACTTGGAACGTCCCTGCCGGCGATCCTCGACCCCCAACGTATCCAGGGTTCCACGCACAATATGGTAGCGTACGCCGGGAAGGTCCTTCACACGACCGCCACGCACCAGCACCACCGAGTGCTCTTGAAGATTGTGGCCGATTCCGGGGATATACGCCGTCACTTCAATACCGGTGGTCAGCCGGACACGGGCAACCTTACGCAACGCTGAGTTGGGTTTCTTGGGTGTTGAAGTGTACACACGGGTGCAGACTCCCCTTTTTTGAGGCGCCCCTTTCAAGGCCGGGGTATTGGTTTTTTTCTTGATGCGCTTGCGGCCTTTTTTAACTAGTTGGTTGATCGTCGGCATTTTTTCCTCATATGATTTTTGAAGGGGTTGAATAGGGACGAGAGAATCCGCCCGGGACAACCGCAATCTTAAAAGCACTGACGTGCTTTTGTTTTTCCGGTTTATGGCCAGAAATTGTAACGACCCGCTTTTCAGGAGGCCGTTGCGTTCATCTGCGCACAGATGCGCAGCCGCAAAAGTCGGTTTTGTATATATATACCCGTCTATTGTCAAGTCATTTTAATCATCCGAGTGCCTTTTTTTAACGGGCTCCGGCATCCGGCGCGATAGCCATGCCATAAATCCCAAAGTTCGCACCCGCATCCACCGCATTGATATTATGATTCGGCCATCTCGCTGCTGGTCACCTCCATGCCCATATACTCTGCCAACCCCGTCCCGGCCGGGATCAAGCGCCCCATGATGACGTTCTCTTTCAAGCCGCGCAGATAATCCTCAGCACCGGCAATGGAAGCATCGGTCAGCACCTTGGTGGTCTCCTGAAACGAGGCCGCTGAGATAAAGCTGTCCGTGCTCAATGACGCCTTGGTGATGCCCAGAATCAGCGGCTCGGCTGTGGCCGGTTTGCCGCCGTTTTCGACGATGTGGTTGTTAGCCTCTTCGAAGGTGATGCGGTCGACCTGCTCTTCGACGATGAAATCCGTATCCCCCACATCGATAATTTTCACACGGCGCATCATCTGACGAACGATCACCTCGATGTGTTTATCGTTGATGCGCACGCCCTGGAGCCGGTAAACTTCCTGCACCTCGTCCACCAGGTAGCGGGCCAGGGCGACCTCGCCCTTGATTCGCAGGATATCCTGGGGAACGGCGGCGCCGCCCACCAGCGGCTCGCCCGCTTTGACATAGTCGCCTTCGTACACATTGATATGCTTGCCACGCGGAATCAGGTACTCTTTCTTGTCGCCCACATCCACCGGTGTGATGGTCACCTTTTGCTTGCCTTTTTTGGTGGACTTGGCAATGTTGACATATCCTTCGATCTCACTGAGAACAGCGGTTTCTTTGGGTTTGCGCACTTCGAACAGTTCGGCCACGCGGGGCAGACCACCGGTGATGTCCTTGGTTTTGGTGGTAGCGCGCGGCAGCTTGGCCACAACGTCGCCGCCGCGGACCGTATCGCCCTCTTCCACCATCAAAATGGCTTCCACGGGAAGAATGTACCGCGCCATGCCGCTGCCGGTGGACAGCTTGGCTGTTTTGCCGTCTTCGCCTTTGATGGAGATGCGCGGCCTTTCCTCACCGGTTTTGGATTCGATCACCGTGCGACTGGACTTGCCGGTCACGGCATCCACCTTCTCCTGCATGGTTTTGCCGGGAATCAGATCGCCGAATTTAACGGTGCCACTCACTTCGGTGATGATGGGGGTGGTAAACGGATCCCAGGTGGCCAGCAGGTCACCCGGTTCCACCGCCTGCCCCTCTTTCACCACAATATGGGCTCCGTAGATGACAGGAAAGCGCTCACGCTCTCGTCCGGTGTTGCCGACGATGGCGAACTCTCCACCACGCCGGTTCATGACCACATTGTGCCCCTCGGCATTGGTGACCAGGTTGATATCGACAAATTTCACATTACCGGCCGTACGGGCGCGGATATCGGCCTGTTCAACGCGCCGACTTGCGGTACCGCCAATGTGGAAGGTCCGCATGGTGAGCTGGGTTCCGGGCTCGCCGATGGACTGGGCCGCCAGAATGCCAACCGCCTGGCCGATTTCCACACGATGACCGTGGGAGAGATCCCTTCCGTAGCACTTGGCGCAGACCCCGTATTTGGTCTGACAGGTGAGCACGGAACGGATTTTCATATGGGTAATGCCGGCATCCTCGATCAATTTCACTCGATTCTCATCGATCTCCACACCGGTGGGAATGATCACTTCATCGGTGAACGGATCGAGCACGGGCTCCACGGTCACGCGACCGAGAATGCGCTCGCTCAGCCGCTGGATTACTTCGCCGCCTTCCATCAGGGGTTCCACGTCCACCCCCTGCAAGGTCCCGCAGTCGGCTTCGGTGATGGTGCAATCCTGGGCCACATCAGCCAGTCGACGGGTCAGGTAACCCGAGTTGGCGGTTTTAAGGGCGGTATCGGCCAGCCCCTTGCGCGCACCATGGGTGGAGATGAAGTACTGCAGTACCGACAGCCCCTCGCGGAAATTGGCTTGAATGGGCGTCTCGATAATTTCACCCGACGGCTTGGCCATCAGACCACGCATCCCAGCCAGCTGACGCATCTGGTCCTTGCTGCCCCGGGCGCCGGAATCAGCCATCATGTAGATGGGGTTCAAGCTTTCGGCGATCACAGGCTTGCCGTCCTTGCCCGTCACCGGTTTGCCCTGGTCGTCGTAAACCGGAGCGTTTTTCATGGCTTCCATCATCTCGTTGGCCACATCGTCGGTCGCTTTGGCCCAGATATCCACCACTTTGTTATATTTCTCCCCCTGGGTGATAAGGCCTTCGGTGTACTGTCGGCCGATCTCCGACACCTGGGCCTCGGCCTGCTTGAGTAGATCCCATTTGGCATCGGGAATAATCATATCGTTGATGGAGATGGAGAGACCGCCTTTGGTGGAATACTTGTAACCGGTGTCCTTGAGCCGGTCAGAGAGAATAACCGTGGCTTTGGGACCCAGGTTGCGGTAGGCGAAATCGACCAGCTCGCGCAGGGCTCCCTTGTCCAGCACCTTATTCACGGCTTCGAATGGCATGGCCGGCCGTTTCTCCACCACCTGGAAAAGGTGGTAGGTGCTCCCCATGGTAATCACCGGGCTGACGCCGCCTTCCTCCAGTGCGAATACCGCTTTGGCATCTTCCTCGTCAGCATCGAAAACGCGTTGAAACTCGTCATAGCGCAACAGACCGATGTAGCCGGCGTCTGCTTTGTCCGAGCTCATGGAGTGGGCCTCAACCAGCTCGGTGAAATCCTCTCCCTTGGAAATCTTTTCCGACAGCTCTTTGGCCAGTTCTTCATCGTTCACCCGCAAGTGGCGAATACCCAGCAGGTTGTCCTTGGGCATGATCTCCCACAAAAGCACCCGTCCCACGGTTGTATCGGAGCGCTGGCCGTCTAAACGAACCTTAATCTTGGCGTGCAGGTCCACCTCACGGGCATCATAAGCCACGCGAACTTCCGTCGTGTCCGCGAAGATCTTGCCTTCCCCCTTGCACCCGTCAATGTCCCGGGTCATGTAGTAGGTCCCCAGAACGATGTCCTGGCTGGGCACGATGATGGGGCTGCCGTTGGCTGGCGACAGAATATTGTTGGAAGAGAGCATCAAGGCACGCGCCTCGATCTGGGACTCCACCGACAGGGGGACATGCACGGCCATCTGGTCGCCGTCGAAGTCGGCGTTGAAGGCCGTACAGACCAGGGGATGCAGTTGCAGGGCCTTTCCCTCGATCAATATGGGCTCGAAGGCCTGGATACCCAGTCGGTGGAGGGTGGGCGCACGGTTGAGCATCACCGGATACTCCTTGACCACCTCGTCCAGGGTATCCCACACCTCAGGCACTTCTCGCTCCACCATCTTCTTGGCGCTCTTGACGGTGGAGACCAAGCCTTTCTGTTCCAGGCGGTAGTAAACAAAGGGCTTGAAAAGCTCCAGGGCCATCTTCTTGGGAAGACCGCATTGGTGGAGACGCAGGTTGGGGCCGACGGTGATAACGGTACGGCCGGAATAGTCGACGCGTTTTCCGAGCAGGTTCTGTCGGAAGCGTCCCTGCTTGCCCTTCAAGGTGTCACTCAAAGACTTCAGGGGGCGTTTGTTGGTGCCGGTGATCACGCGGCCGTGGCGGCCGTTGTCGAACAGGACGTCCACCGATTCCTGCAGCATCCTTTTCTCGTTGCGCACGATGATATCGGGCGCTTTGAGGTCCACCAGCCGTTTAAGCCGGTTGTTGCGGTTGATCACCCGCCGGTAGAGATCGTTCAAATCCGAGGTGGCGAAGCGTCCGCCTTCCAGAGGCACCAGTGGCCGCAGGTCCGGCGGCAGCACCGGAATCACGTCCATGATCATCCATGTCGGATCCAGTCCGCTGCGACGGAATGCGTCGACGATGCGCAGGCGCTTGGAGAGTTTTTGCCGCTTGGCCACTGATTTGGTGGCGCGGACCTCTTCTCTCAACTCGCTGTAAAGCGCATCCAGGTCCATCTCTTCCAGAAGCTTTTTAACGGCTTCGGCACCGATGCCGGCTTCGAACTGGCCATCGTACTCCTCCATGGCCTCACGGTATTTCTCTTCGCTGAGCAGCTGGCACTTGGCCAGTTGGGTCTCCTTGGGATCAATAACGATATAGGAGTCAAAATAGAGAACTTTTTCCACTCCTTTCAGGGTCAGATCGAGCAGGTTGCCCAATTTGGAGGGCAGGCTTTTTAAAAACCAGATATGCGACACGGAAGTGGCCAGTTCGATGTGGCCCATGCGCTCACGGCGGACTTTGGACTGAATGACTTCCACGCCGCACTTTTCACATATCACCCCGCGGTGCTTCATGCGTTTGTATTTGCCGCAGTTACATTCGTAATCCTTGGTCGGTCCGAAGATTTTTGCGCAAAACAGGCCGTCCCGCTCGGGCTTGAAGGTCCGGTAGTTGATCGTCTCCGGCTTCTTGATCTCGCCATGGGACCACTGTCGGATCTGTTCGGGGGAAGCCAATGCGATGCGAACGCCTTCATAGCGTCTCGGATCAGTAGGTTTTGCAAAAAAATCGTATAGTGTTTCCATATATATTTCCTTATGGTTAGGAAATTAATGAAAAGGGTCGTCGCCGCGATGCGGCTGACAGCCTGCGATCGTCAGGATTGTTTGGCCTTGTCTTTTCGCTCCAGCAGGTTGACATCGAGACCCAGGGCCTGAAGCTCTTTGGTCAACACCTTGAACGACTCGGGCAACCCGGGTTCGAGTACGTTTTGGCCTTTGACAATCTTTTCATACATGCGCGTCCGGCCGGCCATATCGTCAGATTTCACCGTCAGGAACTCCTGCAACGCATGGGCTGCCCCGTACGCTTCCATGGCCCACACCTCCATCTCACCCAGACGCTGGCCGCCGAACTGGGCTTTACCGCCCAACGGCTGCTGGGTCACCAGTGAGTATGGTCCGATGGAACGGGCGTGGATCTTGTCATCCACCAGATGGTGAAGCTTGAGCATATACATGGTGCCCACCGTCACTTTCTCTTTAAACGCTTCACCGGTATGCCCGTCATACAAGGTGGTCTGGCCATTGGATTCCAGGCCGGCTTCCTTCAGCAACACCTTGATCTCTTCTTCCTTGGCACCATCAAAGACCGGCGTGGCCATAAATACACCGTTTTTATAGTACTGCGCCGCAGACACGACCGCATCGTCGTCCACCTGGTCGAGTTCCTTGGCGGCCGGCGTTTTGGCGAAAATCGTCTTGAGCTTCTTGCGCAACTCGGCGGTCTTCTGTTCTTCAATCATGGCATTGATCTGATCCCCCAGCCCCTTGGCGGCACGGCCGAGGTGGATCTCCAGAATCTGCCCAACGTTCATACGGGAAGGCACGCCCAGGGGATTGAGCACCATGTCCACAGGACGCCCGTCTTCGAAATAGGGCATATCCTCGACCGGTAGGATTTGTGATACCACACCTTTGTTCCCGTGGCGTCCGGCCATTTTATCCCCAACCGATAATTTGCGCTTCATGGCCACATAGACTTTGACCATTTTAATCACACCCGGCGGCAACTCGTCGCCGCGTTCAAAGCGTGTCAGTTGTCGCTCGAATTCGTCCCGTACCCGGTCGCGCTGCAGCCGGTATTGTTCCAGCATGTCATGAACCGACTCGGTTACCTCGGCATCGTCGAGCACCAGGGTCTCCAGGGTGGCCATGGGGACCTCAGCCAGGTCTCCGGCTTCAATAGCCTTGTCCTTGGCCACGAAAACCTTCTTGCCCTTCTTCAGGGGAGCAGCCAGGTTCTTGCCGAGCGCAATCTGCTCGATCTGCGATCGGGCAATAATCTTCATGATCTGCAGCTCATCGTCGCGGTTGCGTTCGAGATAGTTGATTTCCTCCATCTCGATATCCTGGGTGCGATCGTCCTTGTCCGTACCGCGGCGCGCAAACACCTTGGCGTCGATGACGATGCCCTCAATGCCGGGTGGGACACGCAGGGACGTGTCCTTCACATCGCCGGCCTTTTCACCGAAGATGGCCCGCAGCAACTTCTCTTCAGGGGAGAGTTGAGTTTCGCCTTTGGGGGTGATTTTGCCCACCAGCACATCGCCCTGGACCACCTCGGCCCCCAGTCGGATAATTCCGCTCTCGTCCAGATTCTTCAACGCCTCTTCGCCGACGTTGGGAATGTCCCGGGTGATCTCTTCCTTGCCCAACTTGGTATCCCGGGCCACCACTTCGAACTCTTCGATGTGGACCGATGTATAAACCCCGTCACGGACCAGCCGCTCGGAGACCAGGATGGAGTCCTCGAAGTTGTACCCGCCCCACGGCATGAATGCCACGGTGACGTTCTTGCCCAGGGCCAGTTCCCCATGGTCGGTGGCCGGTCCGTCGGCGATAATTTCCCCCTTGGTCACGACGTCGCCCTGTTTGACCATGGGCCGATGGTTGAAACAGGTATTCTGGTTGGACCGGATGAATTTGGACAGGTTGTAGATGGTCACCGGCTTTTGAATCCCTTTGGGATCTGGCTCATGCTGAATCACGATGCGCGAGGCATCCACATGCACCACCCGGCCTTCGCGCTCGGCCACGATGGTGACCCCTGAGTCCTTGGCCACCACGCCTTCGATGCCGGTGCCCACCAGCGGTGCTTCGCTGATCATCAGCGGAACCGCCTGCCGCTGCATATTGGACCCCATCAGGGCGCGGTTGGCGTCGTCGTTTTCCAGGAAGGGAATCAGCGAGGCCGACACACTCACCAGCTGGTTGGGCGAGATGTCCATCAGCTCGATCTTCTCCTGTTCGACCATCATAAACTCGCCGGCCACACGGGAGGTGACCAGCGGATTGATATATTTGTCCTTGCTGTCCACCGGGGCGTTGGCCTGTGCGATGGGATGGTCCTTCTCCTCAAAGGCGCTGAGAAACTTGACGTCCTTGGTGACCGTGGCGTTGTCCACCACCCGGTACGGCGTTTCGATGAAACCGAAGTCGTTGACCCGGGCATAAGTGCTCAGCGAGACGATCAATCCGATATTGGGACCCTCCGGGGTTTCGATGGGGCAGATACGGCCGTAGTGGGAGGGATGGACGTCGCGGACTTCGAACCCGGCCCGTTCGCGGGTCAGGCCACCCGGCCCCAGTGCGCTCAATCGGCGCTTGTGGGTGGTCTCTGAAAGCGGGTTGGTCTGGTCCATGAACTGGCTCAACTGGCTGGTGCCGAAGAACTCCTTGACCACGGCCGAGACCGGTTTGGGGTTGATCAGATCATGGGGCATCAGCGCATCGACCTCTTGCAGGCTCATGCGCTCTTTGATGGCGCGCTCCATGCGGACCAGGCCGATGCGGTACTGGTTCTCCAGCAGTTCGCCCACGGCACGTACGCGCCGGTTGCCCAGATGGTCGATATCGTCCACGACCCCCTGGGTGTCGCGCAGTTCGATCAGCGTCCTGGTGGTCAGCAGAATATCCTCTTTTCGCAGGGTGCGCAGATCCACCGGCGCGTTGATACCCAGGCGCAGGTTGATCTTCAACCGTCCCACACCGGAGAGGTCATAGTAAGCGGACTTGAAAAAGAGGTGGTCGAGAAAATCCTGAGCCACTTCCGGAGTGGCCGGGTTGCCCGGCCGCATCAGCCGATATATTTCGATGAGCGCATCTTCCTTGTTGGAGACTTTGTCCAGCAGCAGGGTCTTTCGGATAGAGTCGCTGCTGGTGACGCCGTCGATGCGCAGGATTTCAAAGTCATTGATGCCGGCCGCTTTCAAACGCGCCAGGGCCTCTTCGTCGATCTCCTCATTGGCGGAGACGATCACCTCCTGGGTTTTGGCGTCGACGATGGTGTAAGCAAAGACCTTGCTCAACAGTTCTTCGGACGCGATGGGGATATCGGTCATCTTGTCCGCCATCATCTGTTTCAGCGCCCTCTGGGTGAACATGCGGCCTTTTTTGACCAGCACATCCCCTGACTCGGGGTGGACCACATCTTTGCTGGCCCGCTGCCCTTTCAAGTGGGCGAGGTTGAACGCCTTGGTAATCCGGCGTCCTTTGATCGTGATCTTCTCGGTCTCGTAAAAGTAGGCGAGCAGGTCGGCCGTGGAAAAGCCCATGGCCTTGAACAGCGTAGTGACCGGAAATTTGCGGCGACGGTCGATGCGAATATAGACGATATCCTTGGGATCGATCTCCAGATCGATCCAGGAACCGCGCACCGGAATGATGCGCGAGCTGTAGATGATCTTTCCGCTGGAATGGGACTTTCCTTTGTCGTGGTCGAAGAAGACCCCCGATGAACGGTGCAGCTGGCTGACCACCACGCGCTCGGTTCCGTTGATAATGAAGGTTCCCTTCTCGGTCATCAGCGGAATGGTGCCGAAATAGATCTCCTGCTCTTTGATGTCGCGGATATTTGAGACGCCGGTGTCTTTGTCCACATCGTACACCACCAGCCGGACGGTGATACGGATGGGTAGTTCATAGGTCATACCGCGCTGGATGCACTCGTCTTCGCTGTGCTTGACTTCCGAGAATCGATAGGAGACAAACTCCAGCGAAGCGCTGCCGGTAAAATCCTTGATGGGAAAAACCGATTTGAAAACGGCCTGCAGGCCGATGTCCTCGCGCTTTTCCGTGGGTACGTCCAACTGCAAAAACCGTCGGTAAGATTCTTTTTGCATGCCGATAAGATCAGGAATCTCCACGATCTTCTTGATCTTACCGAAGCTCTTTCTCATCCGCTTTTCGAGCGATAACCGATCAGCCATGGCATCTCCATTTTGTTTTCATCCTAGGTCGGGTGCCCCTGGGAACGTATTCGACGACCGCGCCGGGCCGCTCTCACGGCTCCATTGCCTGCCTTTTTCAATTCTCAGTTCGTTTTTCCCTTCCCCCCTCGGCACCCTGCGGTGGCCGAAAATGCTGCGGGTTTAGGAAACGCGAAAATGGGATAAAAGGATTTTGGCCTTTTCACCCCATTTTCGCTTCGAACCGAACGATGTTGTCCTTTGCGGAATTGGCATCCAATTCTACAGATCGGTAATTTACTTGAGCTCCACTTGCGCGCCGGCTTCTTCGAGCTGGTTCTTGACTTGTTCCGCTTCTTCCTTGGCAATCCCCTCTTTCACGGGTTTGGGAGCCGAATCGACCAGTTCCTTGGCCTCTTTCAATCCCAGACCGGTGATTGCGCGGACCTCTTTGATGACGCCGATTTTCTTGTCGCCGGGGGCGATCAGAACAACGTCAAATTCAGTCTTTTCTTCCGCCGCAGCGCCGCCGGCATCACCGCCCGGGCCCGCCGCCATCATGGCCACCGGTGCCGCCGCGGAAACGCCGAATTTCTCTTCCAATTCCTTGACCATCTCCGAGAGCTCCAGGACGGTCATATTTGCAATAAATTCAATAACATCTTGTTTGGTCATATCAGCCATTCTTTTGTTCCTCCAGAATTAAAATCTAAACATTACATCCGTTTATATAGGTGTCGGGTTGATTTACAGTGATCAGGCCGCGTCTTTCTGGTCCTTGATGGCGTTGAGCACATTGACCATGCGCCGCGGCACATCGCTCAAAGCCGTAACCAGAGATGTGGGCACGGCATTCATGGCCGAAAGCACCGTGGCCAGCAATTGATCGCGGGACGGCAGATCTGAAAGGGCCTTGATTGCAGAAAGATCCAGTACATTACCGTCCAGCACACCAATCTTGATCTCCAGTTTGTCATTGGCCTTGGCAAACTCGGTGAGAACCTTGGCCGGCGCCACCGGATCCTCATAGCTCATGGCGATAGCGCTGGGGCCGATGAAATGCTCCTTGATCGGCTCGACACCGGTGCCGTCACAGGCCAGCCGCAACATCGTGTTTTTGATGACCTGGTACTCGACCTGGGCTTCGCGCAACTTGGCGCGCAGCTCTGTCATGGCGCCCACGTCCAGACCTTTGTAGTCGGTGAGAATCACCACACTGCTCTTTTCCAGACGCTCTTTCAGCTCTTTGACGAATTGTTTTTTGTTTTCGAGATTCAAAGCTTGAATAACACCTCCCTCCATCACTGCAAATAACCGAAGGATGTAACGAAATCAGCTATCTTCTGGGACAAAGCCGCATCGACAAGCGCCGATCCGTTGTCTTTGCCGCCAATCTGTCTCGGTAGGTCGGCAGATGCCAATTAAACACGCGCCATGTCCCGGCGCCGTGAACCTACGGTCTTTGACAGTGTCGATAAAATGGTTAATGGGTTATGAACTCAGGGCCCGGAAATGTATCCTGCCATTTTCCACCTTTGACAGGCCCGCATCCTGTCGCCCTGACATCAACACATCCGCTCCGGAAAACTACTTGAGAAAATCCCTGGCCAGGTTCGGGTCGATTTTAATACCTGGCCCCATGGTGGTCGAAACCGCGATGGTTTTGAGATAGGTCCCCTTGCTGGAGGACGGCTTCAGTCGCATGATGGTTTCCAGGAAAGCAGCGAGGTTCTGAACGATCTTCTCAACGCCAAAAGAAACCTTGCCCATGGGCGCATGAACGATACCGGCTTTTTCCACACGGAAATCGATCTTGCCTGCTTTGAGCTCTTCAATGGCTTTGGCCACATCCGGGGTAACCGTGCCGGTTTTTGCATTGGGCATCAGACCGCGAGGCCCCAGAAGCTTACCTAGTTTACCTACGGTGCCCATCATATCCGGCGTGGCCACGCACTTGTCGAACCCGAACCACCCTTCTTGAATTTTCTTGACCATGTCGTCGTTGCCCACAAAGTCGGCACCGGCGTCTTTGGCTTCGGTCTCCTTCTCACCCTTGGCGAAAACGAGCACCTTCACCTCCTTGCCCAGACCATTGGGCAGAACCACCGTGCCCCGCACCATCTGGTCTGCGTGGCGTGGATCAACGCCCAGGCGGACTGCCACGTCGATGGTCTCGTCGAACTTGGCAAAGGACGACTTTATGGCCGTTTCGACCGCTTCGGCGACATCGTGTCGCTTCAGCGAATCGATATTGCTTCTGGACTCTGAATATTTCTTACCCCGTTTCGGCATTTTGCTTCCTACTCCTTGACCTGAAATTATGCTACGGCCTTAAACGACTTCGATCCCCATGCTGCGGGCCGTACCGGCGATAATGAGGCAGGCGGCATCCAAATCATTCGCATTGAGATCGGGCATCTTGATTTTGGCAATCTCTTCCACTTGGGCACGGGTCACCTTGCCCACACGGTCCCTTTTCGGATCTCCTGCGCCTTTGGCGACTTTGGCCGCTTTCTTCAAAAGGACGGCGGCAGGCGGCGTCTTGGTGATAAAGGTGAATGATCGATCCTGATAAACCGTAATCACCACGGGAATGATCATGCCGGCATCGTTGGCCGTGCGCGCGTTAAAGGCCTTGCAAAAATCCATGATATTGACGCCGTGTTGCCCCAGCGCCGGACCGATAGGAGGCGAGGGATTCGCTTTACCCGCCTCGACTTGCAGCTTAATTTGTGCCAATACCTTTTTCGCCATGATTCTTAATTATCTCCTAACAATGATAGTACAATTAAAGCTTGGTCACCTGGACAAAGTCCAATTCGACCGGCGTGGAGCGTCCGAAAATACTTACCAGCACTTTGATCTTGCCTTTTTCCTGGTTCACTTCCTCCACCGTGCCGTTGAAATTGGTAAACGGGCCGTCGATGACGCGGACTTCATCCCCTTCGTCAAAGGAATATTTGGGCTGAGGCTTATCCTTGCCGGCCTCCATACGATTGATGATGCGGTCAGCCTCTTCGTCTGTCAGCGGGGCCGGCTTGTCCCGGCCGCCCAAAAAACCCGTCACCTTGGCTGTGTCGTTCACGATATGCCAGGTCTCGTCATCCAGGTCGACGCGCACCAATATATACCCCGGGTAGAACTTGCGCGCCGAAGTGCGGCGCTTGCCCTTGACCAGCTCGACCACCTCTTCGGTGGGAACCAGGACTTCACCGAATTTCTCCGGGTGGGACGAGGCGGAAATCCGCTCTTCCAAGGAGGCTTTTACCTTGTTCTCAAATCCCGAATAGACATGTACGATATACCATCTTAGCGCCAAGCGTCACCTTCCTGACTTTAGGGGAGCACGACACGAACGAGACTGGACAAGCCCAAGTCCACCAGCCCGAGAAACAGGGATATGATGGCAACGAGTACAATCACCACCACTGTGGAACCCATGGTCTGTTTTCGGGTCGGCCACGTGACCTTCTTCAGCTCAATCTTAACCTCCCGCAAAAACTGCATGCTCTTTTGCAGGATGTTATCGTCCTTTGCCACCGTTTTTGGTTTGTCGGCACCACCGGTCTTTTTGACCGCCGCTAGGGGTTTAACTGCAACCGTGCCGGTCCCACCGTTGGCGCCCTCTCCCTGTACTTGAACTTTGGCAGCCTTCTGAGCTTTTTTCTTAGCGGGGTC
>JARRKU010000101.1:0-19416 GCA_037387725.1 Desulfobacteraceae bacterium
TAAGCCTTGAATGCCGCCGGTCCCTCCGGCCCGACAACGATGATTTCACTGCCATAGGCTGCAAAACGGTCATATTCATCGCGCAACTGCGCCATGTGCCGCCTGCAAAAAGGTCAGGTGAATCCCCGGTTGAAGACCAGCACAACGTGGCGCTGGTCACGGTAGTCGGACAGCCGTACCGAACGGCCCGTAAAATCGGCCAATTCAAAGTCCGGAGCCGACGCATCGATCTCTATTCGGTTCGCCATGATATTATCTGCTGTTACCAGGTTGGTTAAAACTGTCAAGTAATAGGTTCAATTCACCGCGTGCAGCGGGCGGCTGCTCCTTGCCCTGAAATGTCGGAGGGGTCAACGACCTCGGCGTCAAAGCGCCGGCTTGGCCGCTGCCAGGCTCAGCAAAAGTTGCAGATCATGCTGTCGTTGGGGACAAAGGTCCGGAACTTTCTGCCGGAAGCGCTGGCCAGGTATCCAGGAACGACCATACCGGAATCATACTCGACATAATTGACGAATGTGCGCCCGTCGATGCGGACCTTCATGCCGTGTTGGGGCGCTTTGAGGGGGATGATGGCACATGCGGTCTTATACTTCTCCCCTAAATCCCCAAACCCAAGTTTGCGGGCTTGTTCGGCAATGTTCACTTCAAGGTAGTGGCGGGCGCCGCGTTGAATTTTGCCGCCATAGGTTTCTTCCACATGCTTGAGCAGTTCGTCGATGCGATTGACCATTTGTCGTCCTCCCTTTAAGTCGATTGTTTCGGCACAAACATTTTTGGCCATCCCGTTCATGCTTCGCTTTTGTTTCGCATTCGCAGCTAAGATGTCCACCGCCGAAAAACTTGCAATGGGAAATACGGGTGGGTCTTTTGGTAGGTAAAACCCCTGAAGAGGATACAATCAAGTCCACCAAGGCCGGCACCTGTGCATCGTTACCCGCCTTTTTGCACATCATAAGGATTGTTTATTTGTAAATACGATGCCCCAACCACAGATCGGCCGTATATATCGCCAGTCCTGTCCAGATACAGCCAAAAGTAACGGCATCCGCTGAGGTAAACGGTTCTTCGTACAGGTAGACCCCGACCAGAAAATGACCCGTGGGAGCAATATACTGCAGCAAGCCGAGGGTAGCCAGCCGCAACCGCCGGGCGGCCACCGCGAACAGCAGCAGCGGAAGAATGGTGATAATCCCGGACCCGATCAGCAGCAGGTCGATGCGCGCACCGGCCCGCAGAAAAACGGCTTGGCCCCGGGAAACCATCAGCGCCAGCCAGATACCGGCCACCGGCGCCAGCAGCAAAGCCTCCACCATCAACCCGGTGATGCTGTCGATCTCCACCTGTTTGCGGATCAGCCCGTACAAACCGAAGCAGCCGGCCAGCACCAGCGCCAGCCAGGGCACCTCCCCATACCCGGCCACGGATACCCCTACCCCGGTTGCGGCAATGGCCACGGCCAGCCACTGCAACATCCTTAGCCGCTCTTTCAGAAAACAGTATCCGAGAAAAACATTGAGCAGGGGATTGATATAGTAGCCCAGGCTGCTCTGCAGGATCTCCCCGTGGGTGACCGCCCAGATGAAGGTGGCCCAATTGGCGCCGATGGCCAGCGCACTGCCCGCCAGGGCCATCATCGTTGCGGGCCGCCGCATCAACGCACGGACCCGGTCCAGCCGCCGGGAAAGCAAGATGAATCCAAGCAAACATACCTCTGCCCAGATCACCCGATGCAGGAGAATTTCCCAAGGCGACACATCCGGTCCGAACTGATTGAAATAGACCGGGAAAAAAGCCCATATGCCAAAGGCGCCGATGGCCGCCAGCGCCCCGGCTCCAGCGCGATCCGGAACGTTTCCGCTGGCGGTGGGTTCTCCTTGCTCTGAATTCACATCATCGTTCTCGTCTGCCCGTTTATCAGGCATTATTAAGGCTGGGTCAGATAGTCTTTACCCATCCTCACAAATGCATCCATAACCAGCCAGGCCCTGGCGCCGAAAACGATGTCGCAGCGCCGCAGCAAGTCCCGCACCCCGTCACGATCCATCAAAAAGACCTCGATATCCTCCGAATCCTCGTTCCACTGGGTTCCGGGGGTACCCTCGACCTCGGCAAATACCATGGCAATGGCCTCGTCCGTAATCCCCGCCGAGGAAAAAACGGCCGGGCTGTGGCGGCAGATGCGTACCAGGTCCAGACCGGTCTCTTCATGCAGCTCTCTGCCGGCGGCGGTTGCAAGATCTTCCCCGGGATCCAGAAGCCCGGCTGGAAAGCCGTACTGGTAGCCCCCCACCGGAACACGGAACTCCTTGATCACCACCAGTTTGTCTTCCCGTCGGTGGTAGGGGACGATGATCGCCGCATCCGGCCGCTGGAGCTCCCCGGTGATGCATTTGGGCGGCTCACGGCGCGTCACCATGTGCCAGTTTTTGGGATGGCCTTTGCTGTCCTCATACCTGACCGCCACCACCGTCACGAATTTACTTTTGTTTACAACGGTTGAATCGATGATCTTCATGGTACCATTAAGTCCACTATTGGTGTACTCCTCGTATGGCGGCGGGACGCAGGATGCATTCAACGCTCCCAGCGATTTTCAAGCCCTCGCCACCTTTCTTATGTTTTGGACCTCATCGTCTTCCCCCCGACAGCCGCTTTGAGATCAGCCGCCATGTCGCCGATGCCGTCCAGCAGGCGCAGATGGTCTTTGATAGATAAGAACTTGATTTTTGTGGGTCAAAGTATGCCGAACCGATGCTTGTCTGTCAATCGGGCAGCAACGACAAAATGCTGCGCAGGTTAATATTACGCTCGCTGCCATTTACAATCTCCATTCTATTCCCATTGTATGGCGTAAAAGCGCAACGATTCGAAAGGCCGGCATGTCAAGCGCCACACGTTTCAAATGCCATTCTTTTGAAAAGCACGGCCTGATAGCGCATTTTTCATAACATAACATCGCCAGCTGGATGGTCCAGTACCAGGCGATCCCTTGCGATCCCGAACCGGAATGGATGGAGATGACCATGTTCAGCGTCCAGCTCAAGATATTAGGCTTCAGCATATACTGTCTGATAGTCGGTATGGTGCCGGCATATGCAGGCGCCAAGCCGGCCGACCTGATCATTGTGAACGGTACCATTTATACGATGAATGCACGCCGGCCAACGGCCCGGATGGTTGCGGTGACGGGTGACCGTATCGCCTATGTGGGCGCTCCATCGGCGGCCGACCAATGGACCGGTCCATCGACCAAAATCATCGACCTCGAGGGCCGGGCCATGACGCCCGGTCTCATCGAAAGCCACGCGCATCTTCTTTATTTGGGCCACGCCCGCATGAAACTGGATCTCTCCAAGGCCGGGAACTACGATCAGGTCGTAAAGATGGTGGCGGCGGCCGCTGCAAAGGCGGCCCCTGGCGAGTGGATTTTGGGCAGCGGCTGGCATCAAAGCAAGTGGGACCCGCCGCCCGATCCCCAGGTCAAAGGCTTCCAGACCCATCAGGCGTTGAGCGCGGCCTCTCCCGACAATCCAGTCTACCTGACCCATGCCAGCGGCCATGCGGGCTTGGCCAACGCCAGGGCCATGCAGGTGGCCGGCATTACCGCGCAGACCCGGTTTCCCAAGGGCGGCGAGATCATCAAAGACCCGCAGGGCCGCCCCACAGGTATCTTCACAGAGTCAGCCCAAGCGCTGATCCGCAAGCATATCCCGGCCACCACCCCGCAAAAACAACGACGGGCCCTCGAACTGGCCATTGAAGAGAGTATCGCCAACGGCATCACCACCTTTTACGATGCATCCTCCGACCGGGCCGCCATTGACCTATATGAAGAATATCTGCGCCAGGGCAGACTGCGCCTGCGGCTCTGGGTGATGATCGACGGCAAGGACAAGGCCCTGCTCGACGAATGGTATGCCCGCGGCCCCCGGATCGGAAAAGGCAACAACCTCCTGACCATTCGCGGCATCAAGCTGTTTGCCGACGGTGCGCTGGGCTCGCGGGGGGCGTGGCTGCTGGCGCCCTACGACGACCGGCCGGGCCATTCCGGCCACGCGATCATCCCCATGGAAGCGGTATTTCGAACTGCGGTTGCGGCCCTGGAACACGGCTTTCAGCTGTGCGTCCATGCCATCGGCGACCGGGCCAACCGGGAAGTACTCGATCAATTCGAGCGGGCCCTGAAAGAAAGTCCCCAGGCCGGAAGAGATCATCGCTTTCGCATCGAACACGCCCAGCATATCGATCCAGCGGATATACCGCGTTTTGCGCGTCTGGGCGTCATTGCTTCCATGCAGGGCATTCATCTCTCCTCGGACCGCCCATGGGCCATCGATCGGCTGGGCAAAAAACGCATTGAAGAGGGCGCCTACGTCTGGCAAAAATTACTGCAGTCGGGCGCCGTCGTGGTCAACGGAACCGATGCCCCGGTGGAGCCCATCAATCCCATCGCCAATTTCTATGCATCCGTCACCCGTAAACGGCTGGACGGCCAGCCGCCGGGCGGCTACGAGCCCGACCAGAAGATGACCCGCCACCAGGCCCTTGCATCCTATACCTTGCAAGCCGCTTACGCCGGTTTTGCAGAAAAGCAGCAAGGCTCCATCCAGACCGGAAAGTTGGCCGACTTTACCATCTTCAGCCAGGATATCATGACGGTTCCGGAAGACCGCCTTCTTTCAACACGGGTGGATTACACCATCGTGGGCGGAGAAGTTGTCTATCAGCGCAAATAGGATGTTCATAAAGCCGCACCTGGAAGAGAGGAACTACATAAGCCGATAGAGACAACCTCCTTTGCAAAGGGCCCAAAAGGATCAAGGGCAGATCTGTCCCATTTATACAATATCGAATTTACCAAATATATGATGCCATTTTGCATGCCGCCCGCACTGATCTTGGCATTTGACAGATGCGACTTACCCCATAGCAAATAAGTCCCCATTTCGGGGTTTGGTTGTCACAGATCCCCCCTTGATACTTATCTATTTCACCCACTGTTCGAAGATCTTTTCAGATCTACTGTCCCTATGGATGCGGAGCTGTAGGACAGATTTGGACAAACAATTGCGACACCCGCCTACGCGCAATTCAGACAGAATATCATACCCATCCCATTGGCCGGGCATTAGATTCAATGCAGAAACGGTGAGCGTCTGTTCTTATTATATCAATCAAAAGGAGGCAAAAATGAAGAACCTAAAAATGACACTCGTAATAACGATCCTTGGGATTCTATTGTATTTGGTGGGCAGCGCTGCGGCAACGGAAAGGACTATCGAAGCCACTGTGATGAAAAACGGCGATAATTATTGTCTGTTGGATGACACCACTGAATATATTGTTCTTGGAAAAAATCTGAAGCCCTACGTCGGGGACACTGTTACAGTCACCGGTGATGTTTATAACGGTAGAGATTTCCCGACTATTCACGTCGACGCCATCAAGATCGTGGCGCACAAAGACCTGATCACTCCAAAACTCAAGAGCGAACGTGCCATGTCCTGATGTCCTGTACGGAAGGTGTAAAGGTTCGGTGTGCCTGGACAAAGGCCTGCTACCCGGTAAAAGGGAGATTTGAACTTGTCGGGCGCCAGATTTGGACCCTTGAAATAGCAAGCTATTCTTCTGGTTGAAATTTGGCGCCCGCCTTGGTTCTGGTCTTGAGTCAATGACTCCCCGAAAAGCGGATGGATAGGATTTCCGGCCCATGGCTGGAAATCCAGGTCAGTGATAGAATCATTGCCGTTGTAATAGGGCGCATTTCACCCGGATTGAAATCATCTCATCAAGGTTACCCCTCCTTTGGCTGCGCATCCACGGCATGGCGATAACCATCGAAACAGGGAAAGACGCATGAAGTCCACAAACCAACACCCCAACACACCCTCGCTCTGGAAAAGCTTTGTGACCATAGCCCAACCCTACTTCTTCCCCGGTATTCACCATGGTGGGCTGGTGACACTGCTGCTGATGGTAATGTTGCTGGTATTTCTCTTCGGCCTGCTCTGCCTTCTAGTTGGCGGCCTTACGCTGGCTGTCCATCACTTTACGCCGTCCTTGACCACCAGGATCGCCGGCGGGCTGGTAACCTTGATCATGAAGATTCTGCACTCCAAGGCCAAGTGGCTGGTGGCCGCCGCACTGATCGTTCCGACCGTGGTATTCAGTTTTTACGGTCGCCATCTGCGTACCCGGCGGCAGGCCTGGACACTGCTGGCCATTGTCCTGCTTCTGTCTCTGGCGGTCACCGGCATCAACGTTGCCTTCAGCTACATCGGAAATTACTTCACCAATGCTTTAGTGAAAAAGAACCAGGATCTGGCCTATCTATTCGTTGCCGTCTACTTCGGTGGCTTTACCGTGGGAATCCCTGTCGTGGCCCTGTACAGTTATGTTCAGGAATATATGGGCTTGCGCTGGCGCGAATGGCTGACCGGAGACTTCATGGGCAACTACTTCAATAACCGCAACTACTACGAAATCGAGACGCGGGGTGAGATCGACAACCCCGACCAGCGGATCATGGAGGACATCCGGTCGTTTACCCGCACATCGCTGCAGTTCCTGCTTATCCTGCTGGGCTCGGTGATGGACCTGGTCTCCTTTTCCGGTATCTTATGGTCCAAATCCGCCTTGTTGGTGGCGGTGGTGCTGGGCTACTCTTTGGTGGGCACCGGGCTTACCGCCCTAATCGGTCGGCGCCTTGTTCGCCTGAACTTCAACCAGTTGCGCTATGAGGCTGATTTTCGTTACGCTCTGGTCCACGTGCGCGACAACACCGAATCCATCGCTTTCTATCAGGGCGAAAAGCCCGAAATCGAACAAATTAACGGTCGCTTCCGCAACGTTCTGAAGAACTTTAGCCTGCTCATCGGCTGGCAGCGCAACCTTTCTTTTTTCACCACAGCCTACCGCTACCTGCCGGTAGTCCTGCCGTTTCTGGTCCTGTTCCCCCAATATTTCCGCGGCAAGATTGAATACGGCGACATGGTGCAGGCCAATTTTGCCTTTGCCCAGGTCTACGCCGCGCTTTCCTTAATCGTCTCGCAGATCGAACCCATCACCAATTTCGCCGCAGGGGTACAGCGGCTTTCCGCTTTCGCGGACGCAGTGGCGCCGGACCGGCCGGCCCAAGCCGGCATCGCCTCCGAAGAGGCCGATGGTTTTGCCTTAGACAGGGTTACCTTGATGACGCCCAACCGCCAACGCACGCTGATTCAGGACCTCACCGTGGCCCCGGACGGTCAGGCCAACCTCTTGGTGGTGGGCCAGAGCGGCGTGGGCAAAAGTTCGCTGCTCCGGGCCATCGCCGGATTATGGACCCAGGGAGGTGGAGTGGTCAAACGGCCGCCCCTGGATGACATTTTCTTCCTGCCCCAGCGGCCTTACATGCTGTTGGGTTCATTGCGGCAGCAACTCCTTTATCCACGAACAAAAAACCGGATTCCGGACGAGCGGCTCCGACAAATTCTCAATGTCGTGCGACTGGACGATTTGCCCGAACGGGTGGGGGGGTTCGATGTCGTGCTGGACTGGGCTGATGTGCTCTCTCTGGGCGAACAACAGCGGCTGGCGTTCGCCCGGCTGCTGGTCAACCGGCCCGGGTATGCCGTCCTGGATGAGGCCACCAGTGCCCTGGACGTGGAAAACGAGGCCAACCTCTACCGGCAGCTTCAGGCCACTGGCATTCACTATATCAGCGTGGGCCATCGCCGCAGCATCCTTGAGTTTCATGACCGCGTGCTGGAGCTGCAAGCGGCAGACCAATGGCGATTGCTGCCTGTAGCAGCCTATCGGAAGACCCTGGACAACGGCCGATAGCGAATTTTATCAATTTTCTGAAAAATTCCACCATCATTTAAGAGAAACTTCATATTTGACGTACGTCAAATACCGCCCCCACATACCCTTTGTAAATTCAATATCCGGCCCAATCACCGTTGTACTTCTTGGCTTTGGGTTTGTAACCATAAAAGATATCATCCAGCAGGGTGAACAATCGTTGATTGAGTCGATTGCGTTGGGTCAGGTAAACAATCAACCGATGGGGCCAGGTTCGGGCGTGGCTCCAGGGGCAAACGCGCATGCAGACGTTGCAATCGGTGCCGACCTTGGCCCAATGGTCAAAACAGGTCTCCTCGTTCAGCTTCCAGCGCAACGTGCCGTTGACCTCTTTGGGGTCATCCGCTTCGGGGATCGATTGAGAAGGGCAACATACGGCACACTTTTTACATACCGCACAAAAGCTCTGGATGCCCAGATCGACCGGCTTGTCGGCCACCAAGGGCATGTCGGTGGTCACCGCACTCAACCGGATGCGCGGACCAAACGCCTTGGTCAGCAAATAGCCCATCCGGCTGAGTTCGCCCAACCCGGCGTCCACTGCCACCGCAGGCAGGATCAGCTCGTAGTGGCGAAGATGGTTGGCGGTGGCGGAGTGACCCAGGTTTGCAATGAAGGCCGCCAGCTGGGTGGATATAAAGGCGCCTTTGGCGTAGTTGCGCATGCTTTCGATCAGGGTGGGCGTGTGCGGCCCCGTCATAGTCAGGTCCCAGTCCATCTCTTCGGCAAAAACCACGGCGTGCGTGTGTTCCAATTCCATGGGCCGTCCCCAATCTTCCCAATTCTCATTGAATATCTCACCGCGGTGGGAATAGATCCAATTGGGATTGATCCTGGCCACCCCCACCATGTCGGCGCCCAGTTTTTTGGCAAATCCTTTGATCCGGCGTGTGTTTTCCCGGGCGCCAGCAGGCGAATCGAATTTTACATACTGCTTAGCCATGGGATGGACACCGGGCGTTACCATGCGGGGGCGAGACAAATAGTGGGGAATGCTCAGACAGGCGGCAGCCATGGCCACTTCAAAGCCCGAGTCGGGATAGTCGATTTTGCCCACCGGGCCGACGGGGCCGCCCTTTTGTCTTCTTTGGGCATCATGTGCTTCACGCTCCGGATGCATCTCATAATAGGCTGTGTACTGCTGCGTGCCGGGACGCAGGGTCCTGTTGCGGGCAAAGACCAGGTCCCTTTCGTCGAAGCGCCGGACCTTTCCGACCACATAGCCCTGGCTGCCGTCTTTCGCACGCGGGTTGGGTTCACGCCGCATGACAAGGAAAAGGCCCACCAGACCGACGCAAATCAATAGAATGAGTACTTTACCGCCAAGGGGCTGATAAAAAAATCCGCTGCGCGCCAGGACCAGGTAGATCACCAGCACGGCAGCCATCAGGGCGAATTGGACAAACGCATAGACAGATGCCCGGGTTTCACGCTCTGCGATGCACGTAGCAAAAAAACCCAGTCCGATAATTGCCTGGATCCCCAACGCAATCGCTCCTATGAGTACCAACGAAAAAAACATGGCTCAATCCTTTATTCGCCCTTAGCCCCGACATGTCTACGCGCCCTCGATAGCGGCATTGACCCATTTCCAACCGGCTGTCGCCTTGGGATGCCCGCAGGTTGTCATGGCCATCAGCACCGACGGGTAGATCTCCTCATCGGAGGCGCCGTTCTCCTTGCCCATCGAGGCATGGCGCTTGGTGGCGGTTTCAAGCCAGGCCCCTGCGCAGATGCCGATCTTGATCAGGTCACGGGGCTTGCGGTCCGGGGGTCCTGCTGGGCGCAGATGGCTTGGCTAACTGTTCATGGGCTTCCCAAACCTTCGGGTATTGTATGACAATTTGTTTAAAGGTCTTTGGCAAATCCTTTGTGCCGTGGCCTCCCCCTTTATTGGCGTTGACGTTCATATTGGTTTGAATCCCACCGTTACTTCCATGAGCGTCTAAACTTACAAGAAGATCGGCAGACGGATTAGAACACTGGAAGGGGCAAAGGCCCTTGATAGGCACGGGTCAAGGTATCGTCGAGACCGATGTATTCGATCCGGATGTCGATGGAATCCATCGTGATTTCGAGGTCGAGCCATCCGACTGATAATAATGTACATGAAGGATCGGACAGCGACAAGGAAAATGGCAGCGACCTTACCGTTTCGCTCGGTATGATGAAAGGGGGCAGCAAAGTAAGAGCACTAGGGACGTCCATAAATATATAAGCATACTTGTATTTTCTCATTTATCGTAGTAAGGTTGCGATATGCCACGAAAAGCCAGGATAGATGCTCCCGGAGCATTGCATCATGTGATCGTTCGCGGTATTGAGCGCCAGCGAAATAGGCCCATCTTTCTGGATTGATGAATTTTGCAGGTAGATGGCCATCGGACGCAACGCGTTGACTCGCCCTGTAGGGAGCGCTAATCTGATCTGGCGGGAGCACGGCTTTGGATCCTGTCATCGGAGCCCGCCCGCCACCGTTTGGATTGACCAACGCAATTAAACAGGAAGGAAGGGTCATGGCGCAAATGAACTACTCCAGAATAAAGGTTACCGTGGACTCGGTGGCTGGCAAGTGTCCATTGGGCAACCGGCCCGGCAAGGAATTTATCATCGAGCGAACCACGCCTGCCGGTATGTGCATCAGTGCATTCAATGCGATCAATCCGGCCATCCAGGTGTTGAGATACGGCGGCAGCTTCCCGTGGGAGAAGAATCCCGACGAAGCTTACATCTGTTGCCCGGATCATATCAATCGCACGGTGTTTAAGCTTGAAAGGACCGGAGAGGTCGTAATTCAAAAATGACCTCACGAGCGTTTGCCATGGTGCCTTGATATGAAAGTTCTTTTGATATCCGCCAACACGGAACAGATCAACATGCCGGTGCTTCCCCTGGGTATGGCCTTTATCGCCAGGGCCGCCGAGGATGCAGGACACGAGGTGTCTCAGATCAATCTGATGGCCGAAGCTGAGGCCCTGGCATCCTTGGCAGCGCGTATCCGCATGATTCAACCGGATATCATCGGTATATCCGTCCGAAACATCGATGATCAGGTCTCTCTAAACCCCAGATTTCTTCTGGAACCGGTGAAACAGGTGATGGCCACTTGCAGGCAGAATTCCAAGGCCAGCATTGTGCTCGGGGGTGCCGGGTACAGCATGTTTCCAGAATATGTTCTGGCCTATCTGGGAGCCGATATGGGTATCCAGGGAGAGGGAGAACAATCGTTTGTCACGCTTTTGGACAATATCGGAAAAGGCGAGGACCTATCGACCATCCCCGGCTTGCATCATGCCGCCCAGCACATCGCCAACACTCCTGAGGTCAACAACCAACTCGACCGGTTTCTATTCCCCGAAGCGGACAAACACCTGACCTCGTTGACACCTGCCAGTGATGAGATCATCTGGCTGCCCTTTCAAACCCGCAGAGGCTGTCCGCTCAATTGCAGTTACTGTTCGACCGCACTGATCGAAGGCAACCGCACCCGGAAACGATCTGTGCAACCTGTCATCGATGCCCTGACTCAATATGCGTCTGCCGGGTTCGATCATTTCTTTTTTGTGGACAACACCTTCAACCTGCCGAAAGGGTATGCCATCGACCTTTGCGACCGCATGATTGACGCGGGGTTGCTTATTTCTTGGAGGTGTATCCTCTATCCTGGTAGGGTGAACGAAGAACTGGTAGCTAAGATGGCCAAGTCCGGCTGCGTCGAGGTCAGCCTCGGGATGGAGAGCGGATCGGACACCATCCTGCAAAAGATGAACAAGCGGTTTCTATCGGAAGATGTGCGCCATGCATCGAACCTGCTGAAGAAGTACGGCATCCGTCGGATGGGGTTTTTGCTGTTGGGCGGTCCCGGAGAAACCAGGCAAACCGTGATGGAAAGCCTCCAATTTGTCGATTCGCTTGGCCTGGAAATGGTTAAAGTGACGATTGGCATTCGCATCTATCCAGACACCGATCTATCCTGCCTCGCCAAGCGGGTTGGAAAATTATCTTCTGATGACAACCTGTTGTCGCCTCGGTTCTACATTGAAGACGGCATGGAGGCATGGTTGCGGCAAGCCATTAAAGAGTGGATGAAAGATCGACCCAATTGGATTCATTGACGATAGCTGGTATTGGGAGAGCACTAGGGACGTCCATTAATATATAAGTATGCTTGTATTTTTCATTTATCGTAGTAAGGTTGCGATATGCCACGAAAAGCCAGGATAGATGCTCCCGGAGCATTGCATCATGTGATCGTTCGCGGTATTGAGCGCAAGGCAATTTTCAAGGACAATGTTGATCGGAGTGCGTTTTTAGAGCGAGCAGGTTCGATTTTTACCGCATCGGAAACGCCATGTTTTGCCTGGGCGTTGATGACCAATCATGTGCATCTGCTGATCCGCACAGCCATCGTCCCTTTGTCTACTCTGATGCGTCGACTGCTGACTGGTTATGCAATGGCCTTCAACCGGAGGCACCGCCGACATGGCCAGCTATTTCAAAACCGTTACAAATCAATCCTATGCCAGGAAGATATCTATCTACTTGAATTAACCCGTTATATCCATCTCAACCCACTTCGTGCCAAAATCGTTCCGGATTTAAGGGCGCTGGATGCCTATGCCTACACGGGACATGCGGCATTGTTGGGTCGCAAGGAAGTCGAATGGCAGGATACCCAGTACGTTCTGGCCATGTTTGCTGAACAACGCCCCACCGCAAGGCGTCGATATCGAAAATTTGTCAAGCAAGGGATCGAAGACGGCCGCCGGCCGGATCTTGTCGGCGGCGGTTTGATTCGCAGCATCGGGGGCTGGAAAGCTGCCAGGGCGCTTGTCAAAGACGGCTTACGCGTCAAAGGCGATGAACGCATACTGGGCGATAGCGATTTTGTTCTAAACGTGCTGTCAAAGTGCAAAGAGAAATACGAACGAAGGTACCGGATAGCTGCCAAGGGTATCGATTTTGACACCCTGGTCGGTCATGTCGGCAAAATGTATGACCTGAAAGCTGAAGAATTGCTGGCCCCCGGTCGCTATCCCACAAGGGTCAAAGCCAGAAGTTTGCTGTTTTACTGGGCAGTGAGGGAGTTGGGCATGACCGCAACAGAATTGGCCAAAACCACGGGCATGACCCAGCCAGCTGTGAGCATATCCGTAAAGCGCGGCGAGCAAATCGCAATGGAGAACGAATTGGACATCGAGGAGCTCTTATAGATACTTATATGCTTATGGACGTCCATAGTGCCCTACGAGGCTATTTTTCTGCGAACGCGGTTATAACGATGGCGTTTAAATTATGCCAATGCGCGGAAGAAGGATGGATACGTTTACATCGTCTGGAACGTCTGGCAGAAGTAATAAGAGGAGTCAAATTTGTGAATGGAATTAAGGGAAATCGGATCGCCGCCTAACTTTTCCATACACAACTCTTGAACATAACTCTTTGGGACGATCTCTCACCCTACATCCTGTAATCATAATAGTAATAATGGTTGAGCTTTTTTGTTTGACTTAATGTTTAGTGGCTATTTGTCCATGAAACGGAAAATGTCGGGACCGGGCAAATGCATGCAGAGCATAAAGCCCGCAAACACGGCTATATTCAAAAGTGCTCTTACAGCCAATGATTTAACCTTAAATTCTTTTACGATCATAAAAGCAAATAATCCTATTTGTGCAATCGTTGAAATGGCTATACCGAAGACAAACGTTCGATTCTGTTTTGCTAGAATTTGCGTTTACTGCATCCATGGTTTGCTCCTTTATAAATTGTGTATTATGCTCTTTGAGACTATGTCGGTTATCCTCTCTAAATTTCTTACTCGACCCAAAACACTTAACTTAAAAAATTGAACACCTGCCCTTACCTGTATGGCTTGATCTACTAATACTTTTGCATTCTTTTTAGGCTCATAATAAGTTAGCCGTGCTACAACCGGTTTGCGGGAAAGTGTATTTCCTTCTATTTCTATGCGCATTTCATTTTCTTGAAGTGTATATAAATTATACGCCCACTCTATATTTGAGGAGTCAAGATAAAACCATTCGGTTACAAACCATGAATATTGTAATGTTACGGCATTGTCTTGCAGGCAAAATCCCGGATCAATGTCAAACTTCCAATTGTGAATAGCGCCGACACAATCTCTCAAATACACCCTAAGCGTTTTATAGCTAGCCATAGCAGAAACTTGAGACCCATGGGCACTAATCTTCATTTGCATAAAAACTCCCTTCGGTTTTTAGTTTCTTAACGCATTAGAAGTTTGCAACCGCTTAAAATTTGGACAAGTGAGAGTTATATTCGTTTTGCCGTTATTTTTTTAATACAACGAATACTTGACGAAAAATACCAGGTACAGGAATTGTTGCGGTGCAAAAATGGTGGTATGTGGAGAATGTTCGGTGTATCTAGCACAAAGGTTTATTATATGCAAGTGCAAAACAGAAAATAGGATGCACTAGGACACTAGTAGGGACACTCGTAACAGTGTGCGACATCACAAATTATGGCCCTTTTCTCAAAGAAAATGGGGCAACACTTTTGCCGGTTTAACGATGGCGATCAGCCGATGTTTTTCCATCCACTTGCGGGCGGCGATTCTCCATGCTGAAGGATCAATTTTCTTCTTACCGCAGCGCACGGATAAGTCAACGGCCAGATCGCAGATCCAATCATATACCTCCTTTCTTTTGCGCTTGTTGTAGCGCAAACGCGATGAACCAAAATAAGAACTACAGGCATTTTTCCCGTACAGGCAGCGTCGAGGCCTGTGATTTAGGCCGTGGGCAGCGTTTTCCACCAGCAATGTCTGCTCCGTGACCGATTTGGCTGCAGCTTTGAACTTGCCCAGCCAATTTTTCAACTCACCGACGCTATGTTCTATAGCGCCTTTGTAGCCGGGGCTGTAGCAGGGACTGTTGATCGCAATTACCATCAACTCTTGCAATAGATCGTTCACCGCCCGATGGTTCAGGTTCCCGGCACTATCGCATTTGATAAACAGCGGTGGACCGAACCGGGTCAGTTGGCGCTGCAGATGCCCGGCAATCTCTTCACTACAGGGCATAAAGGGGACGCTGTCAATGGGAATGAAAAGTGTACCACTCCCAGGTTAAATAGTTCGATTTAGCACGGTCTGCAGTCGGATCGGGGGGATCCCCCAAAGATCCCCCCGACCCCGGCTGCCCGAGACCGCACGATGGGTTATTCGGTTTTAGGCACACTGGTCTTTCCAATCTGGTGCTTGCGCAGCCGGTAGCTGTGGCCTTTGATGTTGACCACCTTGCAGTGGTGGAGCAGCCTATCCAGGATGGCCGTTGCGATCACCTGGTCGCCGAACAGCTCCTGCCAGTCGCCAAAGCTCTTATTTGAGGTGATGATGGTCGAGCTTTTCTCGTAACGATAAGAGACAAACTGGAAGAACAAATACGCCTCGCGACTGTCGATGGGTAGATAGCCCACCTCGTCGACCACCACCAGCGAAGAGGTCAGATACGCCTTGTGCTTGGACTGGGGTTCTTTGAGTTTGCGCATCAGCGTGTCCATGGTGGTAAAATAGACCTTATAGCCATGGCAACAGGCCTTGGTGGCCAGGGCGATGGCCAGATGTGTCTTCCCGACCCCCGGCGGCCCTAAGAAAATCGCATTTTCATGGTTGCGGATAAAGTCCAGGTCGAACAGGCTCATCACCTCTTTTTTATTCAGGTTGGGATGAAAGCTAAAATCGTATTGTTCGATGGTCTTGGCACACGGCAGCCCTGCGGTTTTCATGGCGGTCTGCACCCGGCGTTTTTCCTTGGCGGCTACTTCTTCTTCGAGCAGGTGGTCGAGAAAGGACATGTACGATATCTTGCCGGCTTCGGCCTTTTTCAATACCGCGTCCAACACCTCGGCGGCCTGGGTGAGTTTTAAACGACTTAAGTTGTCTTGCAGCCGATCGGTAATCAGTTGGTCCATGGGCCACCTCCTTGGGCAAACTGGTCATAGACCGAAAGAGGCCGGCAGTGCACCTGGGGGAATAAGCTGCCATTGACCAGCCCGCGGGTGGCCCTGGCCTTGATCCGGCCGTATGGACGCTGGCGCTGCTGCATCTGACGGTATTGAAAAATCTGTCCGGTGATTGTCGGATCAGTGGTCCAAGTTCCCTTTTGAGCAGCAACGCTGTAGGTGGCAAGCAGCCGGTCATCGTCGTAAAAGCGGATGACGTCGTCTTTGACTTTTAGTAGGATCTGTTTGCCCACCACGTCCGGCGGCACCTGGTAAAGGCTGGCATTGTAAGAGATCATGCAGTCTTTATAGACCTTGCGGTAGACCTTGATGGCGGTGTCACAGTCGGCGGCCGGACACGGGGTCAAGCAGCCAAGCTCTTGTTGCCAGCGCACATCGACAGCCTGGCGATGGGTACCATGTCTCCTACGGTTGGCTGTCTGGTTGAGCCATTGATGCAGATCGTTGTTGGCCTGCTCGATGGTGGTAAAGCGGTAGCCGCGCCAAAAGCTCTCTCTGATATAATCTACCGGCCGCTCCACCTTGCCTTTGACATGCGGGCTGTATGGAGGGCAGACCACCGGTTTAAAGGCGTAGTGGCGGGCAAAGTGATCGAACTCGACGTTAAAAATAGCCTTGTTGTGGCTTCTCCCGAGGACCACGTGCTTCATGTTGTCATAGAGCACTTCCAGCGGCACGCCGCCCAGGTAGTGAAAAGCGCGAATATGTACATCCATGAAAAACTGCAAGGTGCAGCGGGGCACAAGCTCAGCATACATGGCCCGGGAAAATCCCAGCACCAGCAAAAACAGGTACAACGTGGTGATCTTACCGGCAGGCGCTGTTACCTGAAAATCGGCCCAATCCATCTGGCCCTGCAGGCCTGGAACGGTCTCAAAACGAATAAAGGCCTTTCGCTGGTAGCGCTTTTTGACCTTGCGCACATGGTTTTTGACCGTGTCGTAGCCGCCGGGGTAGCCAAGGTTTTGGATTTGATGATAGATCCAGCTGGCCCGGTAGTTGTCCTGGGACAACCACTCATCGATCAGCTGAACGTACGGATCTAAAATCGAACCTTTTCGCTTAACTTTAGTGTATTTGGGCGCTTGTCCCTGATTGACGTATTTTGTTACGGTTGTGCGGTGAATCCCCAGCTTGCCGGAAATCTCCCTCAAGCTGAACCCTTGCCGACGCAATGCCAAAATGTCCATGAAACGCTCCCCTGAAATCATGGCCTTGCCCTCCTTTACAGGAGGATTTTACCATGATCCGTCTATGGGAAGGTGGTACACTTTTCATTCCCGTTTTTGGTACATTTTTGCATTCCCGTCGACAGACGCTCCTTTTTCGGTGCGTAAAGGGGCATCAAAGGATTTCAAATGCGCATACTTCGGCGATACGTTGAAAAGTTGTTATCAAATCAAACCGTTCCTTGACCAAACCATAGAACTGCCTAAAGAGGAGATAGTTGCCGCTCCCAATACAATTTTCTAAAATAGTCTGCCTGCTTGTAGGGGCATGTGAGGTCGTTCGGAGGCAATTGAAAAGGCCGACTCATTGTAGGCTCTCTCGAATCGTGTCAATGGGGGTATTGAAATTATAGACAATATTCACGCACTCACAACGAAAAATGGCAATGACCCACAACGAATTTTGTCAATAACCTGTAAAATTACACGATCATTTGTCATTTTCCCAAAATTAATTTTAACATACTGTTATTAAAATATATTTAAAATTACATAACTTGGGTAATAAATCACGAAAAGATCGAATTACAGATATTGATCAGCCTCGTTATTAAATGCCTTTTTTACTATTTGCCATACATTATCAATCCTATCGCAAAATCAATAGTTCTCAACTTAAAACTTGTCTTATGATTTCGATGCATTAGTACCCAAATCAATACATCATTTCTTTGCCGAAAGTTAGATTTATACGGATTGATAATCTGATCAAACGGTTGTCTGTTGAGACGATATACAAAAAGAGCCCGAATGATATTGACATATTTACCACGAGATGGCAAAAATATAACCATGTATCGGCGATTTATTTTGGACAACATTCTCGAAGCTCTATTGGATACGCCCGTCATCTTTTTACGAGGCGCAAGACAAACGGGCAAAAGCACGCTTGTTCAGATGATCGCCGATGGTCCCTATCCTGCTGATTATGTGACACTCGATACGGCTGGTATTCTGTCTGCTGCAGGTACAGATCCATCCGGCTTCATTGCTGGTATCGAAAAACCTGTTGTCATCGATGAAGCGCAACGAATACCAGATCTGTTACTATCAATTAAAGAAGATGTAGACCGGCATAGACACCCTGGCCGGTATATCCTTACCGGGTCTGCGGATATATTGACAGTGCCGAAAGTGTCGGATGCGCTGGCGGGTCGAATGGAATTAATGACCCTTTGGCCGCTATCAGTTGCAGAAATCAACGGGGATGGAGAAAACCTGATCGATGCATTCTTTAATCCGGAAATTATTCAAACATTAAACAAGGATCCGGAATTTGACCTGAATGACCACCTGGTTGCAGGCGGCTTTCCCGAGCCCTTTCAGCGGTCAAGCCCTCGCCGCAGAACGGCTTGGTTCGACTCTTATGTATCCACCATCCTTGATCGGGACATCAGAGGACTGTCCCATATTCAGGATCTTGCGGCCGTTCCCAGACTCTTGAAACTGCTTGCTTCACGGGTCGCCACCCTGCACAACCAATCCGAAATATCGAGAAGCAGCGGAATTCCAAACAGTACGCTGACACGCTATTTGGCCCTTTTGAAGACCACCTTTCTAGTGCAGGAGCTTCCTGCCTGGTCAACCAATCTTGGCAAACGACTCGTCAAGTCGCCCAAACTGATGATGGTCGATACCGGATTGGCTTGTTCGCTACTGGGAATTGATAAAACAGGAGTGCAACAGGGAGGTGAAATCGTCGGAAGGCTCTTTGAAAATTTTGTTGCCCTGGAGCTGTTCAAGCATGCATCCTGGTCTCAAAAATCGGTGCGCCTCTATCATTTCCGATCAAGCAACGGACAAGAAGTGGACATCGTGGTTGAGGATGGTCAGGGGCAAATCATCGGGATCGAGGTTAAGCTCTCCGCCACACCCTCCTCCAAGGATTTTACGGGCTTAAGGATTTTAAAGGAGCATTTGAAGAAAAAGTTCGTTCGCGGATTGCTCATTTATACGGGAAACGATGTTGTCCCGTTTGAAAAGAACCTGCATGCAGTGCCCATTCACTATCTTATGGGCAGCCAAAAATGACCTATTAAGTGATACGATATTTAGACATTGACAACGTTCGATGTACATATTGCCATCGTTCGTGGTGTCAGTGACACGATTCGAGAGAACCTACAACATAGAGTCGGCCTAAGTACTTGATTTAATTGGTCGGGGCGAGAGGATTTGAACCTCCGGCCCCCTGCTCCCAAAGCAGGTGCGCTACCAGACTGCGCCACGCCCCGATGATGACGCTGCATATCATGGCTTGGGTGGGGAGGCAATGGCAAAGGTTTGGTTGTAACGGGAGGGGAAATTGATTTTTTGCGGATTCATCCTTAGG